>CAYOWJ010000070.1:0-4897 GCA_964407625.1 uncultured Lentimicrobiaceae bacterium
ACATGAGTAAATGAGCAGCGGATTTTGAGTATAGGATGAACGAACCATGAACGAACGATAAACGAACAAAAAATGATGGAATTTTGGCCATTTTTAAGGTGTAAAATTGCCCCCGGAAATTCAATTTTCCAAAGCGGTATTTCCAGGTGAAAATTTGCACATTTTGTAATTTATCATCGCTGGTTTTCATTCAAAATAAAGCGCCTGGAAAGGTCGAAGGTTCAAATCCATAATCCCGGTTTCCGGCACTATTTTACTTCCTCACCTCAACCCATTGTCCCTTCTGGCGGGCATAGATGCGGCTGTCGTACATGGCTTCGCAGCTCACTGCCGGCAGATAAAAACTTCCGGTGTAGGCGGCATTCAGGAAAACCCGGTAAGTTACTGTCTGGTTTGGCTCAAGATCGAAAAAGGTATAAACCCGGTCGTCGCGGATGTCGCGATACGTGTAGGCTGCCTCCTTCTTAATGACAAGCTCATCGTTAACCCGCATATTTAAAATCTCCCATCCCGACGGAAACACCTGGTTGAGGGCAAGGTTCTCGTATCTTCCCAGCCTTCCGGGATTTTTCACGGTTACTTCGGCAGTAAAATCCGTTCCCTGCACAATGTCGGCAACATTCATCGGGGTGCCCTGCTGCGACAGGTATTTGATGCTGATGTCGAGATTTCTGGTCTCACTGTCTTCGGCACCTTCGAGGGGCTGACCGGTTAACGTTGTGGTTACAAAAAGTTTGGATTTACCCGTGTTTTCGATGGTTGCTGAGCCACCGGAAGCATTGTTTTCCGTCAGCAAAATCTGATAAACAGCTTTGCCGGATTCGACGTTTTCGGATTTTCCATCGGCACGATAGCTAATTTTTACACCTTTTTCCATCTTGCTGGTTTCGGCAAAACGGGCAAAAGCATACAGGCAAAAAGCCGCCGACTGCGTATTTAAGGAAGTGTTTTTCATTTGATCGGCCATATTTATCAGCAATTCAAAGGCTTCATTTTCCTGTTTTAAAAGTATTAAGGTTTCCAGAATCATGGCCTGGTCGCGGAGTGAAGAGCCAAATGTTGCACCTGGATTATCATAAGTAAAAGTTGCATTTTGAGGAATGTTGCGGATGAGTTCTTTGGCAGCTTCAGGCTTACCGGCCAAAAGATAGGCTGCAGCCAACCGCCAGCGGGCATCGGCAGTGATTTTTGGATTTTCGCGCAGGCGGTTCATGGCGCTGATGTTGGCTTGTCCGGCCAAAGCCAGTGTGTATAAACGGTAAGCCTGCAAAAAGTCGCTCCGGTCCCAGTAATCATATTTTGTGTCGTCATAATTCGAGGCTGTTTTGTACTGCCAGTCGAGCCATTTCTTTTTCACATCAAAAGGAACCAGGAAGCCCTTCTGCTCAGCCAGGATCATAAAATGGCCGACATAAGAAGTTCCCCATTCCGAAATATAATTGCCGCCGGGCCAATAGGAAAGACCTCCGCCGGAAGTCTGAAACCTCGAAAGTTTCCTGATGGCATCGCGGATATTTTTGCTGACTTCCATCTCCTGATTTTCAGATAAGGTGGTCAACTGGCTCAGGAAAAGCTGCGGGAAAGCTGATGAAGTGATTTGTTCGACGCAGCCGTAAGGATATCTGATGAGATAGTCGAGATTTTTCTGCAGATCGAAAGAAGGTAAACCGGAAACGGTAATTTTGCCGCTGTTTGATCCTTTCATCCCGTGAAAACTATAGTTAATATCCCTGCTTTCACCGGCTTCTAAAATGGAAGTGGTCGTTTTTGTGGTTAAAGGATTAGGATTTCTTACCTCGATGGAGATGCTTGCTGAGGCTGTTTCGTTACCACTTTTGGCGTTAACGGTAATTTTCCCGGTTCCGGCCATATCGCCAGCTTTCATTTTAAAGTAGGCCATTTTTTCGGCTGCCTTTTCGAAAGTGATGATCTGGCGCGAAGTTTCAGGTGATTTTATAGCACCTTCAACCGAAACCGAAATTTCGACTTCGCGGATGTTGTCGTTCATGGCAAAAATGCTCACCGGCAGGTCGAAATCTTCGGCCGGTCCTAATACCCGTGGCACCGTCGGTAAAACCATCAAAGGCTGTTTTACAGGCATGGTGGCTTCGGAAGAACCCCAGGCGCCTTCATTTCCGGCGATCACCATCACCCGGACTGAGCCGACATAATCGGTCATTTTTAAGTTGTGTTCGGCAGTTTTCTTTTTTGCAAGCGTAAACGGGCCAAGATAGGTAACCACGGGTTTGAAACGGCTGGCTTTTTTGGCACCTTTGTTCAGCAATCCTTCATCGCCACCAATGGCCAGCACTTTTTGAAGATGCCCGCCATACGCGCCAAGCACGTCATCGAACATATCCCAGGTTTTTACACCCAAAGCCTCGCGGGCAAAGAAAACCTTCCATGGGTCGGGGGTTTTAAAACGGGTAAGGTCGAGCAAACCTTCATCAACAACGGCGAGGGTGTATGTCATGGCGCGGCCGTTCTTTTCGGAAATCTTAACCAGATAATTGCTGTTCGGCCTGGTTTCGGAAGGAAGTATAATGACAGGTTCCATTTTGGTTTCTTCATCTACAACAAATACCGGGACCACCCCAAACATGCGGATGGGCAGATCGTTGATGGTTTGCGCATGTGGCTGCAGCAGGGTAAGATACGCGTAAACATTGGGAGCCATGTCGGGGGTGATGTCGAAACTGAAATTTGTTTCGCTGGCGTTGCAGTCAATCCACCAGGTTTTTAAAATGTTGCTGCCCGATTCGATGCTGAGTAAAGCCCTCGAGCCATCCGAGCTCGGAAAACTTACAGTAGCTTTGTCGCCGGGCTGATATTTTTCGCGGTCAGCCGAAAGGCTCAGCATGGTAGCACCTGCCGGGTTGGTGCGCCCATTGCGGTTGATGTACGACGGCCAGTCCATATAAAATGATAAGCCAGCACTGTGGCCTTGTTCGGGATCGAGGATGCTGATAAAATACCGGCCCCAGTCGGGATGATTAATCCTGAAAGAGAGGCTCCCCTTACCATTTACTGTCGAAATGGTTTTTCGCATGACAATGCTTGAATTTTCGCCGCTCGTCCAGTTGGCCATGTTATCGTCGCCCGAACTCCACCACCAGCGCCAGTCCACTTTATAAATGATCACGTCGAGGTTGCTGGCCGAAACCGGGTTTCCGTTTTCATCAACAGTTACAACATTGATGGTGTGGCTTGTGTCGGTGGTCAGCATTTTGTTCATGGTGCCTCCATCGGGCACCGAAATTCCCACAAACCTTTTGTATGGTGCGAGCGGCACCGAAAAAACATCGGTGCTGAAGTCGCCGCCCTCTTCGGTGATGCGTGTGTTAAAAATTGCGTTTAACATTCCGGGGGCGTTACTGTTTACTTCCAGATTTAAAGGAAACCGTGCTTCGCCTGTATTGTTAAGACGACTATCGAAAACAGCGTATTCCGCAGGATAGTAATAGCGTGACGGGTCGCTGAAAGTGTATTTTTCGTAGCCTTTAAAAGCGGCGGGGGCGTTCACCAGTTTTACGTTTACAAATGCCTTCAGTCCGTTTGCATCGGCGCCGTGAAGCCATTTCACCTTCAAAACACCTTCCTGACCTTTTTGATTGGCCAAAAGCACCTTTCTTCCAAAATCGAGATTTATTTTGAGCCTGTTGGGTTTTACGGTTTCGATTTTTATCAGCTTTTCGAAAACTGAGCCGCCCACATTTACCATGGCCCGCCAGTTGCCGGTTGGCGCGGATGCATCGGTTGTTATGGTGAACGGATAAAAACCATTGGTGCCGGCATTTTTAACCTGCCGTCCGGCCATCTGACCACGCGAATTGTAGAGTTCGAGAACCACAGGATGGTTTACGGGCAGCTTCTTTTTGGTGTCGTCCATCACGAAAGTGAGGAACAAGGTATCGCCGGGACGCCAAACGCCGCGCTCGCCATAAATGAGGCCTTTGATGCCTTTCTGGATTTTCTCGCCGGAAACATCAAAATTGCTCACCGACAGTGAAGTTCCATCGTCGAGGCGGAGCCAGGATTGCTGCTTTTCGCTTTTGGCGGATAAAAGATATGGAACATTTTCAAGTTTTATCCTGAGGATGCCGTCGGAACCGGTTAATCCATCGCCCAAAGGCTGCTGCTGGAAATTAAAAAACTCAACCTTTGCTCCCGAAACAGGTGCGGTAGTGAGCAAATCGGTAACTGCCACCACAAATTCGTGGTTATCGGCAGATTTCGAGATGATGCCGAGGTTGCTGGCCAGGAGGTTGCGCTGGGGGAAGCGGTCATTGGTATAAAATGAGCTGTTGCAGGGGTTGTCGCGCTGTTCCCACTCATAATTATCGGGCCAGTAGTAATCGTAATAATATTCGCCATTATCCCATTTGGAAAGTTCGTCTTCATCAAAACTTTCGGACTCTTTAAATGCTGAAATATCCGAAACCTGCGAATCGCCGCAATCATAGAGCGAATATTGCTTTTTAAACGAGAACTTCACGCGGTAAATAGCCTGCGGGTCCTGAACAAACATACCCGAAAGATCAATCGAAAAAGCGTTCCACTGTTTCAGGTCAACGTTGGTATTTTCGCCGAGCATCATGGTTTTACGGTAAACAGGCCTTCCGAGATATTTCAGATATTGGTCGCCATCGTAAAAATTGAACTGGAAATATTGCTTCAGATTTCCTGCAAAAATTTTGTAAACCGTGATATCAACAGCGCGAAGGCTCACGGTTTTGAAAGGCAAGGTCAGATTACGTGAATCAGGCATGATTACGCCGTTTCCGATGATAGTAACAGCCGGTTTAAGGGCTTCGAGGGAAACCTGAAGCGTTTGGTTTTTTCCCAAAGTTTTTCCGCGGCTGTTGCGCAAAGAAGCATCAACCCGGATGGTTCTTTC
>CAYOWJ010000070.1:4997-14585 GCA_964407625.1 uncultured Lentimicrobiaceae bacterium
CCAAAGTTTTTCCGCGGCTGTTGCGCAAAGAAGCATCAACCCGGATGGTTCTTTCGCCGGTGAGCCGCGTTTGAGGATACAAAGTAACAGTGCTGCCGCTTTTGCGGATTTTTATATCTTCATAACCGTCGATCCGGATAAGCCCGGCAAGCGATTGGTCAGCATCGAGCGGATCGGAAAAATTGAGCTGAATAAACTGGTTGCCTGCATCCTGACTGACTTCGATGTTCAAAAAATTAAATTCATTTACCGATGGAATTTCGATATCGAAACTTCCTTTTTGATCGATATTTAAAGGGCTTCCGTTCCAGTTGAGCGTAATTTTATAGGAATCTTCCTTCCGCCGGATGCTGTCGATGATGTAGGTGAAAGTCCCCTGGCCGGCGGCTTCAATTTTAACATTTAACTTTTCGTGAGGCGACGAAACCGAGAGTAGTTTTGCGGCATCTTCGGCGATCATCAGATCGGCAGTCATCAGTTTTCCTTCATACCTTTTCAGGAAATCCTCTTCCCTGCCCGTTGAATAGCTGTTCCCACGATAGACTTTAAAATCCTGCGGGATTACAGAAAACCCGAAGTTGTAAACTTTCAGGTCGGATTCGACTTCCAGAATTTTTCCAAGCAAAAACTCAACTTCATAAGTTGTACCGGATTTGAGCGGCTTTTCGGGCCGGAATTCGAGGGTGTGCTCGTCGGCAAGAAAGGTTTTGCCGGCAACACGCGGGCTGAACCCAAAAAGGTTTTCCGGCAACTCGGTGCCTGGCTGGTAATTTTTGACGAGCTTCCCAACAACAACCCTGATGGGCGCTGTGGAAGAAATCATACCCGAGGTATTTCCCGAAATCAGGCCTTCGAAACGGATTTTATCGGCATTGCTGATTTTTTTGCTGTTCTGGACACAGGAAATCAAAAATGCGGCAATCAGCAGCAGGACGAGTGATTTACTAAATTTTTTCATGATTATAGTTCTATTTTGGAAGTGTAAAATTCTTTGATTGTTTAAACTTTTTCTGGACTTATCTGACAGGTTTTTTAAACCGGCAGCTGTCGGGTTTAATCATAATGAAACCTGCATTTTGCTATAAGAATTTCATCGTCATTGACCCGGTAAATCAATCGGTGTTCACCATCAATCCGCCGCGACCAATAACCTTTGTATTTGAATTTTAAAGGCTCGGGTTTACCGATTCCTGAAAAGGGGTTTCGCGAAATATCCCTGAGCAAATCGTTGATTTTTGATACCATTTTCTTGTCTGTCGCTTGCCAGTAAAGATAATCCTCCCACGACTCATCAACAAAAACATATTTCATGGCTCGATAAGTTCTTTTTGAAACGATGAACCATTTTTCAACTTTTCGATGGCTGAATCAAGTCTTTTTTCGTTGGCAACCGACGACAATTCATGGTTGGTGGCGAGCAGCGAATTGTATTCATTCAACGACATGATTACTACGCCGTTATCCTTGCCTCTGTTGATAATTAATGTTTCGAAATTCCCGGTTACACGGTCGAAATAATTTTTAATATCTTTCCTAAAATCAGAAATCGTTGTTGTAAGCATGACTATAATATTTGTACAATTTTAGGTACAAAAATAAGTACAAAAAACAAGGGATTCACTTTTTTGGGATTTTTATTTCAGGGATTAAAAATCTTCATTATAAAAACACTGGCGCCAAAAACGGGATCGACTGTGCAATTAAAAATCATGCATTACCTTTGTCCGGACGAAATTATTCAAAATCATAAACAGCATTATTTTGACCGAAATTAAAAACTTTACCATCCGCATTTACGGTCTCGTCGTTAGGAATAAAACAGAAATCCTGCTTACCGACGAATTCAGGCTTGGGATGCGGATGACCAAATTTCCAGGCGGAGGCCTCGAACCCGGCGAAGGAACCATCGATTGCCTCCGCCGCGAATTCCGCGAAGAAATGGAACAGGAGATCAAAAATATCAGGCATTTTTACACCACCGATTTCTTCCAGCAAACCCGCCTGCTTCCTGAGCCGTATCAGATCATCAGCATTTATTACCTCGCCGATTTGCTCCTTCCCGAAAAGCTCAAAACAACTACTAAAAAATTTGATCCCGACACCTTTCAGGACGAAGCTGTTGATGGCGCCCAGACTTTCAGATGGGAGAACATTCCGGATCTGGTTGCTGAAGATTTTACTTTCCCAATTGATAAAGTTGTACTGGAAATGCTGCAAGGGAGTGATTAAAATCCTCAACAAAATCATCAGCCTGAAAGGCTGAAACGCCGCAACCAGGGGCAACGCCCCGGCAATGAAAATCAAAATGAAACAATCCGGCTGAAAGCCTGAAACATTTATTATGAATTAATGAAATGAGCTACAAATTAGCCTGCAATGAAATATTTTAGAAACAGCATAAAATGAATCGGTTTAGCGAAAGTGGTGAGGAATTTTAAAATTCAAAAATTCCAATTTCGGCTTTATCTCATTCGCCAATTTTCAGCTGATTGATACATTAATAAAGCTTTTGGCGGGATGGGGTTTTGTTTTAGATGAGAATGAAACACAAGTTCAATGCGTGTTGCCGGATATTTTTATTTTTTTTTCAGTTTAATGATTGTCCTGATTTCAGATAGAATTTGAAATGTTTATCTTTGCAGTGATTGTATGTTGAAATTACCGGAAGTTGAAATTAACAAAGATAATTGTTATGTTTGCGATGGTATAAATTAAATGATCAAAATCCTGATAAAGGCATTCCGGATAAATTTCTGATGATTTAATAACTAGATAAAATTCAGAGTTATGAAAAAATTATTGATTCTCCTTGTTTTAGTTTGTGGTATGGCAATAGCGATGGAAGCACAAAACCCCATTCGTGTCGGAGGCAGACAAATTAACATCGGGGGCGGAAGTTCTGACTGGGGCATTCCGGTTTATGCAGGCATTGATTTTGGCATACATGAAGATTTTTCGGTTGGATTACACGCTTCCTTCAGCTCCTTTGACGAAACATGGGATTCGACCGAATACAAGCGCACCGTAGCCGGATTTAATGCCGTCGGAAATTACCATTTTAACCGAATCCTGAATATAAGTAATCAATGGGACTTGTACGCCGGTATGAATGCTGGGTATTATGTCTGGTCGAAACCCGCAGATTATTATGGCTACAACGAAACAGGAACCGGACTTGGAATACAGGTAGGGGGCCGGTATTATTTCACTGATAAATTCGGCATTAATGTTGAGGTTGCTACAGGTAATGATACTTCGGGAGTTAAATTTGGGGTTTCCTGGATGTTTAAATAACCTTAAAAAGGATAGCCTATCGCGATATTCGTAATTATATTTTCTTTACGCCAGGTAGAACTGCCGATATCAATACTGTTAAAAGTCCATCTTTCGCCTTCGGGCAGCCAGGGTTTACGCATAGGGAAAGCCATGTCGAATCGCAGTACAACATAAGAGAAATCGAACCTTAAACCATATCCGGTACCTACTGCCAGTTCGGTATAAAATGTATCGGGGTCAAATTTTCCTCCCGGCCTGTTTTCGTCATCATTTACAAGCCAGATATTGCCTGCATCAATAAACAAGGCTCCTTTAAAATATTTATAAATCGGGAACCTGTATTCGAGCGATGTTTCGAATTTAATATCACCGGTTTGATCAACATAACCTGTGTTCAATGTATCAATTGTCTGATATGTGCCGGGACCAACGGAGCGTGCCGGGAAGGCTCTTATGCTGTTGGTTCCGCCCACATAAAACTGCTTAACGTAAGGAATGATGGATGAATTCCAGTAGGGTATACCCGCTGCTGCAATGATGTGCCAACCTATCTGGCTTTTTTTTCCGACTTTACGAAAATAACTGAATTCGTTATGCAGCCGCACAAATTGCGAATAGGCCACTTCCAGAAGCTTGTGAGGATTCTCGGGCGATGGCTTTTCGCCGGAAGCAGCCGACATCAGCAATGTGGCTAAATTTCCCGCCATATCAATAGTTTCGTTAAGATAAAAGTTGCTTTTTCGCTTAACCTGGTGCATATTACTAAGATTAAACGTGTATGAGGTACCTAAAATGAATTGCTCTTCCATGCTTTTCCTGATGTTCGGGTTTTCGTTGAGGTAATCCTCAAATTCGGGAGAACTCTCGGCAAGCCTTGTAAAACTCACGTCAACAGGCCGGTACAGATGAGATATTTTCTCGTTGGTTTTCCAGTTATACCCTAGCGAAACATTAAATGAATAAAATTTGTAAAGGTCAACCCTCGAAAAAAATCCTCCGCCTAAAGTAAAAATGGTTTTGGGCACAAATTGCCTCGATGTCTTTTTTACAATTCCTCCCGGTAAAATTTTTGGCAGTGTCAGCGACGCATCGAGGGTAACTTCATAATTGGTTTGTCCTTTTGTATCTCCACCCATTTGGGTTTCAAACCGGCCCCCCAGGTTTATGGTTAAAAGTTCGGCGCCTCCAAATGCGTTCCTGTTTCTGAAAATATAGTTTAAACCGGGACCGGCAAAATTATTGCTTTTGATGGCAGCGCTTATTTCGGAACTTAACGACATTTTTTTTACCGGAGTTAATAAAAGATTAATATTCATAAATCCTGGTTCAGATTCGGTTTTGCTGAAACGGGCATTGGTAAATTTATAAATACCAAGGCCCATCAAAAAACGAAGGGTGTTGTAATGGTTAAACCGTGAATAGAGGCTGTCTTTTTGGAGGAAAACAGCGCTGAGAACGGTTTTTGGTTTAAAATGATGCCCACTCGAAATGTAATAAAATCCATCAATCAGCGTGGTATCTGGATGATAATCGGTTAAAGAAAAATCATCGAAAACATACACGTTATTTATCCGGTAAGGGATGGATACCTCCGGTGAGATTTCCGGTTTCAGTTTAATTTTAACATCAATCTGGCGGTTTCCGATCGCAGAATCAGCATCAAAAAGCAGGTAATCAGGACTGAAATAAAAATAACCCTTGTTTTTTAAACGATTGTCAATGCGGCTGCGCTCACTCTCAAAATCGGCCAGGTGATATTTTTCGCCGGGCTTCAACAGCGAACCCTTTTGCATGTTATGAATTTCGTTAATCACAGTCCTATCGCCATCGGGATATTCGATAGATTTTAGAAGGTACGGTTGTCCCGGAATAGCGGTAAAAATCAGAGACGCTGTCTTCCGTTTTTGCTTGACAAAATGAGTGACCCCGGCATCAAAATATCCCCGGTTTTGAAGGCGGTTTTCCATGGCTTTGTCTAAAGTTACCGGATTTATTTCCATTAACAAGGCTGGTTTTTCGCCCAATTTATATTTTAGCCAAAACCAGAATCCATGGTCTTTTTTCGGCTCGCGAAACATATTGTGCAAACTCAGGAACGGGCGCATCCATAAAAGTCTGGTATTTGGCTGTAATTCGATCAGATCGGATAATTCGGCCTCCACTACTGCCTTGTTCTTCATCTCATGAGCCGAATCAAATTTAATTTCTGATCCGGTATAAAGATATTGCCCATCGCTGATTTTTCGTAATCCTGTGCAACCCGAGAACAGCGCCATCAAAAGCAGGAACATCCAAAAACCGTTATATGCTTTCACTTTTATCATTTGTCTCCGGGGGTTGGTTCTGAACTTTTAAGTCCTTCTTTACTTTGTTGCCTGGCTTGTTTCCGTTCATCTCTTTCCTGTTTACTTTTTCTTTTCAGGCTGTCAAATTCCTTTTCAAAAATAAAGGCTATGCCGCTATACGCGACCTCACCATCAAAAAAGTCGTAGGCATTTTCGTGATAAGCGCGTAATTTGTACTGGCCTTCGGGGTTGAGTGAGTAAATTACGGCAAACTCGCCCCACATCTGCTGTGAGGATTGGCTCGAATAATTATTCTTCGTTCCATCAACATCAAATGAACCCTGCACTTCAACAATCAACCTGTCGTTTAACAGTTTTTTTGAGACTTTAACATCCAGTTCTGTCTGCATCTGACTTGATTCGCCCGAATAATCTTCGGAAGTATTCAAACCAAAATTTAAATCAACTCCTTTTATGTACTTGCTTGAAACATTATTCAGCTGATCGGCCAGAATTCCATTAACGCTGTTAATAGCGGCTGTGGTAGCAATGCTGCTCGTTGATGTACCTGTTGAGGCAAATGGGTTATCAGCGATAAAACTGCCCGTTACAAGTAGCCCGAAAACCTGTTTGTTACGCTCCGATTCCATTTCAGGGGCGTTTAGTTGCCCGAGTTTACTGGCAACTTGCGGGTAATTGATCATGTATTTATCCGGGAGCGTAATGTTAAAACTTATTTCCGGCTGAGCCAGGAATCCGTCAATATTGAGCAGTACCTTGTAGGGAAGTCGTTGTTTATAAATGTTTTTTTCGGCATCACTCATCGAGTTGGTTTCGTTGGAAATTAGTGCAACAGAGGAGGTGGTTACCACGTATTCAGCCGTGATGTCAAGGCTGGCATCCATCGGCTTACCCGACCATGAAACATTGCTTCCGGGTGTGATTGTAAAACTCTTCTTTACCAAACCATAAAACGAAAGCTGATAAACCCCTGTTTTTACCTCAAAAATACCTGTCATTGTCTGATTGCCGCCCGGGTCGGCTGCAATACTCAGTTTTGCAGACCCACCGATGGTGAGGTAATCGCCCGAGCGGGGATCAATAACCACAGTAAACTTTGCATCCGGATCAATTTCGAGGTTGGTCGTCAGATCAATACCCGAAATAGTCGAAATGATCGAATCGGTGATATAATTACTGGCTGCTTCAATAATTACGGAGTCACTTATGGCATTATGATCAATAAAATGGACAATTCCTTCAGGCGTGATTAATTGAAGCTCACTCCCGGGAAGTGCATAGGTAAGGTCGGTGCCTTTGTTGATTTTAATGTTGGCGTCAACAACGGGGTTGGCGGCGTTTCCTTTTAATGTGATGTCGGTGTTGATAAACATTTTTCCATAAAATGTTTTATTATCTGCCGAAGTACTGCTGATTGGCTGAAAATTGTTAGTGACGATGTGGAGATCGAAATTATAATCACTGTAATTTTCGGTTAAGATGCTCCCATTTACGGTGAGTTTTTGTTGTTGGGCGTCTTCGATAACAAAATTGTCGAAACGCAGCCCGTTTGCATTAAAAGTCAGTTTTTCGTTTCGCAGGTGGGTAAGAAAATTCAGGCTTGTGATTTTCATCGCTGTTTCGTTAAATGCGATAGTCCCGATAATATCAGGATTTTTGGAAGTACCCCTGACAGCAACCTCACCAACCACTTTTCCACCCATTTCGGTAACCGTGCCCAGCAGAAATCGCTCGGCTGCTTTCAGATTCTGCAGATCAACGAGGAGATTCAGGTCGAATTCGGGCGATTCCTGCCATTTAAGAATGTTGCCCGTAAGATTAATTATATTCTGTTCATTTTTAAGCAGCACTTCAACAGCCAGATTGCTGGTGTCAGCTTCGGCAGTAAGCGAAAAACTGCCGGCAAAGTTATTCAGCACATAAAGGCTGTCGATCTTTAAACCGGCAAATAAAGGTTGGGTGTTTGCTTCGCCCGGAAAGACGATTTCTCCGTCAACACGCCCTTGTATCATTTGCCCATGGCGGGTAAATTCGACTATATGTAAAAGATTCTCCAGCCGGAAGTTTGTTAGTTCCAGCAAAGGATTATCCCGTTCTGTACTAAATTCCAAAGCTTCATTATTGTTGGTAAAAACGAAATTTTTGGAGGTGATTTCATTTGCATTGAATTGTAGAAAATTGTCCTTTTCAACCTTCCATTTTTCGCCATCGAGAATGAGGCCGTCAGGCAGAAAACTGATATTTAATGAACTATCGGCAACTTTGATCTCATTTAAAAACAAATACCTCGGTATGTTGGTAGTGTCAGAAATTTTAATTTCCGAAAAAATATTGCCGTTTTTGATGGCCTCGTGGATGCCGAAATTTTCTATTTTCATCGTATCGAGGTTGATTTTTCGAAAGTCGAAGGCAAGCGAAAGGCTGTCGTTTTTTCCGTTGAATTTAATTTTTAAGGTGTCGAGATTTATAATCCCAAAAGTCATCCGGTCAACCTGCATTTCGGCTATTAGCTCGTTTTCATCGCTGTTGTACGATCCGCGCATGTTCCTGATTTCCGACATATCAAAATCTTCGCCAATCAGTTTTTTGATGTGCTCCGGCAGATGCACCTCCAGGCTAAAGGCCATCGAATTTCCCGGGGAGACATTTGCCGAACCGGCAATCCCCAAATATTGGTTCATCATGGCACGCATGATTTCCTGAAGTTTTTGCGGCTCAAAATTTCCGGTAAGCCTGGCATCCAGCAAATCTGATTTCAATCCGGCTTCCAGATGTTTATCCAACACCGAAGCAACAAATTCAAGCGAATTCACGGGCGCGAAAAACTTTTCCCGGGTTAATTTTGTGTTCGCTGCCCTGATATTTACATCCATATTTTCGGGTGATGTATAATTTGCGCTGGCCGATAAACTGGTCGAAACAACGATTTCGTCTTCCATAAAATTCAATGCCGAAAGGTTGAGCGAACCAATTTCGATTTGGGTTGAATACGCCTGCTTTTCCTGGTTCAAATCAGCATTTGCGGTAAAATCGAACAGGATGTTGGGATCGGGGGATTTTATTTCGGCCACATATTTTGTTCCGTTCATCCTAAGGCTGGCTTCGATATTTTTGTAAAGGTAATTGTTGTAGCCGGCTTCCTGAATCAGCAATTCAGCATTTGCGGCAATGGAATCGCTGCCAGCTCCGGTTCCCGAAATGTTCCCCGTGGCGCGCAGATTCCGGTAAATGGTGTCCGAAAGAACCTGATTCACCATCAAATCATTAATTTCAAAATCGACGTTAAACGAATCTCTGTCGGGCTGGTAGTTTTTAAGATAGGAAGCCTCGGCCGAAACATCGCCAAACGTAGTATTGAGCAATATTTGGGCGGACAGGTCATCAATTTTACCTTTCACCGAACCTTTGATCAGGAATGTTTCGGGAAGCGAAATGCCCGGCGGGATAAGCGAATCAATAAACGGGCTGAGATCCGACAAGTGGCCCGAAAGTGATTGGATGGTCATGTCGAAACCTAGGAGGGTGGTTTCGGGAAGTCCGGTGATTTGGCCACTGGTTTTAAGTTTTGTAAAATCCAAAACCCACAAATCTAGGTTTTCGATGTTAAGATTATTGATTTTGCCATCAATTGCAGCGTTGGCAATTACGGTTTCGTTTTTGTAATTTCCAAGAAGGCTGTCGCTGGCCAGATCGGGGGCAAAAATAAAAACGTCAGAAGTATTCAGCTCCAGCTTTTTCAAATCGAGTGAAATATCCGTCTGGCCGGGATTTTTCTGCAAATCCTCCAGCGAAGCAAACCCAATCTGCAAAGTGCCGGAAACAATACTTTTTGCTGTTTCGATTTTGAGATCCTTTAAACCGGCGGTTTTATCACTAAACTCAGCCTGAGCGGCAAAATATTTCAGATCGAAGCCGCTTTGCTCGGTAAAGCTGATATTTTGAATGTCGGCAATCAATCCTTCCGGAGATACGCTGATGGCGCCGGTTTTCAGGATTAGTTCATCAA
>CAYOWJ010000071.1:0-14577 GCA_964407625.1 uncultured Lentimicrobiaceae bacterium
AAGCAACAACAGGTTTCGATTTTGACGAAAGAAGGTTGGCAAGTGGTGCGATAGCATTTACTGCACCACCACCCGAATCAATATCCAGGATAATGGCAGATATTTTTTTTGAGGCCATCGCAGCCGAAAAAATGGCTGCAATTTCTTCGGTGCCATAACTGCACATGGTGCCATATTTCATCATGGTACCCTTTACGGGGATGATGGCAACAGAACCTGCCGGGGCATCTTTGTAATTATCTGATTTTGTAACACCGGATCCTGCCGAAATAATGAAATCGAATTCGGCGCGTGTCTGGAAACCGACTGGTGCTCCTGAAATTAACGAAGCCACAAGGGAGCTGTGCGATAGCGCCGTTTGTGGCTCGATAGCCCACTGTCCGCGTAATACTTCGGAGAGAATGTGTGAAAAGTTCATTGCATCAGATTTAATCTGAGGCAATATTATATTGAGAAGTGTTCTAAATAAAGGACTTGCAGAAGCCGCTAAATGTCGAAACCTTCGCTAAAACCATCCGAAAAAGCACCACCGGTGGTTGTTACCATCGAGGCAACATAAAACGGTTCAACGTCGTGGATGGCATCAACGATTACGGTCCGCTGGTTCCTGCCCGATCCAGGAATGTTCATCTTGTACTGTAACCTGGCCGGCGATTCAACCGAGCCAACAAGCATTACCTTTTCGTTGTGATCTTCGAGCAGGAAGATGAAATCGCGCTGCTCCAGATCGGCAAACGTTTTGGCATTTGATTCTGATAGCTTTGGATTGATTAGCTTTACTTCAACATCATAGCCCTGGTCTTTGCGGGCTTCGATGCTTACATCTTCGGCAGTTGGCGTAAAGTAAATTTCGTCGAAATCTGAATTGTTTTTCAGTTCTACGCTCACCAGGCGATCGGAGTCCGGTGGTGATATTCTTTTAACCTTCGAGGTTAAAACAAATTTTACCCGGCACAAACCGGATAAATTAAAGCCTGAATTCTTTGAAATTTTCATAGGACAAATTGGGCATTTATGTGACGAAATAAATAATAAAATTTTCTTGTTTTGCACTCCAACATTCGTGAAGATTGCCGGTAAATGCTGTCAAAATTCACATCATCTTCGGTAATATTGTAAAGGCCTAAAAAATGATGTAAAATAACTTTTCGATGCACGCCTTTATCAATATTAAATACCAGGTACTTGTTAAGTTCGAGATAAAACCGGGATGTAATTTCATCTACTATTATCCGATTGTTATGATCAGATAAATAGTTTTTGTAAAGCACATTAAAATTCCGGTTGTATGGAAGTTGGATTTCGCACCACTCACCGCGCGGCCATCGTTGATTAAAATAAGCATAAACAAATTCCTTATCGTTAATCGAAAGAAATTTTTGCTGATCATGATTTGTAAGGCAGCTAAAAATAATATCGCCAAACTCATCTTTACGGTCGAACAAAAGAGGTTCCTCTTTATTGATACTTTTTCCGAGAAGATATTTTTTGAGGTACGGCTTTATCTTGAGCTTAACTGTTACGGGTGACGGCAATTCGGTAAAAAATTTGAACCCCATCGCGGCAAGGCAAAGATAGAATTTTAATTTTTATTCAGTCCCATTATGGGTAAGAAAATGTTGGGTAAAGCAGCCTACTCCACCAACAGAGACTTGCTAATAAACACGAAAATTTTCGTGCAGGGGTTCAATTAGTGCGGGTAATACCTAAACCCAGTGATTAACAACACATTAAACATTTTTAAAAGGCACGGATTTGAATATTGGTGCAATAAGTGCCTCTTTGAACTTTTAGTGCAAAAAAACGTACTCTAAAATCCGCGCCAACAGCCTCACATGTAGGTACTTTATATTTGTGCGATCAAAAGCACGAAAAATACCGGTTGTTTTGATAAGTCTTTTTTAAAATAAAATCCGGTAATAAAAATAATAATATACTATATGTGAGCCAGTTAACAATTTTGCCAAAATTTAGTGCAAAAAAAAACGGCCACGCTTTCGCGTGGCCGTTTTAAATTCATGCAAAAAATAAACCTGTTAATCATTCATAACAGCAACATCATCATCATTAAACAATAAATCAGATGATAATCCAAATGATTCTGATTGATCATCGTGATTGACGCAACAACCCTGGCAGCCTTCGTTAACTGGCTCGAAGTCGGTTGGGTTGTAGTAAGCTTTTACAAACTGATCATCATCAACCAGGATCATCATATCATCCTGGCGGCGCCAGAGCGCGCCTGCTTCGATGTTTGCAACCTCGGAAAGGTTACGGTAAAATACTGGCATTTTCATTTCCTCCTACACAGGAAACCCGTGCAGGTTTGTCACAGCTCTAACAAGCTGCCGGCGCCTCACGGCAACCGGAACCTACACGGGTTTCCCTTATTCGTAGCAAGAATATACACTTGAGTTAGATTTTGACAATACAAAGATAAAAATTCCTGCTAACGTAAAACGAAAACCACGGTTTACTTTTTCTTTAAAATGTAATAATAAACTATGCCACCACCATATCCGGCAGTCGAATAAACATCAAGGTAAGCGTAGCCTAATTGTCTGTCGAAAAAATTCAGCGCATCAACAATCGAACTAAATGCGATAACTTGTCCGGTGGCGCCTTTAATCAGGTTGTCTTTTTCGGGCATGTCTCTAACATCCTGGCCAAAATCAACAGCAATGCTCAGTTTACCGGTAGGTACTTTAGCGGTTTGCGCAGAGATTTGAAGATACTCCGAATCAATAGCTGTAAATTGAACTCCATTAACCGTTTGCGAAAACGAACATGTTCCTGACATCAGGAAGATGATAAAAAGTAGATTTTTCATGAGAATAATGTGTTTTATAAAAAAATTACAAAATTAATTTCCGATCATTTTTAAAAAATCTCTTTCTGACAACAACTTTACCCTAGATCCTTTTTCCTGTAATTCATCAATTTTAGTGAGTTTTGCTGGACCAGCATTTTCACCAGCGATAACATAATCAGTAACTCGTGAAATGGATGTATTCACGTCAGCACCAAGTTTTTTTAGATGCTCTTTTAACTCCTCACGACTGTAATTTTGAAATACTCCGGTTACAACTACTTTTTTTGTAAAAAATGGATTTTCTTTATTAATGGCATTTTCAAAATCAGGTATTAATACATCTTTGTTTGAGATTTCTGATTCATAAAAGTAGTTTTTGAATTGAATGGTTTTAAATTCAATATTATTTTTTATCAACTCAAAATAACATTTAGCGGTAATTGCAGAATCAATAATTGCATCATGCTTGTTTCGAATACTAAATCCGTACTCATTAGGATAAAATAAATGTTGGTAAAGCTCTTCAAGTTTTGGATATTTATATGAGTTATTTCGTCCATTTGAATTATAAATTCTACAATAATCAATACTTGAAAGCATAGTACAAACCATTTTCTTTTTTGAAATTGATGGTTTAAATCCATTTCTAATTAAATCAACTTCAAGTACCTTGCCATCAAACTCAATATTATGTCCAATGACTGTATGGCAGTTGTTTAAATCTGCAAGAAATTCTTTAAATACTTCCTTTGCATCACGTCCCTCATTTTTCAGTTTTTCATCAGTAATGCCATGAATTTCAATTACTCTTAACGGAATACTTTCATTAATTTTGATATAATCAGCATTATGACTAATCTTTTTACCTTCATCGTCGAAAAGTATCCATGCCAACTGGATAACTTTTGGCCAGTTATTAAAGTTACCAATTTTATCACGACTTGAAGTTGGCAATCCAGTTGTTTCAATATCAAAAACAAGTACTTCTCCCTTTGTTTTATCTGATTTACCAAAATTAATATCAATTGTAAAATGTTTTGATACACTTTCATTTGATGTTGATTGATCTGAATGATACTGATTTGAATTGGATGTTTTTGAAGAAAAAAACCACACTAATGAGATAATAATCCCAATTACACACAAAAGAACGAATAATGAAATCATAATTAAAAATTTAAAAGGTTAAACAATCCGCCAAAATTCCAAAATCAATCATTAAGAAACAATACAAATAAAAATCCCGGCAATAAATCAGCCTATAGGATGATAAATTGCCGGGATACCCGTGAATCTTGAAAAAAAAATTAAGGCTCTCTTTCGTAAAGTTCAGGGTGCAAATAAATAAAAACATCAATCCCGTTTTCGCATGATTCGAGCGAAACATACCAGTTTGATTCTGGAAATGTAGCCCAGCCCCCTGCGCCGGTGTTTGTTTTTTGAGCAATCTTCCAAAGCCTTTTTCTGCCATCGAACTGAGGGCGTAAAATCTTTTTTTCGTTCATACTATTGCTTTTTGTTTTAATGATTGAAATAAATCAAGTTGTGTAATATTCTTTTTGCTGGTACCTAAACCAAATGTTTCGATAAATCCGATATTCATCTCGCGGTGATCCGGATTAAAAACAAATGATCCGATAATCATTTTCTCACCCCACTTTTCATCAATGCAATCCTTTACAAATTTCCGTGCATCATCCATGCTGGTAACTACTTTGCCGTCGTGCTGTTCAATTTTCGAATCGAGCACAAAAACGATAAATCTCAAATCTTCAGGTTTCATCGGTTATCTCTCCTTTCGCTATTATTATCTCTTTCAATAATCTCAATCCTTCTTTCCAGAAAGGCAGCATCCACGGCATTTTGGTGTAATAAAATATTTTTCCGTTAGGGAGTGCTTTAGAAACTAAACGGCCTTCTTCAATGTCAATCAGCCTGGTATAATATGCTAAACTGTCCTGCCTTTTTTGAGAGCTAAGATGCTCAAAGTAACTCATTACTTTGTGATGATCCGACTGCCTTTGCTCCGGAGTGCGTTTTTCAGGATTATTCTCCATTTTGTTCGGTAAAAAGTAACTGTTTTACCACTTCCTCATAACCATTTCCCATCATCCATTTGTTTAACTCAAAAGTAAGCTCACACTTTTTAAGTCTTACAAGCTCAATACCCAGGGCAAGCGAAACCCGCTCTGATTTATGTGATAAGGTTTGCCTGATATAAAAAATTGGGTGCATTTTTAATTTTCCGGTTAACGGGTCTATTGTCGTATGCCGCCACGACTGAATTACATCGAGTGGATAATCTTTTTTTTGTTCGGCTTTTTTCAAGATGATAAGTTCATTATTTTTCTTAATCATCTTTTGCAGTCTCAAAATCTGATCTGCACGTTCACGGCTTATTTCAACTTCGCCAATTCCTCCCGGGAAGGTTGCTGTAACTGTGGTTTTCATTTTGTAGCCTCCTTTTCCTCCAATGCAATTTCTTCCCTAAGCATTTTTTGAAGTGGTGGAAGTATCTTTTCAGCAAATTTGTTACAAGCCTGTTCACATTTCTTTCCGTAGAGTATGTAAGCCATTCCGGTGTACATCTTCGTCCCAAAATAGCCAACATTTAGTGAGCAAATAAATTCACGGAAATCGTTCCCGAAACTTCTCCAGGCATAAGATAAGTTTCCGTAATCTGTAACGGATGCGAAAAAGCCATCGCTGGTTAAAACAACCTGGCCTAACCACTCTCCATTTTCACCTCTTAGGGTGTAGCTTTTTGTTTTAATTTCTGACATAATTATTTATTTTTTTAGTGAAACATTCTATAATGACTTAAGACGTTCGGAGCAAATGACCTGTAATTTTTTAGCAAGTTCATCATTCTTATTTTCTTTAAGATATTTACTCAAAACAGTATTAAATGGAATTAACCTGTACTTTTCGATTTCTAAAAGACTAATACTCAATTTTAAATCCATTAAAACATAATGAGCTCTTGTAAGTATCTGGGCAGTATTTACGGTTAATGGTTTTTTAAAGCTATTTTCAATATAATCTGAAAATTGATCAGTCAATAAATCTTTACATTCAACATTTAAATTTTCCATAATTTTATATTTTTTTAGTGAAAATATTTTGTTTTTAGCAATTTTAAAAAATGTAAGTTCTAAAAATGGTTTCTTCTTGATATCCATTTTCAAGTTCAATAATTACTGTTTGAATCCTTGCATATTGAAAGGTTTTTCGAGGCAAAGTTGTTAAAGATTTTATACCAAAATTTTTCAGGTATCGAAGACGAACATCACTATCTGCTATAGTAAGCCAGGGCATCAGTGCAATTATATTATTGCTCATTTTCATGCATTCAGTTAAAATGTAATAGCCTAATTTCATTCCAGTAACATCAACGCCTTCAGGTACATTTTTAATAAAAGCCGATTTACTTGAAAATGGGGGATTCATAACTATACAATCGTATCTGTCTGTTTTATTTAGTAAAAAGAAATCATCTGCAGTAACTATCTGATATCTGTTTTTTGCTTTTAGAGTATTTACAATATTTCCAAGACCTGGGGTTGGTTCCAAAATTTTTACAGAATTTTCAGGTATCATATCAACCATATAATTACACACCGATATCGGAGTTTGAAAATTACCATCAATTTCAAATTGCATCTTTTTCATTAAAACTTTCCATTTCCTATTGTAAAGGTCTCAACGCCGCCCGATTTGTCGTCAGCGCCCGGGCGGCCCTGGTCGTCGTACTTGTGTGGGTTAAACATCAGTCCACGGAATTTGCACCAGGTAATTATCTTCTTTTTAAAGCGATATGCCGTGGTGTGTTTGCGGTGGAAGGGGTTCTTATCCATAAAATTATTAAACAGTTCCTGGCGTGGGATGGGGATATTCAGCGTGGGGCTTGATATGTCTTTGATCTGTTCAGGCGTATCGCTGTCGGGGATAAAATAGTATTCGTTAGCCCAGTTCAGGAAGTCCTCGCCGATAAACTGGCGCATCCGGCGCATCTCGATGCGCTCGATGGGTGGCAATATCAATCCCGATCCGGATGTTCCCCAGCCTTTGTCGCGTGCCATGAAATAAAGCTGCAGGCAGTCGCTCATGAAGTTGTAAAACAGGTTCCATTGTATCTTGTCCCACTCCACAAAGAAGTTGGTGCCAAAATCGTCAACCGGCTTGTGGGTTTCGTTGTAAAAATCCGAAAACACAATGATGGCCTGCCGGTCACGGAACGATGAAGTATCGCCATTGATGGCGTGGTTCGTTGTGAGGAATAGTTTGGGTGTCTGCTCATCGGTAAGGGTAAACTTCTTTTTGCCCTTTACGTTGATGGTGATTCGCCCGGTGATGATCGGGAAAAAGAATTCAAAATCAATGTTGGTGCGCACGTCGTCCAGAAAAACATTGTCAGTTTTCTCGGTAACTTCTTCCCAGATAAACGGGTCTTCGGTAAGGTTTTTACTCTTGCCTGGTATGTAGCTCTGCGGGATCATCTGCCCGATGGCGAAGCCAAGCAACGATTTACCTGTACGGCCATTGCTCTCACCAACTTCGCTTATCTTGCCATCCATGGCAATCACGGCTTTCTCGCAACTTTTATCCCGGAATTTGTGAAGCAGGTACCCGATGGCCGTCATCTTCGAAACAAAGTGCATGTTGGTTTCAAAGCGCTCTTCGGTGGTGCGGGTATCAACAATGCGTTCGCGGGTTTCGGGGTTCATGTACTTTTTCCAGTTAAACTCCGATGAGTTGAACAGGAAGCGTGCAAAGTGGCAATTGGCGCCTTCCTGGGAGAATTTTATAATAAAATTTCCGTCGCGTTTATCAACCTTCACAATCGGTTCGGCCAGCTTGGTAGCGTCAAAGTCAATAATTTTATCGCGCCAAACGTGGTAATCGAGGTTGGTAATGGTTTTTTCTTCCGAGCCTGCTGCTGTAATTTCCCAGAATTTGTTTTTAAAAAACAACCGCTGGCTGCTCTGTGTGGCTTTTACAAATTCGGGTTGGAAATACTTTAATGAGCTTAGGCTTTCGGGACCTAAATACATACGGCCACCACGATAGAGCATGTTGCGCACATCCTTGGGGCATATCTCCTGCATGATTTCCAAAACATAATCCTTCACCTGGAAAGGCTCAACAATCTCGATAATCTTTCCATCCAAATGACAGAAAAAATACTGGCCGTTGGCCATCATTATGCGGCCAAAACCACGGTTGCGCAGGAAGTTGTAGGCATTCTCATAATCGAAAGTAATGGTCTGTTTATCGTTGCCCGATTTATCCTGGTACTTATCAATGTTCCAGAAAATTTCTTCATCGTTCAAAGGCTGTGCAAGCTCCAGGCGTTTGTTTTCGCCAAAGCGCCACAGGTGCTTGCCAATTTTGAATTCTTTTATTGTCTCAAGCTGCTCGCGGTAGCGTTCGGCAAACGAATCAGCCGATTGCAGCGACCAAAGTTCCATCAGCTTTCCGTCGCTCATGGTTGTGATCTTGTGCAGGTCAATGTACTTCCCGGCGCCATCCTTCAGGTTGATGCTTTTTTCGAAATCTTCAAAAAGCTCGTGTTCTTTGCCTTTGAGGGTGTTGGTAAGCAGGTCGTCAATGCCTTTGTCCTTTTTATCGTTTTCGCGGATGTGTGCGAAATAAATCTCGAGGTAATGGCCAAGGTTTACGAAGGTTTTAAAATATTCTTTGAAGCTTTTTACGGCATTAAAAAACGACCATGGGCGGCTATCAACCTTCGATCCGGTTTGTATCGAGTGCGAAAGCTCATCCCAGTCAGCATCGAGCACAAAAACAACCTCATTCACCTGGCAGCGTTGCACCAGCAGCTGAAGGTCGTAAGGCAGTTGTCCCTGGTTGCCCAGTGCGTGGATACCCATAATTCCGACAGAGACCATCCCATGCTTGCAAGCTTTGATTGATTTCTTTTCGCCTTCCTGTATGTACAGCCGCTTGATTATGCGGCCTTCTTTATACATTCGGCGGATTGGTTCAGGAATATAAAGATGTGTCCCGCTGCCGTACGGACTTTGGTACTTCATCGGGTTGCCGTTTTTATCGCCATGCAGGTCGGGATTTTGCCAGCGGATGCGCCATAGGGGTTCCATTTTTTCGCCCTTTGGCTTTTTGTACATCACTGGGTGGCCTTCGAGGTCGTAATACCAGATAATCATGTCGTCGCCATCAGCAATGGCTCCGTACTGGTTACGCGTACCGGCAACGATGGTATCAACAATCTTTTCGGTATCGTCGGCAACAAAAACGGTGGCTTTCTGGTCGTTCTCATCCAAACCTGATTGCTTTAGCTGAAGGCAGCGGAACGATTCGGGCAGGTTCCCGCCACGCTTTTGAGGTCCTTTGGGTTCGGGGCGTTCGTCGAGACTGATGTTGTACATTTCGGCAACCTGTTTAACAGCATCAATAAACCCTACGGCCTGGGTCTCCATCACAAACGAAACGGCGTTGTTGCCACCAAAATCGCATGAGTGGCATTTGTATAACTGTTTCGATTTTACAACGATTAACCCTTTTGCTTTGCCGGTTTTCCCGCATTTTGGGCAGGTTGTATAAAGCGATGATCCTGATTTTTTAAGGGTGTAGTATCTTGCTACAACTTCCTCGATACGTGCAACACGCAAAACCTCCTGTTTTTTTTCAGGACTTATCATAAATTAAGATTGTTTAGGGTTTGTTAAAAAATACTTGCGCTGGTGAGTTGAAAAATATAACCTTCTTCGATTACGCCATCCCAGGAATAGGATTTGCGTTTTTTGCGCAGGTCTTCCTGTTTTTCGCGGCACGCTTTTGAGTTACAGTTTACCGCCTCGCTCCACTGTGGCAGTTGTTTATTACAAAACATGCAATATGAATATTTTGGCGGGTTTAAAGCCTGGGATGGTGCCGGGAGTTTTTGCGCGAATTTGATTTTTGATTTTGGCATGGTTAGAAGTTTAATAGGTATATTCAATAATTTTTGGATATCCGTTTTCGGCTAAAACAGCTACCTGTTGATATTTTGGGGCTTTTATGAAGAAAGTAGATTTGTCATAAATTTCTACGGCATACATATTTTTCCATTCTTCAACTTCTTCTACAATTCCTACATTTACTATGCGGTGTCCAGGTCTTAATTCATTTGGAAGTAAAAAGGCTACTTCAATTTTTTCGATGATCATAGTTTTAAAAGTTTTTAGGTTTATCACATTTTTTGAATTCGATTACCCATACCCAGGGGTTGGAGTTCCATGATTCTTTACCGTTAATGCTTTCCCACAAAGTCATAAATGAAAGACTGGCAAGTTCCCAATCTACAACATCCATTTCAGAGTAGTTTTTATATGAAAACAAACCATTACCATAATCATGAGCTTTCTCTATTCCTTCCATTTTTGCATCTTCATCTGTAATGTCATGCAACCTCTCAACCCTGATGCTTGCAACTTCGAGAAAAAGGCGGCAGGCAGTTTTTGGCATGTGGATGGAGGGTTTCCAGATACCAGTGTTCCATACTGCATAAGGGTTTTCCATATTAGCCCGGTATTCGTATTTACCTTCTTTTTCAGGGAAATCAGAAAGTCTAAAACTTTCCCTTACCCAAAGCATATCGCCTGGTTGATATTTGCCACAAAGCGCAAGGCTTTCTAAATGGCTACCCAAATGATTTGATGCAATTGATCCCGTGTATTTTTTGGCCTTTGGGCGTGGGCCATCCCAGGTAAATAAATTAAATTTTTCATCAAAGTATGGTTGTGGTTTCACAACTCTCCTGGTCATCGTTTTGCGGCCTTCGAGGATGGCCTGCACCATTTTGGTGCTGAAAATGATTGGATGGGTTTTCATAATGGGCAGTTTTTAAGGTTAGCAAAATAATCTTCCTTACTTCCAATACCCATTTCGTTGCGCTCTTCGGGAGTTAGTTCGCGGGTTTGGCCACAATCGGGGCATTGCATTTTTGTAAATTCTTTTGGGGTGGTTGTTGTTGGCATAAATTTATGCTCCGATCCATTAAGGCAGTCGGCTTTTGTGGCTTCGTAACTGTATGTTACCGAAGTTTGAAACACGAATGTTTTACCACAGTATTGGCATTCCTGTTCGTGCAAAACATTTTCTTCATAACCAAAGCCATCGTCATGGTTAATATCCTGCGGTAATTCGCAATAAGGGCATTCTAAATCTGATCTCATAACGCCTCTCCTTTCTCACTTTCAGTACTATCTTTTCCAAAAGTATTTTTGTAGTACTGTATTTCATCTTCATCATTTAAATATTCGGCGTTTTGACCGGCCAGATGAGCATTTTGGATTATTTCTCTTTCCATCTCAATCCCAAATACGTCTATCCATTTGCAGATAGATTCTCTGTTCACGAATATTTCACTATCGTTAAAAACTCGCTCTCTAAGTACTTGTAAAGGTGTGTTCATTGTTGATCCCCTTCTTCATATTTAACCCCACAAAAAGGACAGTACGTATAAAAAATGCTTATCGAATCATTTTTAGTCTTACTCTCGTTCCCATCAACTCTTTCGAAAGTGTAGTTAAGTTCGATAACAGAGTAAATTCTTTGTTTTGGGTAAATACTGGAGTTTTTCCACCTAAAATCTTTAACCTTAAAAGATTTTAGTGTACTGGTATCGGTAACATGCTTTACGGCCAACTCGGATACCTTTTTTAAACAATCACAATTTTCTTTCATAATTAAGCTGCTATTAAATGATTAATAAAATTTTCAAATTTTGCTTCGCAGTTCGATTTTGCGAAGTCGATAATGTCGTTTGCATCGCGGTGAAGCTCCGTTTCGATGTCGGTTTTTTGGCCGGGGATCAGTGCGTAAATGCGGTCTTTTAAAAAGTTAATGTTAAGGCAGATGGGTTTAAAATCTTTGGTGTTTAGATCGGTAAGCTTGCTCCACAAAAATTCAACTTCATCAGGACTGTTTGTGATGTCTTTCACTTTTTTAAGGAACCTTTCCAACCTGAGCAGGATGGCCTCGCGTGCCATCGAAAAAATATAATCAATCGCCTGGGATTCCGTTACGCAAAACTTGCTTTCGCTCGCCTGGCCATGTCCGGCATCCCAGGTCATTGTTGCATCGGTGTTGCCGGTAACGGCACACACCTCATAAGTGTTAACCTGGAAAATCATAATGTTTCTCCTTTCTCGCTGTTCCAGCGCTCGCGGTAAGCATCGCGATAGATTTGTTTTTCGCGTTCGTGGGCCTCTGTGAGCTTATCAAGCATGTAGGCGAAGCCGATCAAAATGATGATCCCTACTAAAAACATAATTGCAATTGTTGTGTACATGTTAAATTCGGTTTTTGTATTGTTCTAAAATATTTTGAGTTATCGAAATTTCATCTTTAAAGTAGCTTCGTAGCTCGCTACCACGTGGAAGGCTTTTTAATTTCCATCTCAAATCCTTTTCCATCAATTTCAGCGCGTGAACGATGATCAGGTTACGTCGCATCATCCTTTTTGCGTAGCTGCTTTGTCCGGTTTTGTACCTTATTTTTTTCATTGTGATAAAAAAAACCAAGCTGGAGATCACGCCCTGAAGCGTGATTCCAACACTGGTATTCGAAAGAACTGGAAGCTGTTACAGTCGTGCCGCGACGGATTTAGCTTCATATATTTCAGGGTCTTTCCCTCTTGTCACAGGTTTTTTCCTGTCATCATTCTTTGCCGTGTTTAGCTGATTATGTAAGGTATTTACGTGACCCCAGCCAGACAGGTTTACCCCGGAAAAAAGGAGGAAAACGGGGAACACGGCCATCGCACTCCATGAAAACGGTGTGTTTCTAATCTGACTGTTCATCCAACAAAACCCCCGATGGGCGAATATTTTCGATCATCTTAAACCGCTCCGGCGACATGTGAATCACAACGTTGCCTTCAAAGTTCTGGATCATGCGTTCGTGCTCGCACAGTATTTCAAGGATCATCTTTTCGGCATACACAACCGTTTCGTTTTGGTTGCGCTTTGCCTGTTTCAGCTTCTTTTGCTGAAAAATGATAATGCTTTGGAGGGTGATGGGCTTGGTCATTACGCTTCGATTTTAAAAAGCTCCAATTGTGCTGAGTTTTCACGGCTACGGCGGTAGGCTGCCTGGCGTTCTTCGAGTTCGAGGCGTTCGAGCGTTTGAAATTCTTCGCTTTCGGCCAATTTGTTGCGGAGTTCATCAATCTGAACCTTGCGTTTTGCGCTGGCTTTAAGGCTTTCTTCGAGGCGTTTGTAGCGCTCAAAAATAAGGTCGTCAATAGTTGCATAAACCCAAAGTTCAAAAGCGGGGTTTAACCAGGCTGCAAATTTTAGCGCTAAAATCCGGTGCATCCAGGTGCCAGATTTTTGCTTTGAAACGATCAAATCCTCTTCGTGTTTTACATTTAAAAAGCTACAATTATAGCTTTTTAAGCATTCTTCAATGAATGCTTTTGTGCTATCCAAACGAGTAAATCTTTCTACAGGTTGGTTGAATGCTCGTGCCATTTCGGTAGCATTTACCATCATGTTTTTGCCTGCTTCGGGCTGAAAACTAATTTCGCTGTTGTTGTAAGTAAATTTTATGATGTCCATATTCGTAAAGTTTAAAAATGATTTTTCATACATATTTTACAACCAAATTCGCAGGTGCCAGCCGACCGGCGCGGGCATGGAACAAATTCATAGTTTAACCTGGTGTCGGTAATATCAACCATGTCGTCGAGTTCGAGCCAATTGCAGGAAATAAACTGAAGCAGGATTTGCTTTTTGTTGCCTGGGAAAAACCTGCTCAAATGAAGAAGCGCTTTTTTGGCTTCATCAAATTTACAGATGTGATCGAAAATGGTTTCAATCTCTTCGGGAGTGAGCTTGTCAAAATCCTCGAAGTTTGCGCCTTCAAACTTAAAGTAAAGTACCGGCTTAAATGTGCCGGTATGGTCCTTGTAAAATTCGATTTTCATGGTTACGCCGATTTTGAAAAGTATGCTTCTGATTTTTCCAAAAGGTCTTCAACGTTTTCTATATTCAGTTCGGCTGCCAGTTTTTTGAGCACGTCAATTCTGGTAAGCATCAGATGATTTTTGTTGAGCATTCGCTCAATGGTAGGGATGCTTCTTTCGAGCATCAGGGCAATTTCCAGCTTTAAGCGGGTATTAGTCCTTATTTTTTTAATTATGTCCTGTTTTAACATGTTTGGTATTTTATTTGTTATTATCAAAAATGAATGTTAACTTTGAGCGACAATAGTAATAAAATTATTCCATAAAAGTCAAGAAATAATTTCAAAAAGACATAATTTAATTTCTTTCTAAATATTTCTATATGACTGTCAATAAGATACAAAAATACGCAGAGTCAAAAAAAATTAGCGTACCATCACTCGCGAAAATTCTTGGAAGGGATAAGCAAGTACTTTATCAGTTTTTTGAAAGGAATGATTGTAGGGTTTCTGATTTAGAAAAGATGAGTAAGGCTTTGGGCGTTTCTCCTGCCTTTTGGTGGAAAGAAGAAAATGAAAATGTAGTAAAAGAGCCAATTGAGCATTATGGCAAAATGGAGATAGAGTTATTAAGGTCGCAGCTAAAGGATAAAGATAAACTTATTGCCAGGCTCGAAAAGGAACTTGAGCGCTACGAGTCCAAAAAAACCGGCTCCGACGATTTGATAATGGCCACTCACAACGGCGATTTTAAAACACCACGGATGCAGCATTAAAGTACAGCGAATGGGGATCCATTCAAGGAAGCTAAATACACAAATCACAGCGTGCCGCGA
>CAYOWJ010000072.1:0-7484 GCA_964407625.1 uncultured Lentimicrobiaceae bacterium
AAAATGCTGCATTTATCATTCTAAATCAGTGATCAACATGGCAGGGACGCCAGCCATTGCCGCTAGGTTAAGCCCAGAATTCAGATTTTCCATAGCCCAAACCTTCAGGTTTGGGATTTTAAGAATCTCCAATGCAAAGAAGCTAAGGCGTTTACGCCTTTTTGTCCATCTTGCGATCATTTTCAAATGAAGGTCGTAAACGACCTGGCATAAAAGGCTACCCGTATCAATTTACCCAGGGCTTCAGCCCTGGGCTATGGATTCTTTTCAAAACCAAACATTGTTATCATTTCTTAACCTGACTGCTTTTGACGTCAGCCCCTTTTTTTGGTGGGGGAAGGATTCAATGGACAAATTTTCAATCATCAGTTTGTGGTAAAATCCAGCCTGGAATAATCTCGCCTTTAAAAAACAGCAAATTTACAGTTGGCAAAGAATAATTTACTTTTGCGGTCTAAAATTCATTCAAACACCACATGAAAAACAAGACTTTATTATTTTTCGTTGCTTCGCTGATTATTTTAAATGGCTGCAACAAAGATGCTGAACTCCAAAAAATCCAGTTTCAGGGTGAGGCTCAGGGCACGTATTATGCGATAACCTATTTTGCTGCCGATACGTTAGTTACCCAGGATCAGATCGACTCGCTGTTAAACGATTTCGACAAGAGTGCTTCGCTGTGGGTCGAAAACTCCTTGCTTTCGCGAATCAACAATAATGACTCCGAGGTGCTGGCTGATCAGCACCTCATCGAATTATTCAACCAGTCGCGCACCATTTCCGAAGAAACCGGCGGCGCTTTTGACATTACCGTTGGGCCACTGGTAAAAGTGTGGGGTTTTTGGTTCAAGGAACCGATAAAAGTTAACCAGCAAATTGTTGACAGCTTGCTGCCTTTGATTGATTACAAAGGGATAAATATCGAAAATGGTCGAATCATCAAATCCAATCCTGACATGATGTTCGATTTCAATGCTATCGCACAGGGTTATTCCGTTGATTTGACTGGTGAATTTCTCGAAACCAAAGGAATCAGAAATTATCTGGTTGATATCGGTGGTGAGGTTTTGGGAAGAGGGAAAAAGCCCGATGGCAACTCATGGGTGGTTGGAATCGAAAAACCCAGTATAGATATTGATTCCGAAAGGCAGCTTAAAGCAACCATCAGCGTAAGCGATCTTGCAGTGGCCACCTCCGGAAATTACCGTAAATTTTATGAAGTTGATGGTGTGAGATATTCGCATACGATCGACCCAAAAACCGGCTTTCCTGTAAATCACACCTTGCTGAGCGCAACGGTTGTTGCCGAAAGTGCTTCCACTGCCGATGGTTACGCAACAGCATTTATGGTCATGGGCATCGATAAAGCCAGGACTTTTATCGAAACACATCCAAAACTGGAAGCTTATTTTATTTATTCCGGTGCAGATGGCAGCATGAAAACCTGGATGAGCAAAGGCCTGGAAGGCATGATTGAAGAAGAAAAATAACAAATCCCAAACTTTAAAACTCAAATCTCAAATCTCAAAAACCAAAATTCAAGTTCATTATTATTTTTTCAACGCTGACAGGTCCTGCAGACGCTGTCAGGTTCAATCTGAAAACATTTAACGAAATATTTCTTTGTTATTCAAATGTCAATGTTTCACGGCCTCTAAAATTGTTTATGTCAATGGGTGGCTCCTGGAACATTGTTCCTGGTTTGTTTAATTGCTTACTTTCTTCTCCAAATGCAAAGCCCATTTTGTAACCGATATTGTCAGAAGTTGTTAAATACACGTTATCAAAGTCTTTGTCATCTCTAGGAATGTAGAGCATTACTTTTTTATTGATAATATCATCTTTCATCCAGGTATCACCTTGCTTTGTTGTTGTCCAGGCTTTGATATCTGGTTTATAAGGAATGTCGTGTGGGTAATGAAGATAATTAACGAAATAACAGAAGTTCACAAAATCAGTGTCGTATGGGAAGGTCACAACAAACTCGTTATCCGAAATAATTGTCAATGTTGGCAAAGCACTATATTTCTCTTTGTTGTATTCATTGCAAAATTGACGAATTGCTTGTTTAATTTCTTCTGGCTTTACATTTTTCACAACAACAACTTTGTCATTGACCACCGTTTCTGTTGGTTTTCTTAAAACAATTGATCTACTGTTTGTTTGGTCTTTTTCATTATTTCCTTTCGATACAAATAATTTAACAAATAGTCCGACAGCTATCAGTCCAACAACAATTATTATTATGGTTTCCATTTTATGTCTTTTTAAAATTGTTTACAACTAACTGCTAACCGCAACTGCCGCCTCCCGCCTCTGTTTTAACGCTGTCAAGTCCTGCGGACGCTGTCAGGTTCAAACAGCTAACTGCCGACTTCCGACTTCTGACTTCCGACTTTTATTTCGCCCGCTCAACCTCAGTAATAAAATACTTGGTATCGCCACGCCAGGGGAATTTCATATAGCGCTTTTTGAAATGAAGGTTAACCCGCTCACCGCTTAATGAGACACTTTCCAGTTGTTTAACTACTTCTTTTTCCTTACTCTCCACAGAGAAATCGAACGTAGAAGCAATCGGGCTGGTTCCTTTCAGCGCGCCAAAAGTCTCGAGGTCGAGTTTGCCTTCATAAGTTTTGAATACAACTCCTTTTTGGGTAATTCGTAACACTTTGCCGGCCATCACGCCGCTTTCGTAAACTCCCCAATACGAAAAAGCCATGAAAAGCAGGAGCACAACCAGTAATGCCAGCAATAACCGTTTAAATGTTTTCATAAGTTTACTTTGTTTTTTTTTGATTTTCGTTCATCCCGGTTAAATCCGGATCCTTTTTGCTTTTTCTCCTCAGTCTGATTTTTCTAAAAAACCACACAACCAGCGCCAGGATTATCCAAAACGGCCAGAGTTTTATCAGAAATATCACGAAGTCAACAAAACCGAGCCAGCCTGATTCGAGCGATTGTTTGAGCCGCTCCACAAAATTATCTCTTTTTGCCGGATGGTAAGTAAACACATTTTCTTTGGATATTGTCAAATCCAGCGTACTCAGCGAAACCTGATCGCTCAGGTACCGGAGCCTTCCTTCGCTGCTCTCGATTTCTTCCTGGATAACCCTTGCTTTTTCTTCGATTTCGAGAATATCATTTACCGATTTCGCCTGCTTCAGGAGGTCGTTATACTTTTTCAGATATTCCCGTTTGCTCGAAAGCCGCGTCTCCAGATCAAAAAATTCCGCAGTAACATCCCTGGCCTGGATATTTTTAAAAGTCACTTCACCTTCGCCGGATTCAACTTCGGCAATGAATTTTTCAAAACTTACCGAAGGAAGCCTGATTTTTAAACGATAGGCCGATTCATAGTCGGAATTGATTAAACCCTCATTCGCAAAGTAACCATTGTGGCGGGCAACCAACGTATTTATGTTATTTCTGGCCTGTTCAAGATCATCAACTTTCAATCCCATCTCCCCATCTTTGATGATCATTTTATGGCCTGTCTCATTTTTAAGATCGGTCTCCGCAGGAGGTGGAGGAGGAGGTTCGGTGGATTGGCGGGTCATCGGCGCCATTTCAGTTTTATCAGCACCCACATCGTACGTCTGATCTGATGCTGACTGGTGACAAGAGGTAATCAGAAAAACCGAAATCAGAAGAAAAACCGTATTTCGCATAGTTTTATTGATTTTCGTGATAAACATTTAAAAACATTTCATGTTATGGCTGAATGCAGGTTAAATTACGGAAAACGAAATCTTTTATTTTGCAAAGCATCACCAAAACGCAATAATTCCGCGGTTTAAGCCACCATCATAAATCCGGATTTTCAAATTCCCATCAAAACACAGCGGCGAAAAATGGTTTTCATGTTGCTCAACATTTTTTGTGAATGCGTATTTTTGCACGCAGCAATGGTTGTTTCATCAATTTCAAATTAGAAATTCAGCTATTTATGTTAAAAATAAAAGTCAATTTAAGGTTAATCATTTATGCCAATGATGCGCAAATTGCCCGTGGCATCGTTGAAGCAATTGCTGAGCGCATTGATATCAAAGACACTTCGTCGATAGAATTATCCGGTTACGAAGATGATTTTCATTTCGAAACCTCATTGACACGGGAAATAACAAGCGATTCATGCGGATACCTGGAGTACAATCTGTTTAAAATCTGCACCACGATCGAACAAGGCCCATGGCTGTTTTACAACCTGCCCACAAATTGTGAATCGCTGGAAGGATTTGAATTTGAAGCTTTTTTTAACCCGGAGGCATTTATTCACAACGATCCCGGCTTCTTCAACAAATTGAAATGGGCACATCTTGAGGTGGTTACAACCTAACCTGAAGTAAAAAACAAATCTCAAAATTCAAAACTCAAAACTCAAATAATTTCAATAGTAAAAGCCTAAAAAGTGTCAAATAATCCTGAAATTATCAAAGCTGAGATGTTTTTGGGGATTTGCTTTACTTTTCCAAATCAGCGTTAACAAAGGATTGTGTGTTTTTTGAATGTTTCAGCTTCAGAAAAAATATTAATATTGCCCGCAAATACATATTAAAAACGCGCAATGAAAAAAGTATTTCCTTACTTCCTGACACTTGCAGCTTTTGGGATCATCCTGATGGGCTGCACCGGGAACCATAGCCCAAAGAAAAAACAACCATTAAAATATGAAATGAATATGAAGAAAACTGTATTTGGAAATGTTGACGGCAAACAGGTTTTTGAGTTTACCCTGACCAATAAAAACGGCGTCGAAGTAAAAATTCTCAATTACGGGGGGCTTGTTACGCACCTGATGGTTCCCGATAAAAAGGGAAGCATCGAAGATGTCGTCCTGGGTTACGATTCGCTGCAGGATTACATTAAGGATACCCCGTATTTTGGAGCCATTGTGGGCAGATACGGCAACCGCATTGCAAAAGGGCAGTTTTCGATTGATGGGAAAACCTTCAATTTAGCCAGGAATAACGGGCCTAACCATTTGCACGGCGGCATCAAAGGATTTGACAAGATCGTGTGGAATGCCGAAGATTTCATTAAACCCGAAGCTGCCGGAGTTATTCTCACTTATCTTAGCCCGGATAATGAAGAAGGTTATCCCGGAAATCTAAACATAAAGATAACATACACGCTGACCAACGAAAACGAGCTGAAAATAGATTACGAGGCCGAAACCGACAAGCCCACCGTGCTCAATCTTACGCACCACAGCTACTTTAACCTGAAAGGGCACGGAAATGGCGATATTCTCGACCACCAGATGCAAATCCTTGCCGACCGTTTTACACCGGTTGACGCTGACCTGATTCCAACGGGTGAACTTAAAGAAGTCGAAGGTTCGGCGATGGATTTCAGGACGCCGGCAGCCATTGGTGCAAGGATAGCACAGGTTGAAGGAGGCTACGACCATAATTACGTTTTGAATAATACTGATGGAGCCATCCGGCTTGTCGCAAAAGTCACCGAACCGGAAACCGGCCGAAGTATGGATGTTTACACCGATCAGCCGGGGATTCAGTTTTATAGCGGCAATTTCCTGGATGGATCGAACATTGGGAAAGGTGGTAAGTCTTACAAAAAGCATTTTGGCTTTTGCCTCGAAACCCAGCATTTTCCCGATTCGCCAAATCATGAAAACTTCCCTACGACAATTCTAAGGCCAGGTGAAAAATACAAAACACAAACGGTTTATAAGTTTGGGGTAGCGGAATAAGATAACCTCAGGAGGGTGAGTGTTGTTGATGTGTTTTTTTTTATTTATCAATAAATTTTTCAGAGAATATTGAGTAATAATTAGTTTTTGAGGTTTCGTTAAACCCCCTACAGGCCTCCTTGTGGAGGATGTCGTCGATATTTTTAAAGGTTTGTCTGAATATTTGAAGTGGTTAAAATTGATAGGTTTCAAAGATAATATTGCAGTTCAGGCTACTGTAAAAAATAAAAATCCACCCTACAACTCATCAATATCCCTCAACTCGCGGTAGAGCAGTTTTTGTTTATTGGCGGCAGCCTTTCCTCCTGCATCGCCGGGCATCAGCGAAACGGCGTGGCGGATGGCTTTCGGGCCAAAACGCAGCCTGATGCGATCCATGGCCTGGTAGAGGTTGATCATTTCGGGCGTATCATCAAAAAGGTTGAGTTGTTGTGTACCGCTCACCAGATGGCTGAAACGTACGCCAATCAGGCGGATCAGCATGCGGCGCTGGTAAAGTTTGTCGAACAGCTCCTGCGCAATTTTGGCAAGCACATGGTCGAAAGAAGTGTAAGTAATGGTTTTTTGAAGCGTGTGTGTGTCGAAGTTGGAGTAGCGGATTTTTACGGTAACACATCCCGTGAGTTTTCCTTTTTTTCGCATCTGAAAGGCAATTTTCTCGACCATCGAGCTGAGGATTTCGCGCATGCGTACCACTTCGATGGTGTCCTGTTCGAAGGTAGTTTCGGTGCTGATGGATTTTTGTTCGGAATAGGGCACAACCGGCGTATGATCGATACCGTTGGCTTTTTTCCAGATGTCGAGACCATTTTTGCCCATCAGTTTTTCCATCATTTCGGGTGGGATCATGCTCAAAGTATGGATATTTACCACACCCATCGAGCGCAGCAACTGGAAGGTTTTTGTGCCGATCATGGGGATTTTGCGGATGGACAGCGGCCCGAGAAAAGGCATCACCCGCTGTTTTTCGACCTGAAGTTCGCCGTTGGGCTTGGCCTCGCCTGTGGCAATTTTCGAAACCGTTTTGTTTACCGACAGTCCCAGCGAAATGGGCAGTCCCGTCTGGCTGATGATGCGTTGCCGCAACTCGTGTGTCCATTTGAGCGAACCAAAAAAACGGTCCATGCCGGTGATGTCGAGGTAATGCTCATCAATGGAGGCTTTTTCGTAAACGGGAGCCTGTTCGGCGATGATGTCGGTTACCATGCGCGAATATTTGGAGTATTGCTCCATGTCGCCGCGGATGATGATGGCGTCGTTGCAAAGGTTGAGCGCCATTTTCATGGGCATGGCCGAACTCACCCCAAACTGGCGGGCTTCGTAGCTGCAACTGGCCACCACGCCACGGTCGGAAGTGCCACCGATGATCACGGGTTTTCCCATCAGGCTGCTGTTCATCAGCCGCTCCACCGACACAAAAAACGTGTCGAGATCCAGATGTACGATTGTGCGGTTATCGGTTTGCATTTTTTTTAGTTTATAGTCAGAAGCCGGAAGTAGGCAGTTGGCAGGCATAAGGCATAAGGCGTAAGTCCACAGTTGGCAGTTTGCAGCAAGCAGTTTCTTTGCCAATTTTCTATACTTCCTTTTTTCCACTCTTCCATTTTAACAAGATTACAGGATTTTATCCCAATCTTCCAACATTCCAACATTCCAATCTTCCAATTGTCGAATTTTCAAATTTTCAAATTGTCACATTTTTCCATTCTTCCATTTTTCCTAACTTTTTTCTTGCTTTTTCAAAAATTCATATTACTTTTGACTAATATTT
>CAYOWJ010000072.1:7584-10066 GCA_964407625.1 uncultured Lentimicrobiaceae bacterium
TTCCTAACTTTTTTCTTGCTTTTTCAAAAATTCATATTACTTTTGACTAATATTTAATCTTATTGACGACTACAATATAGTCATTATTGGTGTTCTTAACAAAGAATTGTTGATAAGTATTTTGGAGGTGGGGGATGATAATGGATGGAAAAGTGAAAAATGTGCTCTGCTTCCGGGATTTTACGCTTTGCGCTTTGCACTCTGCGCTTAGCAAAAAGAAAGAATGTAGTCCCGGTAGCTATCGGGATAAAATGTAAAATGAAAATCGCTCACAAGGCTTAAATTTTGGATAAACTAAAAAATTATTGCACCATGTTTTTCAACTCAAATATAAAATTTCTGCGTAAGCGCAAAGGCCGCACCCAGGATGATGTGGCTGTGTCGCTGGGCATACCGCGCTCGACGTTTAATAATTACGAAAACCTGATCGCCCAGCCCGGCATGGAAACCTTGATCGGCTTTTCTAATTATTATGGTGTGGCCATCGACACTTTAATCCGTGTTGATCTGACCAAACTGGCCGAAAGCCAGCTTTCGCAGCTCGAAAAAGGTTACGACGTATTTATCAAAGGCAGCAACCTGCGCGTGCTGGCTACTACCGTGGATTCGGAAAACGAGGAAAACATCGAGCTGGTTTCCGAAAAGGCCAAAGCCGGCTACACCAACGGTTTTGCCGACCCTGAATATATCCGAATCCTGCCTACTTTCAACCTGCCGTTCCTGTCGCGCGAAAAAAAGTACCGTACTTTTCAGATCAACGGCGACTCGATGCTGCCCATCCCAAACGGGGCTTATGTTACCGGAGAATATGTCCAGAACTGGAATTTCATCCGCGACAGGCAGGCTTACATCATCCTCACCCTCAACGAAGGGATTTTGTTTAAAGTTGCCGAAAACCGCATAGCCGAAGAGGGACAACTCAGGCTCCATTCCTTAAATCCAAACTATCTGCCTTTCAGCATTCATGTGAACGACATCAGGGAAGTGTGGAAATTTATTCATTTTATTAGTTCGGAGATGCCCGAAACACGGCCCGCTGAAAACGAAATCATGGAAAGTATCCGTGAAATCAGCGAAGAAGTAAAACTGATTAAGGAAAAGTTAGGAGTTAAGAGTTAGAAGTTAGGAGTACTTAAAGTGCCTAAAGTGCCTAAAATATAATAAGTGGGAAAAAATGTACGCAATAATTGATATCGAAACTACGGGAACAAGCTATCTGAATGGTAAAATTACCGAGATTGCCATTTTGATACACGACGGCAGGCAGGTTGTTGATGAGTTTAGTACGCTCATTAATCCCGAGCAAAAAATTCCTTATTACATCCAGCAACTCACCGGCATTACAAACCGCATGGTTGACGATGCCCCGAAGTTTTATGAAGTTGCAAAGAAAATTGTCGAAATGACCGAGGACCAGATTTTTGTGGCCCACAATGTAAGTTTCGATTACAATTTTATCCGGCAGGAATTTAAAAACCTGGGTTACGATTATAAACGCGAAAAGCTCTGCACCGTAAAACTAAGCCGCAAACTCATTCCTTTCAAACGGTCGTACAGCCTGGGTAACCTTTGCGCCGACCTCAACATCGAAAACCCGCACCGTCACCGCGCCATGGGCGACGCAAAGGCCACGGCAACACTTTTCGGGATGTTGCTTTCCATTGATCCAAACTTAGCCGGGATTTCAACACAAGGCTTCAACAGCAGTCTGAAACCTGAATTTGTCAAAAAGCTGCCCGAAGAAACCGGCGTGTATTATTTTCTAAACGAAAAACACGAAATTATCTACGTCGGGAAAAGCAGGAACATCAAGTCGCGGGTGATGTCGCACCTCACCAACAGCACCACCAAGCGCGCCCTTGAAATGAAAAATAGTGTTGTCGAAATTGATTTTGAGATCACCGGGAGCGAACTTGTGGCGCTTTTGCTCGAATCGAACGAAATTAAAAAGCACAAACCCGTTTACAACCGCGCTCAGCGACGGACGATGTATAATTTCGGGCTTTTTCATCATACCGACGAAAATGGGTATATCCGGCTTCATGTTTCGCGCCTTGATGAAAATGAGGAAGAAGCGCCGCTTACCACGTTTGCTTCGGGGATGGCTGCTAAAAAATTTCTTTACGAGATCATCGAAGAAAACCATCTTTGCCAGAAACTCTGCGGACTTTACGAGACCAAAAGTTCCTGTTTTCAATACAAAATAAAGGAGTGTTACGGCGCCTGTATTTGCGAGGAAAGCTCTGAAGATTATAATTTCCGTGCCGGAAAAATCATCTCACATTATCATTACAGCCACGATAGTTTTTTATTGGTCGACAAAGGCCGCACCGACGATGAATGTACGGTTGTAAAAGTTGAACATGGTCGCTACATCGGCTTTGGCTTCGCCAGCAAGGAAATTAACGGCTACGATGCAGCGGAATATCTTTGCTCGGCGGTAAAGCCATTTCCCGAGTGTAAGGATGTCCATTCGATTATC
>CAYOWJ010000072.1:10166-13927 GCA_964407625.1 uncultured Lentimicrobiaceae bacterium
CTGCCCGAAAACATCAAACATTATCAGTGCATTAACCGGCTGCTGCAAGGTTAAAAGCCTTCAAAAAATGAATAATCCAACCTGAAAAATTTACTATTTTTACAGCCACCGAATTTCAAATAATATGAAGCATAATTTTTACCAAACAATAGTTTTTCTGGTTCTGATCGTTGTTTTTTTGCCTGCCTGCCAGGTGAAAAAGACCATGAAAAAAGCCACCGAATTTGAAGCGGCCGGGATGTTTAAAGACGCAGCCGACATGTATTTTCAGGCTTTGCAGCTTAATCCGAAGAAAGCAGAAATAAAGATCGATCTTAAACGCTGCGGGCAACTCTACCTGGAGGAATTATCCGAAGAAATTTCCCAATCCTATCATCAGGGCGATTATAAAACCACGGTTTACGATTATGTTACGGCCACTGCTTACGTTGATAAACTGGCCCGGGTTGGGGTTAATCTGAAAATTGATCCTTCTTCGGTCAGGTATTTTGAAGAAGCTAAAGAAAGTTTTCTTGCCGAAAGATACGAGGTTGGTCAAAAGACTTTGATGGAGCAAAATTACACGGATGCAAAGGCGATTTTTGAAGAAATTTACCGGATTGATCCTGATTTCAGAGATACGAAAAATTACCTCAATCAGGCTAAATTTGAGCCTGTTTACCAGGAAGCCTCGAGGCTTTACGGCGAAGGAAAATACATGGAGGCTTACCAAAAATGGCATTTTATTTTTATCGAAGATCCCAATTTTAAAAACGTAAAAGATCAGATGCAGCAAGCCCTCAACGAGCGTTACAAACAAGGTTCGCTGTTTTTGATGAACGAAAATTTTACCGAAGCTGCCACAGCCCTTGGCGAAGTTTACCGCGCCGACCCGGGTTTTGGCGATGTAAAAGTACTCTTTGCCGAAGCCCGCAACGAGCCGGTTTATCGTCACGGTAATTCGTTGCTTGCCGAAAAAAAATGCCGGACTGCCTATTTTGCTTTTAACGATGTTGTAAATGATGCCGGGAATTATAAAGATGCTGTTAAACTCAGGGAAACATCGCTCAAATGTGCCCAATACCCTGTGGCTGTGGGGACTTTGGCGCCCAAAGGAAAATCAGCTTCAGCCGGCGAATTTCAATCGATGCTCATCAACCGGATGATTAAACAGAACAATTTGTTTTTGAAAGTTTACGACCTGACTGCTCTTGATAATTCGATTTCACAGTCGCTTTTAAATAATGCCGGAAACCTCAACCGCTCGCAACTTCAGCAACTTGCCAGCAAGCATGGCCTCAAAGCAGTTTTATTTTGTAACGTGAGTGAGTTTACCCAGACCGAAGGCAAACAGAAGAAAGTTGAGAAGACAGGTTTCGAAAGAACTACCACCAAAACCAGCACGGGCCAGGTTTCGGTTTCTGACAGGCAGGTGAAATACGAAGAAGTGTCGCAGGAAAATCTTGTTAGCATGACCATGAATTACAAACTTATCTCCACCGAAACCGGCGAAATCCTGCTCACCGATTACTTTACTGAACAGTTGTCGGATGAAACAAAATATGCCTCTTACAGTGGAAATTCAAATATTTTGTATCCGGCTGTAAATTCCAACGGTATTTTCATGGTTGACGACCGGAATTTCCAATCGCTTCAATCGCTGCTAAAAGCGCCAAAAAATATCAAATCGGCAACCAGCATGACAAACACTGTTTTTGAAACCGCATCTCAAAAAATTGCCGGAAACATCAATAATTTTAATCCTGAAAAATGAAACGCATTTTTTATCTGCTTCTCCTTCCCCTGGTTTTGCTTTCGTGCTCTACCTCCAAACAAACTTCATACGACGACCTGATGGCCGGTGCCCCGGAATGGGTAAAACAGAGTCCAAACAACCCTTCGTTTTACCATGGCGTTGGCTCGGCAGTAAAAACCGCCCAAATGGATTTCCGTGAAAAAGCCAAACAAAGCGCACTCTCGGATATGGCCGGCAACATTTCGGTAAATATTTCGTCGTCCTCCGTTTTCAGCCAGTACGAATTTGATAATAAACTGAGCGAGTATTTCAAGGATAACATCAAACTTTCGACCCAAAGTTATCTCGAAGGTTACGAAGTTGTCGGAAGCTGGGAAAATGCCGAGCGTTACTGGGTTTATTACCGCATTTCGAAATCAGAATACGAAAGGATAAAAAACGAACGAATCCAGTCGGCACTCGAAAAATCGCTGGGCGATTTCAACGAAGCCGGGACCTTTAACCGCGCCGGTAACACCTCAGAAGCCATTAAATTTTACATCAAAGCCACCGAAAAAATCAAGGATTTTTTGGGAGAAGATCTCAAAGCAAATATCGAAGGAGTGGAACAACCTTATGCAACGCGGCTTTTCGCCGATTTGACTTCCTGTCTTCAAAATATCAGGATAGTTTATCCGGTTGAATCGTTAAATATGAAAAGTGGCCAGAAAGCTGCCGGTGAAAACCTGAACCTTTCGATCAGAAACGAAAGCGGGAAATCGCTTTCGGCCATTCCTGCCGTGGTGAGTTATTCCTATTTTCCGGGCAAAAAGGATGAGCTGATTTCGGATGCCTCGGGCAACATCAGGCTTGCCACCGGACAAATCAAATCGAAGCGAAAAGATGAATACATTTCTTCGGTGGTAAATTTTGAGAAGATGGTCAAAGAAAACACTTCGGATACTTTCGTACGAAAACTGCTCGTCAATTTCAAGGCTCCGGAGTACATTCTGCCGGTTTTCATCTCACCAACTGTTTTCTACATCCAAGCCGATGAAAAAAATCTGAACGTACCGGTTGCTGCACCACAAACGCAGCCCAGCCTGGTAACAGCGCTCACAACTGATGGATTTTCGGTTGCGAATGTTTCATCCAAAACAGATTACCTGATTTCGGTCACAGCCAACACCAGCCAGGGTTCACAGCGAAATGCCAAATTTTCGTCGGTGCTCACCGCAACTTTTTCGGTAAAGGATAGTAGCGGTCAGATCGTTTTTAGTCAGCAAATTACCGACATCAGCGGACTGGGCAATACTTACGATGAAGCCGGCCTCGACGCTTACAAGGCTTTGAACAGCAAACTCAGGATTTCGGTGTTGCCCTCCATGTACAAACAGCTTTTTAACGATTAGGAAATGAACGAAACACCGAAAATACTCCTCGAGCGGGTGAGCGTTTACCGCAAAAATATTCTCATCCTTTCCGAATTAAACTTTGCAGTTTATCCCGGTGAATTTGTTTACCTGATCGGGAAAACCGGCAGTGGCAAGACCAGCCTGTTAAAAACCTTGTACGCCGAATTGTCCGTGGAAGATGGCAAAGCAAGGATCAGCGATTTTGTGCTTACCGAGATCAAACCCAATCAGATTCCTTTTTTGCGCCGGAAGTTGGGAATAGTTTTTCAGGATTTTCAGTTGCTTACCGACCGCACGGTGAATCAGAATCTGGAATTTATTATGAAGGCTACAGGGTGGAAAGCTCCTGATAAAATTACCGACCGTACCAATGAAGTGCTCGCCAAGGTTGGGATGGGCACCAAAGGCTTTAAAATGCCACACGAATTATCGGGTGGCGAACAACAGCGCGTTTGTATTGCACGGGCGCTCATCAACGATCCCGAAATTATCCTCGCCGATGAGCCTACCGGTAATCTCGACCCGGATACGTCCTCCGAAATCGTAAAATTATTGTACGATATCTGTAAAGCCGGAACCTCCGTTATCATCGCCACTCACAACCATTTTTTAATCGAAAAATTCCCGGGCAG
>CAYOWJ010000073.1:0-3005 GCA_964407625.1 uncultured Lentimicrobiaceae bacterium
TTTTTTGTTAACTTTATCAAAAAATTAAAGCTATGAAAACCTCAGGATTATTCATTTTAGCGATGTTTTTCGCATTGACATTAATGGCAAAAAATCAAAGCATCATTGCACCTGCCGACATTGCCGCCGATTCGGTGGAAGTTGCAAAAGGCGATTCCACCGAATATGAGCTGATTATTTTTGATAATAACTTCGAAAGCTGGTTCATCACCAGCCAAAAACCAAAGTGGTTCCATGAAAATTCGTATTACCGGTCAAAAATAAATTTCTACGCCACCGACTGGAATCTCCGGGTGCTTCAAAACATGCATCGCGAGCCTTACGAATATGAAATTAATGTTGACCCTAATGTTGATTATGGAATCGACATTAACTGGAAATTGTACTGGTATTTTAAATACCTCGAAGAAACATTAGGCATAAAATTGGCAGGCGGGGGTTGATAAGCCAGTATAAATCAAACCGGATCTTCTGAACACCAGGTTCTGTTAAACAAAAAGTTCCGATCCTTCAGCGCAAACTTAGTTGACGCCGGCGAATCGGAACTTTTGATTTTTATTATGAACGTATTATGAATTCTTCCTTTTCCGTGGCAAAGCTTTTTTACTTTCTTTAACCTTCGTAAAATCTTTCTTTGTAAAGTCGGTTGGTTGGAATGGTTTCGATTGTTCAACATTCACCAATGTTCCTTCAAAATAGGTTCCCTGGAATGAGCTTTCGATCTTTGAAGCAAAATTTGAATCCACCTCAAAAAAGGAGAAATTATTCAGGATTTCGATTTTGCCGATTTCGATGTCGCGTTTGCGGGTTTGTTCGTTGATAAGCCCGATAAGCCTGGGTGCATTGAGGCTTTGTTTATTTCCAAGATTGATAAAAAAGCGGGTAAAACCGGTTTCGGCTTTATTTCCTCTTTCACTTTTTTCGGTTCCCCTGATTCTTGGTCCTCTTTCACCACGTTCGCCCCTGTCGCCTCTTTCTCTTGCTCCCCGCTCGCCACGTTCGCCTCTGTCGCTGCGTTCGCTTCTTTCGCCCTGACCTCTTTCGTTCCAGTCGCCTCTGTCGCTGCGTTCGCCCCTTTCACTGCGTTCGCCTCTTTCGCTGCGTTCGCCCCTTCTTTTCCGGTCACCACGTTCGGTGCGGTCACTGTGCGTATCGGCTATGTTAAGATCCGGCGCATCTTTATAATAAGATAAAAAGCGGTTAAACTCGACCGAAATAAAGTGTTTTATCAAATCCTCGCGGGTAAGCCACGATAATTTTTTATAGATAACCGGCAGGAACTGTTCGATTTGTTCATCGTTAACTTCGATGTTTTCGACAACATCAACGAGATTAAACAATTGCCTTTCACAGATTTCGATTCCGCCAGGTACAGGTTTTTTGACAAACTTTTTGCTGGTCATTCTTTCGAGATCACGGATTTTTCCGGTCTGGCGGCTATGAATAATGGAGATCGAAACACCGGTTTTTCCGGCACGGCCGGTTCTTCCGCTTCGATGGATGTAAGATTCCAATTCGTCGGGAAGGTTGTAATTGATGATGTGGCTGAGGCTATCTACGTCGAGGCCACGGGCTGCAACGTCGGTGGCAACAAGTATCTGAAGGTTTTTAATCCTGAAACGGTTCATCACATGGTCGCGCTGAGCCTGAGAAAGGTCGCCGTGAAGTGCATCAGCATTATAGCCATCCTGGATAAGTTTTTCGGCTACTTCCTTGGTTTCCTGGCGGGTACGGCAGAAAACAATGCCATAAATATTCGGGTTGATGTCGGCAACGCGTTTTAGAGCTAAGTAACGGTCTTTGGCGTTGACCACATAAAATTCATGCTTCACCGTTTCGGCACTGATGTTGGGCTTGCTCACCGAAATTTCGACAGGGTTGTGCATGTAATTTTTAGCAATATGCCTGATTTCGTTGGCCATTGTTGCCGAAAACAGGAATGTGCGTTTCATGGAAGGAGTTTCGGCAAGAATACTGTCGAGATCTTCTTTAAAGCCCATGTTGAGCATTTCGTCGGCTTCGTCGAGAACGAGCCATTTAATATGCGTAACATCGAGTACTTTACGCCTGATAAGGTCGAGCATACGACCAGGAGTTCCCACAACAGCGTGGCAGCGTCTTCGTAACGCGTCAATCTGAGTTTTGATGTTTTCGCCACCATAAACGGCAACGACTTCAAATTTGTCAACAAACCGCGAATATCGTTTCAAATCACCGGTAATCTGCATACAAAGTTCTCTTGTCGGGCAGAGAATCAGTGTCTGGATTTTGCTGGTGCTCAGATCGGTTTGCTGGATGAGCGGAAGCCCGAATGCTGCAGTTTTACCGGTTCCGGTTTGTGCGAGTGCGATAAGGTCTTCGGTAGAGTTTAAAATTGCGGGGATAATTTTCTCCTGGATAGGAGTAGGATTTTCGAATCCCAAATCTTCGACAGCCTGCATTAATTCTGCTGCGAGGCCAGTTTCCTGAAAAGTAAATGCCATTCTAATTTTTGATAATCAGCCCAAAACAAATTACTGGAAGTCTGCCCCGAACTTTGGTGTTATTAAATTTAATATCTGGATGTAGCAGCAAACAAAAAGGCGCCAGTTGAGCCACGGCTGTTCTATACCCCGAAAAACAGCGGCAAAGGTAATCTTAAATATTTGATTTCAGGCTATTATGATTTTTAAGTAAGATTTTGACAGGAATTTGGAGCGAAGTTAGAAGTCGGGAGCCAGAAGATGGAAGTCCGAAGTTGGAAGTTGGAAGACTGAAGTTAGGGGCATCGATTCCAGTTTTTTCCTGAAATAGGTTTACAATAAGGGCTAACAACTCTAAAATTACTAATTCAAGTCTTCAGTTCATGACTACTGATTCCGGACATCGGTCTTTTAATCCTTTTAAAAAAGCTTTTCCAGTTTAGACTTCACCTCTTCAAAATCCGGATCAATATCAAAAACCAAATCGGGTTTTAAATAGAAAAGCTGGTTATCTTTTTTAAACCTTTCTTCACCGCCACCGGT
>CAYOWJ010000073.1:3105-8421 GCA_964407625.1 uncultured Lentimicrobiaceae bacterium
ACTTGCCGGCGTGCTTCGTCTTCATCAAAATTGAGCATCTGCCTCGAATTTGCCTTCCAGGCATTGTACATCGGGACGAATGGTGCATTTTGCGAAACCATGAGTTTCATTTTATGTGAGCCAAATCTTCCATCTCCGATCAGGCGTAAATTGGCTTCCCAGGCCGCAATGGCACCGGTTCCGCTCCCAACGGCCTGAAAATAATAATCCGGAATCCTTCCAATTGTTGTGGCAGCCGAAAGAACTGTTGTTCCCATGCCGTCGCGACGGGCAACGTTTTTGGCGCCGCCTTCAGGAAGGAAACCTTCAATTTTGCAAGCCAGATTTGAAAGATGAATGGCATCAAAATAATCGCCACCAGAGCGGGAAGCAATTAATTTTACATTGCTTTTGATGGGTGAATCGAACCAGAGCGCATCAAGATTATCTTCCGGAACACAGAGCAGCAAAGGAATTTCGTTATCGGAACAGATTTTTGCGAAAGCCCGTGCCGTATTTCCGGCCGAAGCAACCACCAGCACCTTTTTATTTTCGTGTCCCAGGCGCGAACAAACCGAAAATGCCTCGGTTTCTTTAAAAGAACAAGTCCTCATTTTTCCACCTTTTACGGGCCAGTAACCACTAAAAGTAATGTACAGGTTTGTAAGTCCCAGTTCACGGGCAAGACCTTCACTTTTATACGTTACCGGAGCTGAGGAACCTTCCAGGATTTCATCAACAGGCAACCAGTCGGCAAATTTGTAAAAGCCAAAACTTTCGTCTCTCACGGTAAGTTGCTTGTTTTTATAGATGGCACGGATGAGACCTGGCTTGTCTTCGCCGGGGGCATCAAGCAGCCAGCCTGTATCTTCAAAGGTTTTTCCTGTAACAATGGATTGTAAAATGTAGTCTGTTTTTGCCATCTTAGATAAAATGAAAATTTAAAATAAAAATAACTGGCAGCAAAATTAAGGAAAAGGAAAGATTGGAGAAATGAAAGTTTGAACAATGAAGTTAACTTCATTTTAAAATGAAGTACATCAGATGAAAGAAGAAAGAGTGTTCACATTTTTTAGGCTTCGAAGTGACTTGTTCTTAACACTGAAAATCTTCAATCCCCAAATTCAACCCTTCAACTCATACTTTACCACTCCTTTGGTTTTCCATTTGCCGGATTTGTAGTAAAACCATGATAAAGTCATGCCAATGCCCCAACCAATCGGCACCGCCCACCAGATTCCGGTCACACCAATTTTACCAGCAAGAAAATATGAAGCCGGAACCCTGATCAGCCAGAGGGCGATAAGTGTTATAAACATAGGAACAACGGTGTCACCGGCTCCACGCATGACCGCAGTGACAACAAAAAGTGTCGAAAAAAGAATATAAAATGACCCGACAATTACGAGATAATCGTTCCCTGCTTCGATTACCTCCGGATCAGGCGTGAAAAGGCGCATCAGTGCCCTGCCAAAAAAGAAAACGACAACACTAAAAAATATCGAAATTGCTGAGGTCATGAGCCATGTTGCCTGAAATCCGGCTCTTATTCTTTCGGGTTTGTTGGCCCCTAAGTTTTGCCCCACAAAAGCCGAAAGTGCTGCTGCAAAATTCATCGCCAAAAGTGAGGCAAAAGAATCAATACGTGCAGCAACGCCATAAGCCGCGATCGTGGCTGTCCCGAATTTATTGACAATTCCGTACAAAGCAATCAAACCCAGCGCTACAAAAGTCTGTTGTAACCCTGACGGCAGGCCAATCCTGATACTCGTTTTCATGATTTCGTGATCGTACAGATACTTCCGGATGGAGATATTTACGATCTGATGACGTTTATTGAGGTAAATCATCGCAGTGATAAAAGCTCCTGCCTGCGCAATGACCGTTGCTACTGCTGCTCCGGCAATCCCCCACTTAAAAACAACCACAAAAAGCAGATCAAGTACAATATTGGCAACCGTGGCGATGATCAGAAAATAAAGCGGGGTTTTCGAATCACCCATTCCACGGAGGATAGCGCTGGTGGCGTTAAATCCTACAAAGAAAATTGTTCCTGTAAAATAAATATTCAGATAAAGTTTTGCCTGGGGAATAATTTCCTCGGGGAGGTCGGTAAGCCTGAAGATGGCACCGCTGAAAATAATCCCAAAAACGGTGATAAATATTGCTGCAAAAAACAGGATAATGTAAGTTGTGTCAACGGTTCGCCTTACTTTTTCGATGTCTTTGCTTCCGAAATACTGGGCGATGATAATCGTAAAACCAGAGGTAATTCCAATGATCATGGCTACCAACAGAAAGATGATCGGAAAAGAGGCTCCAACGGCGGCCAATGCTTCGTTACCGACGTAATTTCCAATAATTACGCTGTCGGCAACATTGTAAAGTTGCTGAAAAATATTGCCAAAAACCATCGGCAGGGCAAACTGAAAAATCAGCTTCCCTTCTTTTCCAACTGTCAAATCCTTCATTGATATCATGTAAAAGAAACGCCGGCAGGCATTTCCCTGGTCAGGTTTTATTCAAATACAGAGGCATCAAAAAGAATTTACTTCCTTCTGCCTCAACGAAAACACCAATTCAATTTACTGTTTCGGCTGATCTTTTGACGAGGCATTCTTATTAAGGTCAGAAGCAACCTCGTTTATTTCCTTTTTAACTTCATCAGTTTCGTTGGACGCATTTTTAAACTCTCTCACGCCTTTTCCCAATCCACGCATTAATTCGGGGATTTTCTTTCCACCAAATAAAAGCACTACTACCAACAAAATAATCAACCATTCCGACATTCCTGGCATTTGCATAGCTAAAATTTTTAAAATTAGGCGGCAAAGTTAATTCAAAGTGAGCTACAACGGTTTTTTTAAGAAAATCCCGTCTGTTAATGTTTCATAATCCATCGGGTCAACAGAAACAGGCCAAAATCCAGAAAGCAACAAACCCTGCTTCTACCCGAATTATTAGTACTTTTGCGGCGCAACAACAGTCCGGTTTGTCGCTCTGTTCGGGTTTATTCGTAACAGGGAGGAAAGTCGGGACAACGCAGGGCGCCATACTTCCTAACGGGAAGGTGCCTGGCCGGGAACAGCCGGGTAACAGCGAGTACCACAGAAAATGACCGTCCCGCTTTAGGGCGGGGTAAGGGTGAAAATGTGAGGTAAGAGCTCACGTCGCGGTATGGTGACATGCCGGGAGGGTAAACCTTATGGGTTGAAAGGCCATGTATATCACGGTTCCGTTAAAAGCGGGATAAGGCGGCCCGCCTAAGTTCTGGTCCGGTTTTACCGCGATCAGGCGCCGCGAGGGGTCGGCCGATAGAATCATGCGGTGACGCATGATCCAGATAAATGACAAACACCAATCCCGATTTATCAGGGTTGGAACAGAATCCCGCTTACAGGGCTGTTGTTGCTTTTTTTCTTACCTCAGATCATCCACAATTCTCAGCATTACATCCAAAAGTGATGCACCAAATTTTTCGCTTCGGCCCGGTGACCAGCCAAAAACAGGATCAGGCAGGTTGGCATTATCTTTAAAAGGCATTTCAATCGTCATGCTCAAACACCGAAATCGTTCACCTATAGCTTTGGAGCAGATATTCAGATTGGCGGTGCCTGGCTCATTTATCGGGTAACCTTCGTCAACCTGATAATCGGGACTGACCGATAACCATTGCTTTTTAAAAGTATCAAGCAGGAATTTTAACCGAACATCAAAAGATGGAATTCCTTCGATTGATGAAATAAAATTGTACGACAAGCATTCGTCACCATGGATGTCGAGGTTTAGATCAACCCCGGTTACCTTCATTTTATTGAGAATATGAAAAACTTCGGGAGCCTTTGCGGGATCAGGATTTGCCCATTCACGGTTAAGATTTATTCCGGCTGCATTTGCCCTGAGATTTCCTGCAATGGCGCCATCAGGATTGATAAACGGGACCATGTAAAACACTGCTTTCTCAAGTAAAACACGCGAAACAGGATCTTCACGGCTGAGGAGGCGGCTGATAAAACCTTCCATGAAAAATGAAGCCATGCTTTCGCCGGGATGCTGACGGCCAAGCACCCAAATCTTTTTCTTACCCGGCTTTTCATCGCCAATTTTCAAAAAATCAATATCCCGGTTTTCGATGGTTTTACCAAGGCTTTGAAGTTCGCAAAAAGGCATTTTTTGAATTTTAGAAACAAAATCAAGATGCTGTTCGTAGGAATAGGGCGCAAAAAAAGCGTAAAAAACCGAGTCCTGCTCAGGCTGATGTTCGATGCTTAGCACTTTTCCGTCAAATCTGGATGGAACCAGAAACCAGGTTTGTTTATCATAGGAAGCCCTGGCCTGATAACCTTCCCAGCCTTCGGGATAAGAGGCTTCGCCGGCATTGAGAATATTCATGCTCAGGAGTTTGCTTTTTACCCCGCTAATGCGGAAATAAAACCACTGGAAAAACTCCGCTTTCGTGTCTTTCCTGATTTTTAACTGAACATTTCCGGCTTCAGCAGCCGAAACAATTTCAATATTACCACCATCAAAATTTGAAGTTACGCTTATCATACCTGATTATTTTTTTGCAAAGCTCACGATATTTCGCTTGCCACAGTTTCGAAATAAAAATAAATTTCAAAAATGATACACATTCTACAGATTTTCCATATCTTGCACCACAAAGTGCCGGAGGTGCTGCTAAACAGGCTTTACGTGCCGTTCTTTGATCAATAATTAAATTATTCTCTCATCTAAATCCAGCAGAAATATGAAAGTAATTTGTATTGGAAACTACCCTCCACGAAAGTGTGGAATTGCTACATTTACCGAAAACCTGGTAAAATCTATTTTAAGCGCCGCCGAAATCCAGGTTCAAGACCTTGAATTTGAGGTTATCGCGATGAACGACCGGGGCCTGGAGTATGATTATCCGCCAATCGTAACGCACACCATGAAAGACCGTGAGCGCGCTGACTATGAAAATATGGCCAGATACATCAATAACTCGGGGGCTGAAATTTGCCTGCTTGAACACGAATACGGCATTTTTGGTGGCGACAGCGGCTTACTGATCCTTTCGCTGCTTCGTAAACTTAAGATGCCAATTATCACTACCTTCCACACTGTGCTTGAAAAACCAGCATTTCATCAGAAAGAAGTTTTGAAAAAAATTGGTGAATATTCGAGCCGGATTGTGGTGATGAGTTCGCTGGCTATCGAATTTTTGACAGATGTTTTTGAATTTCCCCGCGAAAAAATTGTCCGAATTGAGCATGGTGTTCCTGATTTTATTAAATTAAAGGATACCGTAATTTCTAAACCCAAAAGCTGGGAAAACAGGCAGGTGATGTTAAC
>CAYOWJ010000073.1:8521-13821 GCA_964407625.1 uncultured Lentimicrobiaceae bacterium
TTTTTAATGTACATGCAAAACCGGGACGGGAGTTTTAAAAACAACCTGACCTATTGGAAAAATACGGTTGAAGAAGTTGGCTCAGACGATGCCTTTGGGCGAGCCATGTGGTCATTGGGTTATCTCGTAAGATATGCACCTAACGATTCGCTTTTTCAGATAGCCAGAGAACTGTTCTACATTTCAACACAACAAATTTCGGAGTTGCGCCATGCACGTGGTTATGCCAACTGCATCCTGGGATTGTATCATTACATTAAACGGTTTCCGGATCAGGAAAACTTTGTAAAAATGCTCGAAATGCTCGCCGACCGACAATGTCAGAAGTATCATGATTTTGATAACCCTGAATGGCACTGGTTTGAAAAAACCATAACTTACGATAATGGCATTTTGCCAATGGCACTTTTCTTAGCTTACGAAATCATCGAAAAACCCGAATATTTGAAAATTGCGCAGGAATCGTCGGTGTTTTTAGAAAAAAAATGTTTTAAAAAAGGCTACCTAACCCTTGTTGGAAACGGGAAATGGCCGAGCTTTATCGAGGCGGGCAGCGATTATGGCCAGCAACCAATAGATGCTGCAACGATGGTTTTGTTGTATTCGACCATTTACAAAAACACACCTGATGAAAATACCCTGGAAAAACTCAGGCTCTCGTTCGAGTGGTTTTTTGGCAACAACGATCTCAACCTCCCACTTTATGACGACGAAACCAATGGTTGCAACGATGGTCTGGAAGAATTTGCCATGAACCGAAACCAGGGCGCTGAGAGCATTCTGGCCTATCTTTTGGCTTGGTTGACGGCTGAACCTTACATCCAAAATCAAAATTCGATAACTACGACAAACTAATAAAATGACCAAATGTAAAATGCCCGGCAACTAATGACCGGGCATTTTTAATCTGAAGCATTACCTCAGCGTACTTTTAAAACATCTAACAATAATTATTGATTCAAAATCTTACCAAGACGAAGCAGCAGTATATCTTTTTCGATTGGCTTTTTGATGTATTCCGCAGCGCCCATCCGGAGGCCTTTTATTTCGTCTTCCTCGCTGGTGTAGCCCGACATAAATACGACCGGAATTTTAATGTTATTCTGCTTCATGTATTCGAGCAACTGGTAACCATCAAAATTAGGCATGGCAATATCCGAAAGAATGAGGTCGAATTTTTCCTTGGCAATCTGCATCAGCGCAACAATGCCATCAGGAGCAACTTCAACTTCGTAATCAGCAGATTTTAAAATTGATGAAATGATTTTCTGATTGATAACTTCATCTTCCACAACCAGAATTCTGGCTTTAGTCTCGGTATTTCGTCCGAGTCCTTTTTTGTAACCCGACGGAATAAGCCTGCTGAAAAGTTCGTCCAAAGGCACCGTGGCATAGGTTGAAGCCGTGTCGGACATGGCATAAGGAAATACCAGCTCGTCGTTGTGAATGATGGAACCGCATGAATAAACCACGTTAGGAACATACCCTTCACGCTCCTCTTCATTAGGTGATAACAGCGGCTCACTAAGCTGGCCAATTACTTTAGTAGGGTCTTCGAGATCGAGTAAGGTTGCGCCAAGGCTGTATTTACGCATGGTTCCTACGCCGTGGGTAATCACCAGCCAGCCATATTCGGTTTCGATAGGCGACCCGCAGTTGCCGATCTGTATAAATTCCCACGGAAATTTCGGCTCCTGAACCCTTTTGGCTTCATGCCACAGATTGATATCGTCCGAAAACATGATGTAATTGTTCACCCCATCAAGCCGGGAGAGCATGGCATATTTTCCGTTGATTTTACGGGGAAACAGCGCCATTCCTTTATTCTGGGCTATTTCGCCGTTGATTGGCATGATGTTGAAATGGTAAAAATTTCTTGTTTCGACCAATTTGGGAAGGATCGAAAATCCATTATAAGCGGTGTAGGTAGCATAATATTTAACGGAGCCGTCAGAATCAGTAAATTTAACGAACCGGGCATCTTCGATACCATTACTTTCGGCGGCAGCTATGGGGAAAATTACCCTTTCGGAGATAGCAGTATCGAGCGAAAATGAAATTGTGTAGTGCGAATCGGCAAGCCAGGAAATGGTTTGAAGCATTTTTTTCTGTGCAAAGTCAGGGTTAATTTCGCGGATAGTTGCTTCAACAGCATTGTGTAGTTCGTTGTAATCGAACTCAAATCTGAGTTTATCCATAACGAGTTTTACCGTAGCAGTGTCGGTGTGCATTTCGAAGAGTTTGTTTGAAAAAGCTTCCTTTTGATACACAAAATTCCGCACGGCTTCGGCTTCATCAACCAACTTACCCGATTGCTGCACCGTAAGATTGTTGTCTTTATCGAGTATTCCGCCACGGAAAACGATGGACGAAATATGGCCTTCACCGGTTGCTCTGAAACTGACAATTACACGTTTTTGTCCTTCCTGAAGACCGGTCTGGTCGGGGTCTTCTACCATGGAAGGGTTGAAGAAAGCAGCCGATTCGATGGAATATTCGTTGGTAAAATAGGCGCCGATGAGCAACTTTTTATATTCCGAGATTTGATTCAAATCACCATTTCGCCCTGACATAATATCACGGACACGGTTGAAATGCTTCATATAAATCTTTGAAATATTGCGGTGGCGGTTCGAAAATTCGCGTAACGACTGGTTCAATGTCAAATTCGCAGCCTGGTCGGGCATTTCGATGACCTTTTGAATGATTGATTGTACGCGGGCTTCGGGACCGGGAAAAAAGAACCGGGCAATTACGCGTTTTGGATCGGAATAAAAACGGATAGGTTTTCTGTTAACTGTTGCGCTCATAAATTTTGTTTTATAATGGCTAATTTGAACGATCAAAAGTAGAAAATTATCGATGCAAAAAAGTTGTTTACCTAAAAAATATGTTGCGCCCCGCAAAAGGCAATCCTTAAACACTCTTCATACTTTTTGAGCAGGGAAATCGATGTCTTCAACGCCTGTTCCACTCGTTCCGGAGTAAACTATAAACTTCGATGTTGATAAACCCATGGTTGTGTTTTTCACCGCACCGTTCGATGCCTTCAAAAGTAAAGCCCAAACGTTTGGGAATATTACTGCTCCTGATGTTGCCGACACCACATTTGATCTGTATCCGGTTCATATCCATTTTTTTAAAGGCATTTTCGATAAGCACTTTACAGGAAGCCGAAACCAGTCCTTTGCCCTGGTAAGTGGAGGTTATCCAGTAGCCGATTTCGAGTTTTTTATTGATTTTATCAATTTCTTTAAACCCGATGAGTCCGGTGATTTTATCGGCATAACAAATTGTAAAAACCAATTCCTGCGAAAAGGGCTTCGACAATTGCTCGACAAATTCTTTGGTGTTTTTTGAGCTGAAAGTCAAATCGACAAAAGGTAACCAGGTGCGGAGGTGGTCACGGTCGGAATCGATAATATCGAAAACTTCGTCGGCATCATGCAGACTGATTTTCCGCAGATAAAGTTCGTTATTTATTTTTATGAGGTCTTTCATCAGCAAATTATTGTGTCGGGCTGTTTTTCCTTCCGGCAACCTCACCTGCCATTCCTCTGAAAATAAACAAATGAAAAGGTAGCGAAGCATACCAGTAAATCCGGCCCCAGATTCCACGTGGTCTGAAAGTAGCCGTTTGCCGAAGATAATGTTTCCCATCTTTTTCGATAATTTTAAATTCGAGCCATGCTTCGCCGGGAAGCTTCATCTCGGCAAACAAAAGCAAGCGTTTGGTGTCTTGATTAAAAGCAATTACTCTCCAGAAATCAAGAGCATCTCCACTTTCGATTTTATCGGGGTTTGTGCGGCCCCGGCCCAGGCCAACACCTCCCAGCATACTGTCGATAAAACCTCTGATCCTCCAGAGCCAATCGGCATAATACCAGCCATTTTCGCCACCTATCGACATAAAATTCTCGACTACTTCATCTGCTTTAAGCTGAATCTCGACTTCTTTAACATCTTTGTAACAGCCATAAGTAGGAACCTCGAAAAAGTTCATTATTTTAATATCCTTCCTGCTCGAAACCATGGCATCGCGCCAGCTTGAAAGCACAAGATGCTGTTCGATCCGGTCGAAAGCCATTTTAATAGCAGTTTTGTATGGAATTGGTTCGATGCCGAGCATTTCATTTAAACGGTTGTCGGAGCTGATAACCTCCGTTGACATACTTCGCACCAGGGTATAGGCCAGGTTGTAATGCGTCGAAGTAAGCATGCTTAGCCAGTATGCCGAAATACGGGGCGTTAGAACAGGTACAGTAACGATTAATCGTTTATATCCACGAACTTCGGCATATTGCTGCATCATTTCCTTGTAGGTGAGAATGTCGGGACCGGCAATATCGTAGTGTTGTTTGTAACATTTTTCGTTGAGCATAACTCCGCTGAGAGCCTTAATGGCATTGCGGATTGAGATCGGCTGGCTGCGTGTGTTGAGCCAACGGGGTGCAATCATGACCGGAAGCTTTTCGACGATATCCCGGATAATTTCGAAAGACGCACTGCCTGAACCTACAATAATACCGGCTCCCAATGTTGTAAGCGCAGCCTTGCTGGTCGAAAGAACGCGTTGTACGTTTAACCTCGACTGCATGTGTTTGGAGATATTTTTCATCGACGACATGGCGCCAAGGTAAATTATCTGCTGGCATTGGGTGGTGTCAATAAATCTAACAAAATTGGTTGCAGCTTCCTGTTCCATGTCATAATAATCTTCGGTGGAACTGACCATGGAATGAACCAGGTAATAGGCCACATCAAAATCGTGGGGCAATTTTGCCAGACTTTCCGGATTATGAAGGTCAGCTTCGACCACTTCGACAAATCCGGCAAAATTTTCGTGAATGACAAACCGGTTTTTATCGCGCACCAGGCAGTAAATGTAATGTCCCTGAGCAACCAGAACCGGAAGCAGACGCTTGCCAATGTATCCGTTTGCACCGGTAAGCAGGACTTTGTAACGCTTTTGACTTTCTTGATCCTGATTCATATTCGATAATATTATTTTCTATTTTTTACCCATTTTAAACCCAACTGGCTTCATGGGCGTATTGGCTTTTTGATGCAAAGCATCTATTTTCTCCAGTAAAACCCTGAAAGCCTGATTTAGTTTTGCATCGGGTTTCAAAATCTCTTTTTTCAATTCCTCGTTTTCTTTTAAAAGCGACCGGTAACGGGCAAAGGCACGCATAATTTCAATATTAATTTTGATTGCTTTTTCGGAACGCAAGACTGATGAAAGCATCGAAACTCCCTGTTCGGTAAAAACCAGTGGATTTATCGAAGAATGCTTTAAC
>CAYOWJ010000074.1:0-2378 GCA_964407625.1 uncultured Lentimicrobiaceae bacterium
TCGGATGAGTTTTCGTCGCCGGAAGCTCTTTCGGTTCTAAACGCCATCGCGCTAAAGCAGGAATCTGCGCGAAGCACCCCGGAAGCCTTGATGGGGACAACAGGTGTATTTATCCAAAAAACCAATCACGGCGGTGGTTCGCCTTTTATTCGTGGATTAACGGGCAATCAAAACCTGCAAATGATCGACGGAATCAGGCTGAATAATGCATCTTTTCGTTACGGGCCAAACCAATATCTCAGCACGATAGACCCACTGGCGATTCAAAAAATTGAAGTTGTAAGAGGATCAGGATCCGTTTTATACGGCAGCGATGCCCTGGGAGGAGTGCTTCAGGTTTTTACAAAAAACCCTGCATTTTCTGATTCAGGATTTAAAGCCGGTGGCCGCATTTTCGGGAAGTGGATGAGCGAAGATATGGAAAAAACGGGAAGGGGTGAAATTGAGCTTGCCGGTGAAAAAGCTGCATTTCTGGGAGGTTTTTCTTACCATGACTTTGGCGATATTGTTGCCGGCGATACCCTCGGAAAAGAATCACCGACAGGTTATCAGGAGTATTCGGCAGATGCGAAATTTCTCGTCAAAGTAAACAAAAATAACCTGCTGACTTTGGCTTACCAATACGACCGCCAGAATGATGTTCCGAGGTATGATAAAATTATCACCGGGTACGAAAAATATCACTTCGACCCACAAATAAGGCAATTGGGCTATGCCAGGCTGAAAAGCAATTTCACCAACAAATGGTACAATCAGGTTTTCATAACAGCTTCATTAAACCAGAGCGATGAAATCCGCATCCTTCAAAAAAGCGGACAAACCAAAATCACCAACGAGCATGACCTTGTAAATACTTACGGAGGAACTGTTGAGGTGCATTCAAACCCATCCGGGAACTGGAAATTTATTTCGGGTGTCGAATATTATTACGACAAAATTGCAAGTGATAAACTGGAAAAAGATGCCGGCACCGAAACCCCAAAACGTGGTTACTATCCCGATGGTTCTTCGAGTGCAAATTTTGCTTTTTTTACTTCGCACACCTATTCCATATCCAACTTCGATTTTGTTTTGGGCGCCCGTTTTAATACTTATCAAATTAAAGCTGAAGATGCCGAATTTGGCAATGTCGACGTGAACCCTTCAGCATTTGTCGGAAATGCTTCGGTGGTTTACAAATTAAATCCACATCACAACCTTATCGTTTCTGCCTACACTGCATTCAGGGCACCTAACCTGAACGACCTCAGCAGTTTTGGGTCATTCAATGCTGGTATCGAAGTTCCTAATCCAAACCTGAAACCTGAAAAATCCTTTAACACCGAAATTGGCTGGAAAACCAAATATGAAGCACTTTCCTGGTCGGTCTTTTTTTTCAGGAACAACTTAAAAGACCTGATCGAACGCCAGAAATCAACCTATAACGGGCAAGATTCTATTGATGGTGAACAGGTTTACAAAAAAGAAAATTTTTCGAAAGCATTTATTCAGGGTTTTGAAGCCGAAATACAGTATGAATTTGTAACCTGGCTTTCGGCTTATGGAAACCTGACCTACACCTATGGTCAAAATGAAACGCTTGACGAGCCTTTAAGCCGGATTCCGCCACTCAACGGTAGGCTTGGGTTTTATGCAACAAGCCCAAAAGGCTATTGGGGGCGCGCCGAATGGCTTTCTGCCGGGAAGCAGGACCGGCTTTCAGGCGGTGATGAAGCAGATTCGCGGATTCCGGAAGGTGGAACGCCAGGATGGAACGTTTTCAACCTGAGAGCAGGTTACGACTGGAAATGGCTCGGGCTGACCGCCGGGCTAAATAATATCCTTGATGAAGCTTACCGCACACACGGCTCAGGTGTTGATGGCTATGGCCGGAGTTTCTGGCTTGCAGTCAAAATCGGGTTTTAATTCCGAAACATAATAAATCATTCCATCATTATTTTTAGTGCAACTAACCTACCTTTGATGCGCCTTCAACAAATTAACGGGTGATAAACTTTTAGTCGCATCATGAAAAAACTACTTTGTACTCTGGCGAAATCAATTTTCGCCATGCTTGTTATGCTAATTTCTGATCTGAAAGCTCAGGATGTGCCAGTAAATCCAACTTTCGTCGGAACAGGAACCTACCTGGGATTGTCTCAACCTCTCCGCGATATTCCCACACTTACGCCTGTGGAGTATCGGAAAATGGCGCTCGAAGCGGACAAACCACGCAATGAAGAATTACAAAACAGATCTTATCCATTCGAGGCAACTGCTCTGCCCAAAGGAAACGACCCTGCCTGGCAAAAAGAAATGGGAAGTTTCGAAACCGGGAAAGCCCCAATTGCGAGTTTCGATGGTCAAACGTCGCCCTATTACCCGCCTGATGCAAATGG
>CAYOWJ010000074.1:2478-4371 GCA_964407625.1 uncultured Lentimicrobiaceae bacterium
GTTGCAGTTTCTCAAACCAACGACCCTACCGGAAGCTGGCACCGTTACTCATTTGATGTTTCCGATATGCCCGATTACGAAAAATTCGGCATCTGGCGCGATGGTTATTATATGGCAACGAATACCCCTGGTCTAAACAAAAATGACATCTACGTTTTTCAGCGTTCACAAATGCTGATTGGCGGAACAGCGCAAATGGTAAGTTTTGATAATCCCTGGAGGCCATCAACAATTGATGGATTTGTTTGCGTTCCTCCCGTTGATAATGATGGTGCCTTTGCCCCGGCTGGATCTCCCGGACTTTTTGTAGCTTTTAACGATGATGCCATTGGCGGAGGCAGCGACCAACTCTGGATTTATGAACTTGCTGTAAACTGGACAACACCTGCTTCATCGACCTTCAACAGGGTTCAGCAATTAGCTGTTGCTGCCTTCAACAGTAATTTTGGCACTAACTGGGACAATATTAAACAGCTTGACACATCGCGAGAATTAGATGCCATACCGCAGGTGGTAATGAATGTTCCGCAATACCGCAACTTTGGAACTTACCAAACCATGGTTTTGTGCCACACGGTGGATGTTGACAATACCGACCATGCGGGAATCAGGTGGTACGAATTGCGAAAAACAACTTCAACCTGGTCGATCCGGCAACAGGGAACCTACGCTCCTGATGCCCATTCGCGCTGGATGGCAAGCATCAGTTTAAGCGGATACAACACCATCGGGCTTGGATATTCCATTTCGAGTTCAACCCTCAACCCGGGAATACGCTACACCGGGCAAACTGCTGCCGAATATGCCAATGCCAGCGGAGTTCTAAATGTTGCCGAACAGACAATTACCACAGGTACGAATTCACAAACAGCCTATAACCGCTGGGGTGATTATTCCAGCATCTGCCTCGACCCAACTGATGATTTTACATTCTGGTACACCAACCAATACATAGGTACGAATAGCGCACGAAAAACCCGGATTGCATCTTTTCAAATCGGCAGCATGCCAACTTTTCCCGACCTCACCGTCCTGATTCCGGCAGCAAATCCTGTAACGGTTGCAGCGGGACTTACCACCACAGCATCCTGCACCATTCTTAATCAGGGAACATCTTCAGCTCAGGCATCGGTGTTAAAATATTATCTTTCGTCCGACAATGCTTACAGTGCCGGTGATTTGTTGCTGGGTTCAGATAATATCCCCGTTTTGAATATGACGCAAACTTCGGCCATCAGCGAAATTTTAACTATCCCGGCAGCGACTATTCCCGGAACCTGGTACATCCTTTTTTATGCGGATGCCAATTTGCAGGTTGCCGAAAGTAACGAAACCAACAATGTTGGATATGCCCAGATTACGGTTACACCGGAGATTTTATATCCCGACCTCATCATCCAAAATACAGCAACAAACCCTTTGACTATCGAAGCCGGGCAAACAACCAATGCCTCGTGTACCGTTAAAAACCAGGGAGCAGGAAGTGCGCCTGCATCAATGCTAAAATATTATCTGTCGGCGGATATGCTGCTTAACGCCGGTGATATCCTGATTGGGTCAGATATTGTTGCAACCCTGGCTGCCTCAGGCAGCATCGCCTTAAGTGAAGTTGTAACCATTCCTTCCTCAACTTTAGCCGGCAACTGGTACATCCTTTTTGTGGCCGATGCCGATTTTCAGGTAGCCGAGAGTAATGAAGCCAATAATACCGGTTTCGTTCCGATAATCATCACCAACACCGCCTCGGTTACATGCCCCGACACAATGATCACCTGTGTTTCTGATAACCCATTCATTTTAACCGGAGGAAACCCCGCCGGAGGAACTTTTTCTGGAGCCGGTGTTACAGATGGCATTTTTTATCCGTTAATTGCCGGTGCCGGAAATCATCAG
>CAYOWJ010000074.1:4471-13788 GCA_964407625.1 uncultured Lentimicrobiaceae bacterium
CTTACAAACTGGAATAGTTCGTCAGGCTACATTATTAAGGTTAATGGAAATGCTCAGGTTGCTTTTTGTGGTATCGAAAATCCTGAAAAATCAATCAATCTGGAAACAGGCTGGAATCTGATGCCGGTTTTAAGCCCTGGAAACTTTATTCTGGCCGACCTTTTTGATGACATCAGCAGGCTCGAAGTTGCCAAAGAAATTGCAGGTAATGGCGTTTACTGGAGCGATTTTCAAATAAACACCCTGGGCAATATCCAGGCAGGAAAAGCATATTACGTTATGATGAACGCTCCGGGAACGATCACTTTCCCGGCAGTCCCGGCAAAAATTCCGGCATCGGATACACTTCGCAAAAATCCTGTTCTTTCACCCTGGAATGAGGTTGAAACCAGTCCATCATCGCACATCATTGCCTTTAGCGCCAAAGGAAACCCTTTTGAAAAAGATGATATTGTTGGTGGTTTTACTGCGGATGGACTTTGTGCAGGATTTACAACCGTCGAAAATCCTGGAGTAGCTTTTGCATTGTGCCTTTACGGAAAAGCTCAGCAAAACAGCGCATCTGCAGGTTTTGAAGCCGGCGAAATGATTTCATTCCTGCTTTTCAGGCCGCAATCAGGCGAAATTTTTGATTTGCAGGTAAAGTATCATCCCGGTTTCAAAAAGGAGACTTTCGAAACAAATGGTTTATCTGCGGTAGTTTCGGCTGAAATGCTCCAGCTTTCCACGGCTGATCTGGTGATGGAAAACCTGTTTGTTTATCCAAACCCGTCAAATGGTACCTTTAATATAGGTGGGATTTATGGAAATACAAACATCGAAATCAGTGATCCGCAAGGATGTGTTATTCAGCACCGGAGCATTGATCTTCCAGCAAAACTCGACTTAGGCAATCTTGCCCCCGGGCTTTATTTTCTCAGGATTAAAAATTCTGATGGTCAGATATTGAGAAGGGTGGTGATAAGATAACATTCCGTTTAATATCTAACATTCAACATATCTGAGTTTTATGATCTTAAATTTAAACAATTCTTTAAAGAAAGAAATTTAAACAGGTTTTGTTCGAGACTTTTTTTTGATGTTTTTTATCGAAATCTAACCGATGAATTTATATTTTATTAATTTTGATATAACAATTGACCGATGAATTTTCTGATTTACTAACTTAAAATTTTACTTTATGAGAAATTTTATACCTGTTCTATTAATTATGATCTTTGGAGTATCCTCTTTTTTTGCTTCGGCTCAGGACACTCCGGTTGGTCCTTCCTTAGTTGGCGTTGGCGTTTATCATGGGTTATCCAAACCATTGAAAGATTTACCTGCAATGAATGCTGACGATTTCCGTAAAATGCAGCTCCAGGCCGACATGCCACGAAATGAGGAACTTCAGAACCGCTCTTATCCTTTCGCGGAAACCGCACTGCCAGCTGGCCCCGATCCTGCCTGGCAAAAAGAAATGGGAAATACAGGAAGCAGCAAGGCTCCCATCGTATCTTTCGATGGACCAACATCACCGTACTATCCACCTGATGCAAATGGCGTAGTTGGGCCAAATCATTACATGCAAACCATCAACTCGGTGTATGCGATTTACTCGAAAACCGGCACTTTAATGGCCGGACCTACCAATCTTAATTTACTGTTCACCGGTGTTACCGGTGCAACCTGCAACGATGGCGACCCCATTGTACTTTATGACGAACAAGCCGACAGATGGATGGTTGCTGAATTTTCGATTTGCGGCGCCAACGATTACATGCTCGTTGCCGTATCTCAAACCAACGACCCAACCGGAGCATGGCATAAATACTCTTTCGATGTTGCCGACATGCCGGATTATGAAAAATTCGGAATCTGGCAGGATGGCTATTACATGGCCACCAACAATTCGGCAGGCAAAGATATCTACGTTTTTCAGCGTTCACAGATGTTGATTGGCGGAACAGCCCAAATGGTAGGATTTGATAATCCTAACAGGCCAACCACCATTGATGGATTTGTGTGCGTTCCGCCGGTTGATAACGACGGTGCTTTTGCCCCGGCTGGTACACCCGGAATTTTTGTGGCTTTTAACGACGACGCAATCGGCGGAGGAAGCGATCAGATTTGGATTTATGAATTGGCCGTTAACTGGACAACCCCAACATCATCAACCTTTGCAAGGGTACAACAGCTTTCGGTTTCTTCATTCGACAGCAATTTTGGTGCTAACTGGGACAATATCAAACAGCCGGGAACTACCCGCGAATTGGACGCCATCCCGATGGTTGTGATGAATGCTCCCCAATATCGTAATTTCGGAACTCATCAAACCATGGTGCTGTGCCACACCGTTGATGTCGACAACACCGATCATGCAGGCATCCGCTGGTATGAACTCCGCAAATCAGGGACAACCTGGGCAGTGCGCCAGCAAGGAACCTACGCTCCCGACGCTCATTCAAGATGGATGGGAAGTATCAGATTAAACGGTTTTGGCGAAATCGGCCTTGGTTATTCCGTTTCGAGCACCACAGTATATCCAGGAATCCGTTATTGCGGACAATCCTCAGCAGCTTACACCGCTGGTGCAGGAGTTCTTGATGTTACCGAACAGGTGATTACTACAGGTGCCTATTCACAGACCGCTTACAACCGTTGGGGCGACTATTCGAGCATTTGTGTTGATCCTTCAAACGATATGACTTTCTGGTACACCAACCAATATATCGGAACCAGCAGTGCACGCAAAACACGGATTGCCTCATTCCAGATTGGAACTGCGCCAACATCTGCTGACCTCATCGTTCAGACTCCAGCTGCAAGCCCGGCCTCGATGTTGCCAGGCGAAACAACAACAGCTTCATGTTCGGTTAAAAATCAGGGGACTGCTTCGGCAGGAGCTTCTGTGCTTAAATATTATCTTTCGGCAAACAGCACCTACGAAGCTACCGATGTTCTTTTGGGATCGAGTAACATTGCTACCCTTGCTGCCGGAGCTTCTGCTGCTGCCAGCAGTGTTGTTACAATTCCTGCAGCAACAGCCGCCGGAACATGGTACGTTGTTTTTTATGCCGACGCCGACCTGGCTGTAGCCGAAGGTAACGAAACCAACAATGTTGGTAGTTTCCAGATTACAGTTACAAGCACAACAACTCAACCTGATCTGGTGGTTTTAACTCCTGCTGCAAGCCCATCAACAGTGGTAGCCGGATCAACAACTACTGCCTCATGCAGTGTTAAAAACCAGGGAACTGCTTCTGCCGCGGCTTCGGTTTTAAAATATTACCTCTCAGCTAACAATACTTACGAAGCTACTGATGCTTTGTTGGCATCTAGTAACGTTGCAATACTTGCTGCAGGAGCTTCTGCTGCTGCAAGCAGTCTTGTTACAATTCCTGCTGCAACAGCAGCCGGAACCTGGTATATTCTGTTTTTTGCTGATGCAAATCTTGCGGTAGCCGAAAGTAACGAAACCAACAATGTTGGATTTGTTGCAATTACAGTTACCACTACGTCGCAGGGCTGCAACAGCACAACACAATATCCTACAACTACGCTTACTCCCGGCACAAACTGGAAGTCACAGAAGAGTATCTGGGCTGGCGAATACACTGCTTTTAATGTAACCAACGGCTCACAATACGTTTGGTCGTATTGTTCAGCCGATGGAGGCGTTGCATCATATAATTCGGAATTAACACTCCGCAATAAAGCAACTGATGCATTTATCGCGTACTCAAATGATGCTTGCGGTGATGATGCCAAAATTACCTGGACGGCAACGTTTACAGGCGTTGTAAAAGTGGTAACTACACAGTATAGTTGTGCGACCAATTCGATAAATTCGACCTTACGTTATAAAAAACTTGCAAAAGAAGGTATCGAAGAATCTGTTGCTGATGAAGTCGAATTCAGTGTTCATCCAAATCCTGCCAGTTCGACTGCAATTATCGAATCTTCGACTGATTTTGCTGATGTAAACGAAGTTTTATTCTACGACATGAATGGTTCGCTTGTTAAAACCATCTCTTTAAGTGATAAAACCGGCAGTACCATCGAAGTTGATCTTAGCGCGATGAAACCAGGATTATATAATATTAAACTTCTAGGCGACCGTTTCTCAGAACAAATGAAAATTGTTGTTGCACGTTAAAAACGCTAATCATTAATTAAAAATACAAAAGGCTGTTTTCGTTTGAAGACAGCCTTTTGGTTTTTAAACGGGTAAATTTACTTGATCAGAGAGGCCTGATAAACCTTTTCGTTATTCCGCGAATCGGTGACAACCAGTTTGAACTGATTTTTACCAACCTGGGTATGTTCATCAATCTGGTAAGTTAAAAGGCTGTTTTTGGGATCGTATTCCATCAAAATCCATTGGCCGTTCATGGTTGCCCTGTAAGTTTTTATCCCTGCTAAATTATCACTGATTTTAACCTGAATGGTTTTTTGAGCTGCGATGGCTTTACCCGGAGTAATATTTACCGGTGTAATCCTGGGCGCAATCGTGTCGGCAATGACAACATAATCGCCAAAATCCCGGATTTGAGCAGTGATAAAACCATAGTTCCATTCACCACCAATTGCCGTGTATTCACCGGCTTTACTGCCAAGCCGGGCAACCAGGAGTTTGTCTTTTAGCTTGTCGCTTACTGTTTTTGGTTTTACAGAAAGGGTGCAAAAACTTTGCAAAGGAGTGTATTTATCATGAACTCGATGAACCTCCGAAAAAGCTCCTTTGAAAGGCTTTCCGGTGGAATATTTAAAATGCAGTGAGTCATAAAGTGCTCCTTCCGGGATAAAAATTCTGAAATCATCGGTTTCAAAATCGTTGTCATCATCATAATCAAAAACGATTTCCGGATTTCCTTCTTCGATAGATTTAATCACATCACTCAATTTTACAGAAGAACTTTTTACATGAAAAGTCAGTTTTGAGGTATTTCCGGAAACATCTTTAACCAGGTAAACCAGCTCGTGGATGGCATTATCCTGAAAAGAAAAAATCCCGTTGTCTTTTGCAGTGGTATAAACCGATAACTTGTTGCCAGGTTCGATACGGGTTTTTTGCACCCTCCGGCCATTTTTTACAAAGTATGGATAATCGATAAAACTGTTGATGAAACGGCTTTCGGTGAATGGAAAAGATTCCATTTTATGGGCATAAACCAGCTCCGAATCAATAAAAAGTTCGATGGATAGTACGCCGGTTTTATTATCCGAATCATTGGCCAGGTCAAAAGTTTCGATGCCAAAATAAATGTCGCCTGATACAGGAATTGTATCTCCAACTTTAATTTTATAACCAGATCCCCAGCCAGCCAGCTCAAATTCTTTTTTTTTCTTATGCCCTGAAACCATGCTGTAATTTCCAAAAGGATAAACAATGAGCCGCTGAATAGCAGGTTTTATGAGGTCTTTAACGCTAAAACCAAAAAATAAAGGATTAACAGGCTCTTCTTCTTTGGTTTTTCGTATTTCAAAATGCAGGTGCGGGCCGCCACTGCTTCCGGAATTTCCTGAATACGCAATGAGTTCTCCCTTTTTTACAGGAAATTTTTCCGGACCAGGGAAGAGATTTACTTCGAAGGATTCGCTTTTGTATTGTTCTTCACGGACATACTGCGCGATGTTTTTGCCGAAACTTGCGCAATGGGCATAAACAGAAGTAAAACCGTTGGGATGATCGATGTAAATGGCCTTCCCAAAACCACCGGCTGCAACGTTAATCCGCGAAATATAGCCATCAGCCACAGCAAACAGTGGCTTGCCTTCGGCGCCCTGGGTTTTGATATCGATGCCCGAATGAAAATGGTTGGTGCGCAATTCGCCAAAAGTGGCCGAAAGCAAAATTTTAAAATTGACCGGACTGCCAAAATAATCCTGAGGATAGGAACTTTGTCCTTTCAAAAAAAAGGGTTGAACCAAAAACAACAACAAGAATAGTTTTAAAAAGTGCTTCATTGTGGCAGACGCAGATTTGTGAGAAACTGGTCGAAATGACTAAAAACTTCATCGGCATCAGGGAAATTTCCCGGCATATTTTCTTGGTTGAAGAAGGCCGTTTGCATGCCTGCTTTTTTGGCTCCGGTGATGTCTTTTTCGTAGCTGTTTCCTGTCATCAGGCATTCGCTGGGCTGAACACCGGATCTTCTGGCAGTTTCGATAAAGAAATTTGGATCAGGCTTGTCGTAGCCCAATTCTTTTGACGAAAAAAAGAAATCGAAATATTGGTCCGCCCCTACCCTTTTGAGTGCTGCAATCATTTCGGGTGTTCCCGAATTACCAGCACTTGTAGCAATAACACAGATAAAGTGAGCCGAAACTACCTTGAGAACATTCTCGGCACCAGGAATCCATGCCACATTTTCCCAGTCAGCCATGCACCCCGGCAGGCCGAAGTCACGCATGATGGTGTCGCCCCAATCAAAAATGAGGGCTTTAAAAGGTTTCATGATAGGCATACATGAGTGTATTTTCGATCCATGGCAATTTAAAGAGAAGAAGCAGTCTCAAATATTTTTAAAACGCAAAGAACACAAAGAAAGACGCTGAGGGCCGCAGAGGTTTCATGTTGAAAAAAAACTTTGCGGTTCTCTGAGTTATAACTCTGTGGTTCTCTGCGGTTAAATATGGTATTTTGAGACAGTCTTTTGAAGCTATCAGGCGAGTCTCTTAATTAAACGAATTGATGATGGTCACAAAATCTTCCGCTTTCAGCGATGCACCACCAACTAATCCGCCATCAACGTCGGGTTGTGAAAAGAGTTCCTGAGCATTTTTTGCCCCAACGCTGCCGCCATAAAGAATGGTGATATTATCGGCTAAAACCTTTCCGTATTTGTCGGCAATGGTTTTACGGATAAAAGCGTGCATTTCCTGAGCCTGCGCTGGCGATGCGGTAACTCCGGTGCCAATGGCCCAAACCGGCTCATAAGCTATCACAACTTTGCTGAGCTCTTCATCAATTAAGTGAAATAATGAACCTTCGACTTGTCGTTTTACAAGATTAAAATGATCTCCGGCTTCGCGGATTTCCAATTTTTCGCCACAGCAAAAAATCGGTGTAAGCCCGTAATTTAAGGTGAGATCAACTTTTTTGGCAAGCATTTCAAAACTCTCGTTAAAATATTCACGGCGCTCCGAATGGCCGATGATTATAAACTCAGCACCGGTCGATTTGATCATTTCCACACTGATTTCTCCTGTGTAGGCGCCTTTTTCTTCACTGTAACAGTTTTGCGCTGCAATTTTTATCTGAGGCTGATTTTTAACAAGGTTTGCTGCTTTTTTGAGCGTAATAAAAGGAGTACCAAGAACAACCAACATTTCTTCGGAAGTTTGTTCAGGCGGATTTGCGGCCATTCCTCCGATGATTTCGCTGATGAGTTGTTTTCCACCTTCGAAGGTGGTATTCATTTTCCAGTTTCCTGCTGCTATTTTTTTTCTCATTTTCTGTTTTATTAAATTTTCAATCGGCGGCAAAAATAATGCTTTATGTTGATTTACCCGCACCTGAACCAACCTAAAGAATTTGTAATTCAGGAAATGAAATCAATGACATAAAAAAATGACTGAAACAGGCCAAAACTTAGAAATACGATGAAAAAAAACAAAGAAAAATTCGAAGAAATGTATCGTCAGACTGATACTTTTTACTTATTTTGCGCAGATTAATTTACTGAAAATGGCAATAATTTACGACTTTAAAATTGACAACAAAGTTTTAAGAGTAAAAACAACTGGTAAAGATGATAATCTTGACCAGGTGATCGAATATGGAATGGCAATTATAAAAGCAGCTCTTTCAAACGGTTGCATGAAAATTTTATGCGATGAAACTGAATTGGTTTATGCCCTTGGAACATTTGATACTTTCGAATCGGCCAGGTTCATTTCGGAGCATGCACCTGATGTTGCAAAGGTCGCCATTGTTTGCAGTCCTGAAAATATTATCGATGCAGATTTTTGGGAAACCGTAGCAGTAAACCGTGGTTTGTATGTTAAGGTTTTTAAAAATATGGCCTACGCCGAAAATTGGTTAATGAAAGAATAGTCACTCAGATGATAATGTCATCCTGAGGTTAAAGGTTTCACTTTTTGGAAAAGTGGAACCTTTTTAACATAGGAAATTAATAAAAAAGGCTTACAGTTTTTATTTCTGTAAGCCTTTCATTTTCATGTTGCCCGATCAGGTCTCGAACCTGAACTCTTCTGATCCAGAGTCAGTATTTTACCTATTTTGTTAGTTATTGTTTGTTATTTATTATACTGATAATCAGTACTAAACAAAATTATTTTTATTCTTATTACTTGCTTATTTATCATTAATTATTAGTTTTGTGTGCGGAATCATGTGCGGAATTGATAACACTCAAACCCAATAAATACAATGGAAACAAAAAAAATAAAACCGGTAATTTCGATTATGTGTGAGGAAAGAGAGCCAAAAAAAGATGGAACCTTTCCGATAAAAATTAGAGTTTACTGGAAAGGGAAACGAAAATACTTCGCCATCAAAGCCAGTGATATGGAAGTCAAATTAAAAAAGATAGACCTTCACGAGTTCATCTATGCTGGTTTCGGAGATTTTTCGATGAGTTTGGAGGATTTTAACAAGGCAATGGGCAAGGATGGAAAGGTGAGAAAAGGAAAGTATAAATTGCTCGGTGAGGTGCTAAAAAGTTTTGAGGATGAAGCAAAAGAATTTGCAGAACAATGCCAGCCCTTCTTCACTTTTGAATTATTTAGAGAATGTTATGTTGATAGTAAGACTGCATTTCAGAATGATATTCTACACACATTTCGGAGCTACATTAAAACCCTTAAAGATGAGGGCCGGATAAGAACCGGAGTATCTTACGGATGCACCCTGAGCAGCCTGGAAGGATATTTAAAGGGCAAACCTTTGCCTTTTGAAGGAATCACCATAAATTTTCTAAAGGATTACGAAAAATGGATGCGTGAAACCGGAAAATCAGGAAAAGGAAATGGAAAGACCACTATAGGGTTTAATATGCGACAACTACGCGCTATCTTTAATATGAGACCTAAAGAATTAGAAGGGCTGCCCTATCCCTTTGGAGAAAAGAAATATGAGATACCAAAAACCAAATGCCGGAAAATTGCCCTCGACAATACCGAGTTAAAAAAGATTTTTGAGTTTAAACCACTCCCTGGAACCACAGAGGAGTTACATTCAAATTTTTGGAAACTTCAATATCTGATGAACGGAATAAACTTGACTGATTTATTGCTGCTTCGTGAAAAGAATATTGAGAACGGGTTTATCGAATTTGAAAGGCACAAAACACAGCGAACAAAAAAGGAGC
>CAYOWJ010000075.1:0-1185 GCA_964407625.1 uncultured Lentimicrobiaceae bacterium
ACCGAAGGCGCAGCGTTCGATTTGTTTGAGACACTTGCCGGAGGTCAATACGTTTGTGTTGACTTCTTTTATACCACATGAAGTTCGTGCATAAGCACCGCTCCTATGCTAAGCGAGGCTTACGAATACTTTGGATGCAACACAGCGGATGTGTTTGTTATCAGCGTTAATCGCGGTGAAAGCAATGCTGCATGTATCCAATTTGATGAAACCTACGGAATCGAATTTCCGTGCCTGAGTGGGATCGAAGGCGGAGGAACCGCCGTAAACAACACTTATGGTATTGCCGCCTATCCAACCTACATTTTAATTGCACCCGATCACACCATTGTCGAGCAAGACATGTGGCCCATTGCCAGCGTGCAAACATTTAAAAACTATTTTCAGGAGCACGGTATTCAGGCATCTCCCTGCGGAAGTACACTTACAGCAAGCTTTACAGCCGATGACTACACCGTTTGCCAGAGTTCGCAGGTCCAGTTTTCTGATGCTTCATTAGGCAATCCAACTTCCTGGTCATGGACATTCGAAGGCGGCACACCGGCAACTTCCAATTTGCAAAATCCTTTGGTTACCTACAATGTAGCAGGATCATGGAATGTTACGCTCAATGTTTCAAACGGGACCACCAACAATTCCATTACCAGCCCGGATATTATCCTGGTTGATCCTCCTCCTGTGGCCTTTGCCGGTCCGGATGGCGAAACCTGCATCAATGATGCCTTCCCGCTTGTGGCAGCTTCTGCTCAGAACGCCTCTATGATTAGTTGGATAGTAACAGTTGGTTTTGGCACACTCGACAACAGTTCATCCCTTAACCCGACTTACACACCGGCTTCAGGGGATGAAGGAAATCAGGTGATACTTACCATGAATGCTTATGGTACGGGTGGCTGTAATTCCGAAATATCAACATCCACAATGAACCTTGCTGTTTTTGGCCTTCCGGATGTTACGCTTCAAGCATTTGATACGGTTTGCTACGAATGGCAATCCTTTGAACTTACCGGAGGCTTGCCGGCAGGTGGTTATTATTCAGGTACAGGTGTTGCCTATGGATGGTTCGACCCTGCCACTGCCGGTATCGGAACTCATACAATAACTTATGCTTACAGCGATGCGAATGACTGTGAAAATTCTGTTGAAGAAATCATGGAAGTAACCTCTTGTGTTGGTCTCACAGAA
>CAYOWJ010000075.1:1285-3772 GCA_964407625.1 uncultured Lentimicrobiaceae bacterium
TGAAAATTCTGTTGAAGAAATCATGGAAGTAACCTCTTGTGTTGGTCTCACAGAATCTGCGCAATGCTTTTTTAGCATTTATCCAAATCCAACCTCAGGTAATATTTCGGTTGATTTGAAAAAAGAAGGTGAATATTCTTTCAGGATTTTCAATGCTGACGGTAAGGTTGTCGTTGATACAAAAATCCGGAAATCCGGGATTATCTCATTAAGCGAGCTGGAAAATGGACTGTATCTGGTAAAAATAAGTAATGGCCAGGAAAGCTACATCCAAAAGCTGACGTTGATTAAAGAATAGTATTTATTTGAAAAGAATAAAAAAGGGCTGTCTCTTCATCGGGATGGCTTTTTTTTATATTTAATCCGGCTTGATATTTGTAAAAAACCGGTGTATTTTTACAGTGTTTTTTGCAAATTCAATCATAAGATCATTTGGTCCGGATTTCAAAACTAAAATGTCATGAAAAAGTTAACAACGTTTCTTTTCGCCTTTTTAATCTGGGTTTCGGGTTTTGCCTATACCTGGAATCAGATGGGTACCGTTCAGATGAACGCTTCCGGAATCTGTTTTGGGATAACATTTTCGGAGTGGGTAATTTGTTCGGATGATGGCTTTTATCTATACAACATCGGCACCCACGAAACAACATTTTATACTTACGGATTACCTGTAACTGGTGCCGCTTACCTCGATGCAGAGCGAATTTTGATTACCATGGGTGATGGCAGCTATTCGGATGGAATCTGGACTTTTGATTTACAAACCCATCAGTTTGAGGTTGTCGAGTGGGTGGTTAATCCAAATTTTCTTTATCATGATGACCTTACAGGGGCTTACTGGGTTGGCAGCGACTGGGGCGGGTTGTACAAATCGCAGGATGGTTTGAATTGGGAAGAGGATATTAATTTTCTGGCTAAGCCATGCGGAACCATGACAGGTTACGGCGAGCATCTCGTGGTTACGGCCATTGCCAACCTGAGTAACATTTACTGGAGCGACGATAGCGGCGAAACCTGGAATGCTTCAGAAATTTTTACAGTCATTTCCGACATGAGCTTTTGCCCAAATGGCCTGCTTTACGGAGTATACCCCGACAATTCTAATTCATCAGGCCTTTGGAAATCAGAGGATTTTGGAAACACCTGGCAGATTGTTTTTTATGCAAATAATATGCGTGCAGTTGGTTTCGATTGTTTTGGTAACCCATTTCTGGGGTGGAAAGAAAACCTCGGGATCGCCAGCTTTGATGCTTCGGCACCACCACCAGGTTTGACCTGGCTTAACGAAGGATTGCCAAATTTAAACATCAACAAAATACAAATCAATCCAACCATGAGCGCACCGGCACTTTTCGTTTGCACCGAAGCCGGCGTTTATGTTAGCCAGGATTATTGGCTTGGAATTGATGAAACCCAACAAAACCAGATTTCGATTTCCCCAAACCCGGCCACCGAAAATCTGACCATAAAAAGTGAAATCCGCTTGAACAGCCTGAAACTTTCGTCCATTTCAGGTAAACAAATTCTATCCATGAAAATTAATACAAACCAGCACCAGCTTGACGTTTCAAACCTTGAGGCCGGGATTTATTTACTGGAAATTGAAGCGGAAGGAAGGTTTTTTGTGAGGAAACTGGTGGTGGAATAGTAAGAAAATTTTATAAAATAAAGTTATTCAATCGGACAACTTTAAATATCTTTGCAGCGCATGAATGACCAAAAAATTAGAAATCTGTTTTTGTTTAAAAACTATTTTACCGACTTTTTCAAAAACCAAAACCAGAAAGTAAAGGATAAAATCATTTGGATTTTTAGAATCATCGAAACTATACAGCAGGTACCCGAGGAATATTTGAAGCACGTTGAAGGTACCGATGGACTCTATGAGATTCGTGTTCAGCAAGGTAGTAACATTTTTAGGATATTTTGTTTTTTTGATGCAGGAAAACTTGTAGTCATCATAAACGGGTTTCAAAAAAAGACCCGAAAAACACCAAAGGCTGAAATAGAAAAAGCATTAAATATTAAGGAAGAATATGAAAGAGAATAATAATTTGAAATCACTCGACCAATTTGTTGAAGAACAATATGGAAAAACAGGAACTCCAAAACGTGACAAGTTTGAGAAGGGTTACGAAACTTTTAAACTTGGGTTTTTGCTTCAGCAAGCAAGGATTGAAAAAGGAATGACCCAGGAGCAACTTGCCGAGAAATGCGGAACAAACAAAGGTTACATTTCGAAAATTGAGAATGATATTAAAGAAGTGCGCATTTCCACACTACAAAAAATTGTTGAACTTGGGTTAGATGGGCACCTGGAACTTTCAATTAAACTTTGATACGCTCACTACAATACACTTCCATTTCTGTTTCACCATCACCAGCCGGTTTCTCCCTTAGTTTCAGCTTACTCATATTTGAGCCTCTTTGGGTCTTGTCGTGTATCAAAAATTCTCAGCACTTCAACATATTCCTTGTTTTCTCTGT
>CAYOWJ010000075.1:3872-13767 GCA_964407625.1 uncultured Lentimicrobiaceae bacterium
TCTTGTCGTGTATCAAAAATTCTCAGCACTTCAACATATTCCTTGTTTTCTCTGTAAAATAGCGTGTTATGCCTGGTTATCACACACTTTCTTACTTTCCGCTTTGTATTTACCATCGGGAATTGTTCTGGATTTATTGAAATTTGCTCCAGCAAGTGTTCGATTTTATCAAGAAACCTGATTGCAACTTCGCCGTTCCAATCCTCCGCTAAATATTCTAAAATGACTTCAAGGTCGGTTTCAGAAAGTGGCGACCAGATAATCAGCTTATTCATGAGAATATTTCTTCCTGAGTTTTTTCATCACCTCCTGATGGGAAATTCCTTTGCCCGAATCAAGTTCTTCGATGGCTGCATCAACTCCTTCTCTTTGTTGGTCAGTTAATTCCAACCATTCTTTCACCTCCGTTTTGCTGTTGATGAAATTAAGTAATACCCCATAAAACTCCTCAATTTTATTGGAGTCCAGCGAATCAATCTGGTTGAGTATCTTGATTTTTAATTCTGCAGTGTTCATCTGTTTTGTTTTAAGCAAAAATATCAATAAACATCGGATTGTCGGTATAAATTTCCAAACCGGTTTTTTCCAAAATATAGTTTTAACATGGTTCAGATAGGGTTCAAATTTATAATAGTCTGGCTTTATCTCCATTCATCTTTTTTTATTTCTCCTTCCCCCGCAGCTTTTTCCAGCCCTTTCAACTTTCTTTTTTATATTTTTGCCATCCAAAATTATTTAAGTGCTATCAGTCAACAACATTTCAGTACATTTTACCGGGACATACATCTTCGATGAGGTATCTTTCCTGATCAACGACCGCGACCGCATTGGCCTTGTCGGGAAAAACGGTGCAGGCAAAACCACGCTGCTCAACGTTATTGCAGGCGAAATGGAGCCTGAAAAGGGCAGCATTGCCTCGCCATCAGGACAGAGTATCGGCTTTCTGAAGCAGGAAATGAACCCAAACAGCCCACGCAGCGTGCTTGACGAGGCTAAACTGGCTTTCGCCGAAATGCTGGCCCTCGACAAACAGGTTAAAAAACTTACCGATGAACTTGCCGAGCGCACCGATTTTCATTCGCAGGATTATCTTAAACTTATTTCAAAACTCAACGATTGTCACGAACGCTTCGACTTACTCGGCGGACAAAATATTGAGGAAAATGTGGAGAAAGTATTGGGCGGCCTGGGTTTTGAACGGAAAGATTTCACCCGTCCGCTCACCGAATTCAGCAGTGGCTGGCAGATGCGCGTGGAATTGGCAAAAATCCTGCTTCGCAAGCCCGACATTATTTTGCTTGATGAGCCGACCAACCACCTCGACATCGAATCGATCCAGTGGCTCGAAGATTTTCTGGTGAGTTATCCCGGGGCTGTGGTGCTTGTATCGCACGACCGCGCCTTCCTCGACAACGTGACCAATCGCACCATCGAAATTACCCTTGGCAAAATTTACGACTACAAAGCTTCTTATTCGGAATATGAGCTGCTTCAGGCGCAGCGCCGCGAAAAGGAGTTGTCAGGCTTCAACAACCAGCAGCGCGAAATCGACCAGATTGAGCGGTTTATCGAGCGTTTCAGGTATAAAAATACCAAATCCAAGCAGGTTCAGTCGCGCATAAAAAAGCTTGGAAAAATGGACCGCATCGAGATTGAAGATGTTGATGGTTCGGCAATCCGTTTCAGGTTTCCGCCATCGCCCCATTCCGGAAAAGTTACTGTGGAAGCACAGCATCTCTCCAAAAGTTATGGCAGCACACTGGTTTTAAAAGACCTTGTTTTCGAGATTACCAAAGGCGAAAAAATTGCTTTCGTTGGCCGGAATGGCGAAGGAAAAACTACGCTTTCGAAGGTCATTGTTGGCGACCTGCCCTATGATGGGATTTTAAAACTCGGCCACCAGGTTTCGATCGGATATTATGCCCAGAACCAGTTTGAAATGCTCGATGTCGAAAAAACCGTTTTTCAAACCATCGACGATGTTGCTTCCGGCGATTGGCGCACCAAAGTGCGTGGTTTACTCGGCAGCTTTTTATTCAGCGGCGAAGACATCGAGAAAAAAGTGAAAATCCTGTCTGGCGGCGAAAAGGCCAGGCTTTCGTTGGCTAAATTACTGCTCAATCCGGTAAATATGCTGGTTCTCGATGAGCCAACCAACCATCTCGACATGCGCTCGAAGGATATCCTTAAAAATGCTCTTCTTCAATATGACGGAACCCTTATCATTGTTTCGCACGACAGGGATTTCCTGTCTGGCCTTACCGAAAAAGTGTTTGAGTTCCGCAACAAAACCATCAAGGAATATATTGGCGATGTCACCGATTTTCTGGAAGCCCGAAAACTCCAACACCTTAACGAACTTGAGAAGAAGAAGATAGCCGCCGGATCTTTACTTCGAATGGATGCTCCATCTCAAAATAAAATGGATTATGAGCGCCGGAAACAGGCCGAGCGTGAGCAACGTAAAGTAAAAAGCCGCATCGAAAAATCGGAAGAAAATATTAGCGAAATGGAACAAAAAATCGCTGAAATTGATAAAAAATTATCGCATCCCGAGCTTTACAAAGCCGATTTTAAATCGGGTGGCGATCTTTACCAGGCTTACGAAAAACTTAAAAAACAACTTGAAACCGAAATGGGAGCATGGGAAAAACTTCATGCTGAGCTTGAGCAGCTTATTAACCAAACAGAATAGTATATGATGGAAAATGCTTTTAATTTATTATTCGAAAAGTTACAAAACTGGTTTAATGGATTTATCCTGATTCTTCCAAATCTTTTGGTTGCGATTCTTATCGTAATCTTTATTTTTATTTTCGCCCGGAGCATCCGAAAACTGGCGACCAGCATCATTCACCGCTTTACGCCAAACCTGCCGATCAATAATTTTATTTCCGGATTTATTCATTATGCAATCATATTGATTGGCTTAATCATGGCATTGAGCGTGCTGCAGCTCGATAAAGCTGTTACCTCAATTCTGGCCGGTGCCGGAGTTGTTGGTCTCGCAATTGGCCTTGCTTTCCAGAATCCAATAAAAAATACGGTGTCAGGTTTTATCATGTCGTATCGTAAATATTACAATATTGGCGACAGGGTTGAAACTAACGGCCATTACGGAACCATCGAATATATCGGGATCAGGGTTTCGGAGTTGCGGCTTACAACCGGTGAACTGGTAATTTTACCCAACGACATCATCGTTAACGAAACCTTTAAAAACGTCAGCTCCACCGCAAAACGGGCTATTGTAATTAACGTTGGCGTTTCTTACCACGACAATCTCGAAAAGGTTGAACAGGTGGTGAAGGAAACAATTTCGGAACGTGTGGAGCATTTGAAAACTGAGGATATCGAAGTTTATTTTAAAGAATTCGACTCCAGTTCGATCAATTTTATGCTCAGGTTTTGGATCGAAAATGTGAGCGACAAACATTACCAGCAAACCAAAAGTAAAGCCATCATCGAGATTAGGAAGGCCTTTGACAAAGCCGGAATTACCATTCCTTTTCCTATCCGCACATTGGATTTTGGAAACCGCAAAGCTGAACTGTTTGCCGAAATGAATACGCCGGTAAAACCTTCAAAACCTTCCTGACAGCATTGTTTTGGCAAACTTTCGTGAATTGTTTCTGTAAGTCCTCTAATCCTATACAAATCAGATGTTTTGATAAAAAAAACAAATATCTCACTTTACAAAAACTATTTTTACTTATTTTTGTCCCATAAGTGAAATTATGGAGCAGGGGTTTTTAAGATGTTCTTCATTTTTCAGGCTTTCTTCTTCGATTTCGGCTTATGTCAGTTTATCAATTTTAATTAATCAGTTATTTTTTTATTATGAACATTTTTGTTGCAAACCTGAATTTTAAACTTCAGGATGAAGAATTACGGGAAATTTTTGAGGCTTACGGTGAAGTTGAATCAGCGAGGATTATTAATGACCGCAGCACTGGTCGCTCGAAAGGATTTGGATTTGTTGAAATGACCAATGATGACGAAGCAAATGCAGCTATCAATGCATTAAACAATTCTGAAGTTGACGGAAGAAATCTGGTAGTGAAAGTTGCTGAAGAGCGCAAAACAGAAGAACGTAGGTTTACGAACCGCAGACCACCTAAGAAATACTAGTCTTTTGTGGTAATTAAAAAAAAGCAGGCCTTTAACGACCTGCTTTTTTTTATTTATCCCTTTTATAAAGCATCTCAGCAAAACCAGAGAGCCTATTCTTTTTCTCCACAGGCGCGTCAACCTGGTTGATTGACCGGATGGACATGCCGAAAAATTTTTCCATTTCCTGAATGGTGGCTTCTTTAATCCGGTATTTCTCGAACAAGTCGAGCACTTTTTTTACTTTGGTATTTTCGTTGCGCTGTGATTTTCCGAAAAGTTGGATGAGCGATTCCCGATCTGTCGGATCGGCCAATTCGAGGCATTTCAGATAAAGGAATGTTTTTTTGTTGGCAACAATATCTCCGCCAATGCTTTTCCCGAATTTTGCCTCATCACCAAAAGCATCGAGCCAGTCGTCCTTCAACTGAAAAGCGATACCGGCATTTATTCCAAAATCGTAAATCAGCCTGGTTTGATCTTCGCCGGCATTTGCAAGCAGAGCGCCTATTTTTAGGCTCGCGCCAAGCAAAACAGCAGTTTTTAACCTGATCATTTCGAGGTATTCAGCGATGGAAACATCCGAACGGTTTTCAAAATCCATGTCAAATTGTTGTCCTTCGCAAACTTCGATGGCTGTTTGAATAAAAACCTGTAAAACATCCTTTAATTTTGGATGGCCAGTGTTTGTAATTTGCTGGAGGGCAATCGCAAACATGGTGTCGCCGGAAAGAATGGCAACATTGGAATCCCATTTTTTGTAAACGGTTTTTTCGCCTCTTCTGAGGGGAGCTGCGTCCATGATATCGTCGTGAACAAGGGTAAAATTATGGAAAATCTCCAGCCCAACGGCAGCATTCAGCGCATTTTTTATGTCGCCACCAAAAAGGTCGCAGGCAGCAAGTGTCAGGACGGGCCGTAATCTTTTCCCACCCATCCCGAGTGAGTATGAAATGGGCTGGTAGAGGTTTTGGGGTTGTTGTTTCAAATCAATTATGGCGAGGGCCTCGTTGATTATTTTCAGATAATTGTTAAAATTTTCCATGGGAATAAAATCGAAAGTCAACTCAATTTAACAGGAATCTAACCCCGCCTGAAGCAGGGTTAGGTTTTTGAAGTTTTTTTTCGGCTATTAAAACGTTTTTTTTGATGACTACTTTTTGAGAAGCTTCATCAGATAAACGCCATAGCCACTTTTCATCAGGGGTTGCGAAATTTCTTCGAGCTGCGCATCATTAATAAATTTCATGCGGTAAGCAATTTCTTCGATGCAACCAATTTTTAAGCCCTGACGATGTTCGATAACTTCAACAAATTGTGAAGCCTGCAACAGCGATTCAAAAGTTCCGGTGTCGAGCCAGGCGGTTCCACGACTTAAAATTCCGACTTTTAGCTTCCCGTTTTCAAGATAATACCGGTTTACGTCGGTAATTTCGTATTCGCCGCGCGCACTTGGTTTGATGTTTTTGGCTACTTCAACCACCGAGTTATCATAAAAATACAGCCCGGGAACCGCAAAATTAGATTTTGGAACTTTTGGTTTTTCCTCGATGGAGATGGCTTTCTGGTTTTCGTCGAATTCGACAACCCCATATCTTTCAGGATCAGAAACATGGTAAGCAAAAACCACCCCACCTTCTGGATCGTTATTGTCCTGCAAAATTTTCTGAAGGCCGGTTCCGTAAAAAATGTTATCGCCCAGGATGAGGGCTGCTTTTTCGCGACCGATAAACTCCTCACCAAGCACAAAAGCCTGCGCCAGTCCGTTTGGAATTTCCTGCACTTTGTAACTGAAGTTACAGCCTAAACGCGAGCCGTCGCCGAGTAACTTTTCGAAACTCGGCAAATCGTGCGGTGTCGAAATAATCAGAACATCCCTGATCCCGGCCATCATCAGCACCGAGAGCGGGTAATAAATCATTGGTTTGTCGTAAATGGGCATCAACTGTTTGCTGATGGCTAATGTGAGCGGGTGCAACCGCGTGCCTGAACCGCCTGCCAGAATTATACCTTTCATATCGATTTATTTTTAGTTATTTGGTTCGTTGTTTTTCTTGTGAGCAGGAAGTCCGAAGTCCGAAGTCGGAAGACTCCAGTCGCCAGTTGGCAGTTGCGAGTTTACTGCCCACTTCCCACTGCCTGCTTCTTCCAACTACTTTGCCGGACTTTGCTTTTCGGCTTCCTCAATTTTTAGTTCATTTAATTCGATGTCAATTTCTTCATCAAAAATTTCGAGCAAAGGCTCCTCAAACCGCTTAGTTGTTATTCTTTTATCCATGGTCAGCAGCAGTGATGGCAGGATAAACAGGTTGCAAAGTAAAGCTATCAAAAGCGTAAATGCAATAAGGTAACCCAGTGCTTCGGTACCACCAAATGATGACATAATAAAAATACCAAATCCAAAAACCAGCACCACCGATGAATAAATCATGCTGAAACCAGTTTCGCGCAAGGCCTGTAAAACCGATACTTTGATGTTCCAGTTGCTCAGCCGTAGTTGCAAACGATAGCGCGAAAGAAACTGTATGGCGTTGTCCACCGAAATCCCCAGCGCAATACTAAAAATCAGTACTGTTGAAGGTTTGATGGAGATGGCCAGAAATCCCATCATGGCTGCTGTTAAAATTTGTGGCAGCACATTTGGCGCTATCGAAATCATGATCATTCTGGCTGAGGTAAATAATATGGCCATCAGGCCGGCGATGAGGATTACGGCAAGGACAAGGCTCTCCAGCAGGTTGTCGATCAGATAATTTGTTCCCTTTAGGAAAACCACGCTTGTTCCGGTTAAAACCACATCGAATTTATCTGGTGGAAAAATTGAATCAATTTTTGGAGCCAGTTCATTCTTGATCCGCTGGATGTCGTTGGTGCCGATGTTCGCCATTTGCACGCTGATGCGGGTAACCTGCAAATTAGAATCAACGAAACTGCTTAAAACATTCTTTTTCCCACTTTCGATCTGCGGCACATATTGAAGGATAAAGTTTTTTTCCTGATTGTTAGGAATTGAATACATCTTTTCGTTGCCTCCATAAAAAGCCTGTTTGGCAAATTTTACGACCTCAGTCACCGAAAGTGGTTTCGAGAGTTCGGGATAGCCGGCAAGAACCTGTTGCAGTTCTTCAATTTTCGCGATATTCGAAAGTTGTAAAACGCCTCTTTTTTTACGGGTATCTATCGAAATCTCGAAGGGCATCACCCCATTGAAATGTTTTTCAAAAAACATCAGATCAACATAAAGCGGGTCTTTTTTTGGAATATCATCAACGATATTTCCGGTTGTTTTAAGCTTCGAAATGCCATAAATCCCAACAAAGACAAGGATTATTGCCACGGTGTAAATAACAGTCCGGTGATTTTGAACGATAAAAACGATACGGTTAACCATGCTGCTCACGATCCCGGTTTCGAGATGTTTGGTGTGTTCGGCAAGCGGAGGCTGTAGAAAACTAAAAAATATCGGGATAAGGAAAAGCGTCATAAAATTGGCTACCAGAATGCTGATTGACGCTACTATGCCAAATTCGGTCAATAGTTGGTTTCCGGTAATGGTGAAAGCCACAAATCCCGATGCTGTTACCGCATTTGTAAGGAGGTTAGCGTTTCCAATGTAAATAACAACACGTGTTAAAGCCTTGAATTTATTGCCATGCTTGTTGATTTCGTTGTGATATTTATTAAGCAGGAAAATACAGTTTTCGACCACAATTACAATGAGCAACGGAGGCAAAATTCCTGTAAGCATGGTAATTTTGTAGCCCAGCAACGAAATTAACCCCATCACCCAAACAACATTAATTACAACTATGGTCATGGTGACAACAACAATTTTGATGTTTTTGAAAAACAGCATCAAAAGCACCGAAGCCACCAGCAACGCCATCAGCACAAAAAATTTCAGTTCATCCTCAACCTTTTTAGCGGTTACGGTGCGGATGTAGGGCAAACCGGAATAATGAACTTCAACATTGTTTTTGCCTGCAAATTCATCGCCTGCCTGCCTGATATCGTTGATTAACTGAACTCTTTTTTTGGTATTGAGCACCTCTTTGTCGAGGGTAACCATCATCATGGTCACGTGGTTTTTTTCATTAAAAAGAAGGCCTTCATAAAATGGAAGTGATAAAACCACGCCCATCAGGCTGTCGAGTTCATGCTGTGACTTTGGATTGTGATCAAAAACAGGCAGGAAATCAAATTTTTTGGTACTGTCGTTTTTCTTTAACTGATAAATCTTGGCCACCGAAACAACCTCCTGGACGCCTTCGACAGCTTTGATTTTTTTGGTAAGATCGTACCAGTTGTTAAATTTATCGATCCGGTAAATGTTCGAATCCTGGACCCCGATAAACAAAACGCTTCCATCTTGTCCGAACATTTCTTTAAAATGTTGATAGTCAATGCTGGTCGAATCAGAAGCTGGTAAAATGGGAGTCATTTCGTACGACATCTTAACTTTGGTGGCCTCGTAAGCCATAAAGAGTGTCAAAATCGCAATAACAACCAGGTTCCAGTATCTTCCTCTAAGTATTAAGCTCGCTAAATATTTCCACATGCCTGCGTACTGAGTTTTGGTATTATAATTGTAACATTTTGACCGGAGAAATTCTTCCCGGTCTTTAAAAAGGCACCGAAATTAAAACTTTTAGTTGATTTACATGCTACTTTGTAAGTAATTAAAAGCAATTCAAATGGTTTAAATGTTTGTACGAAAATCGCAGATTATGAAAACACTTTCTTTTTTAATGCTGATTGTTTTGCTCACCTCCTGCTCAACCTCTGTAACGTTGGTCAACAAAGGGAAATATGATCAGGCCATTGATGTTTTGGTGGCTGATCTGAAAAATGATCCCGTAAATGAAAAAGATATCAGGGCACTCGGTTTTGCCTTTGATGAAGCCAACAAGGCAGATAATCAGAAAATCGCCGGTTTGAAAGCTGATGAAAAACCTGAAAACTGGACTGAAATTGGTAAATTGTACAATCAGCTGGATCTTCGGCAACGAAAGATTGAAGCATTGCCCGAAACGGTTAAAGATGAAATGCATTTTATGGCTGTCGATTACCGGCTTTTCATCGCTCAGGCCAGGCAAAGGATCTGTGAAAATATGTATGTAAACGCATTGAAACTGATAAATTCAGGAAATAAGGCTGATGCACAGCGAGCCGGCTTTTACCTGCTCGAAATCGACAGCATTATGCCTGGCTACAAGGACGTAACTCAGCTTTTAACCGAAATCAAAACCGATACAACCATATTTATTTACTGTAACGTCACCAACAGTTATCCCAATTACCTCCCATCAGGCATTGAAGACGAATTTCGAAAACTGGATTTTTCAAGATTCAATACCCCGAAATATGCGTTTGTTTCGAAAAAGGCATCCTATCTGAAAATTAAAATTGTAGCCGAAATTGAGATTATCGATATCAAATTAATTCCTGAAAAAACGGAACAGAATTTTTACACCGAAACAGCCACTTTACAGGATGGGATTGCCTATAAACTTGACGAAAGTGGAAATTTTGAACGCGATAGCCTCGGCAACAAAATTGAGCTTCCAAAATTTAAAACCATCGCCTGTTATGTTACCGAAGGCGTACAAAAAAAATCGGTGCTCATGGGCGGCACCGTCCAGATCATCAACAGCGAAACCGGTAAAATCATTGCAAAAAGGGCCGTTGCCGGCGAAACAAAATTTTATCACAAATCGGCTTATTTTAAGGGAGATATCAACGCTTTAAGCCCGGAAACGATGGAATTGCTTGGCTCGAAAGAACT
>CAYOWJ010000076.1:0-13766 GCA_964407625.1 uncultured Lentimicrobiaceae bacterium
CCTCCGTGGTAAATATCCAAAGGTCCTCGTTTCAGCTTTTCAATCTCGTTCCTGAAATTTCTTAGGTTCAGCGTTGCCTCCCCGCAAACTTCTTTAAAAGCCTCTTCATCCTGAAAATAATCGATGGTGTAAATCAATCTTCGGATAAAGATTTCGGCAAGTTTGAAAGCCATTTCTACCAAATACTCATGAAAATATTCGTTGAATTTCGCCAGCTCCTGCAGTGAATTTACCTTTTTAAATTGTTGGTAAATCACCTGGTGATGAAAACTGAAAGGGTCTTTACTTCCTTCATTATTGTCATAAGACTTCCATTTATTCTTGTAATCAGCAATTGCATTATGATCAGTAATTGCCGATGTAATTACAATGCCTGAAATAAGGCTCCTTAAAGTTCTCCTCAAATTAAGCACCCTTGAATGAAAAGAATCAAATCTGTCGATTGCTGACCTTGCTGATGCATATTTCCTGCTTTTCAGATGTTGAACGGCGTCAGGATATTCTTTGAGGCGGCTATCAGCATGCTCAAAAATCAAGTTTGCGATTTCAGTAAAAAATTCATTCGAATCACATTCAACACAAGCTTCTAATACAAATTCACCAAAAATCGAGTGTTCGATAAACTCTTCTGTAATTTTCATTTTCCCCCGGGTGTTTAATTTTTTAGTTTGCATTATTATTGAAAGGCTATTTGCCTGGCATCGGCATTTATTACTTTGGTAAAGAACTCTTTAAACGCCGGGTAGTCCTCCTTACTTACTACATCGTCGGTAAAGGTCAGTTTTCTATCGGCTGTAAATACATTATTTTCGACTTTAAAAGTTACCTGATAACGGGCAATTTTGTTTTGATAATCAATATTTTCAGGTATCTCGGCCAATTGCTTTCCATCAGGGATTTTTATTGTCAGGTGCTCCGAAAAATCTTCACATCGGTACGATCTCCAATATTCCAAAGGATAATCGCGGGTATTTCCAAAGTTAAAGTAATCAGTTGTTAAATTGTCGGTAAACGGGATACGGAAGATTTCGATTTTGTTTATCCGGGTAAAAATATTATTTACCAGATATTCATAATAATAGGTTACTTCATTTTCTGAATTTTGCAGACTTTCGTCAAATTTTAGCGTTATTAATTCGGCATTGGCATAATCTGACGAAATACTTGAAGACATCGTTTTATGCTTTTCTTCGATACTTATGTTTTTATAGGCATTCCTCATGCTGGCAGCGTGCCAGCCCGACTTCCTTGAATCGGCTTTAACGATCATTTTATCGTTCTCAAACTCAACCATCACATTTCTGTTTATCGAGTTATTGATCTGTGTCGGAGGATCAAGGCAATAAGGCTTTACGTTGCTATCATTAGCGTCTTTGATTGTTAAAGCCATTGATTTTTTTGTATCAGGTGGCAGCGATGCAAACGAAAATAAATCGGAGGTAAGTTCGATAAAATAGTCCTCACCACCAATCTTTACCTGAGCTATGCTGTGGTCAAATGAAAAAGAAGGCAGGAGTGTTTCATTTTTTCCATTTTCCCTCGAATTAACAAGCACGATGTTTGCGTCGATACCAATTTCCCGGCAGAGTGCAACAAACAAAGTCGAAACATCCTTACAATCGCCCATTCGTGTGGCTATAACTTCAGACGGTTTTTGTGGAATAAAACCACTCTGCCTGAACGGTATCGAACTATACCTGATTTCCCGGGTTACATATTCATAAATTACTTTTGCTTTTTCAATTTCGGTCAGATTGTCCTTGCCAATGAACAACTCCTGTACTTTTTCCTGGATAAAGAAATCGGATTTTAACTGATTGTTGGTAATGTCAGCATACCATTCCGAAAGGAAGTTCCAGTCGGGATAGCTGGATAAAAAAAGTATTTCGCCAACATCGGTCATGTCAGGCATGTAATTTTCGTATTTGATTGCGGCAATGTCATGTTTTTCCCATTTATAAAGCGTAAAATCACCTTTTTGTGATATCTCAGGTTTCATATCGGAGTTAGTAAGCAGGTAATTAAACTTGATGTTGGGTGAAATAAGCAGGCTGTATTTTAAGATTTTTGCTGGTATGAAATAGGTAAAATAACACTCATCCGTAAAATGCTTCATAAATTTTCCTGATTCGTAAATATCGAGTTTATAAATCAACGAAATGGCATCTCCAACCTCCAGAGAAGTAAAAACTATTTGGTCATAATTTATTTCAGCTTTTACTTTTGAACCATTTTTCTTAATAACCTCTGCTTTTTCGACAACCAAAGCCTGATTTCTGGTGACGGGTATCTGATATTCTTTCCAATCATCAATACCCTCAGAATTTAATATTTTTACCAACAGATAGGATTTCTGCTGATTTCCGCCTTCATCATACACTACTTTTTGTGTCTCCTCGACAAGTATTATGCTCCCTTCGCCAGGAAATTCGGATTCATTTGGCGATTCTTTGTAAATCTGGTAAAAATCAGGTGTTTCAAAATAGCTGAAAACAGAGGCTTTTCCTTCCAGATTTCGCAGTTTTTCTCTGCTTGCATAGTCGTTTGGGTCATATTTTAAAGCGTCCCGATAACATGTTATGGCTTTTTGAGAATAATTAAGCTCGATCCAGGTTTTCCCCAGATTTGAATGACATGAGCCAATGTAAGGAGCAATCTCAATACATTTTTCATAATAGGTACGTGCAGTTTTATAGTCCCGCAGCTCGAAATAGATATCACCAATATAACTATAGTAGCCAACAGCACCGGGATCAAATTCGACCAGCCTGTCCAAATAGCTCAGGCCTTTCTCAACCTGCCCGGCTTCAACCAGAGCCGTCGCATAGTAATAGTTAATATCAGCATTGTAATTTTGGGCTAAATACTTTTTCAGTACGTTTGCAGCCACGATTACTTTTTTGTTTTGTTCCTTTTCAAGCAGGTATTTGAGATATACAAAGGAGCTGTTGTCGGGGAATTTATCGTAAGCCTCACCAAGAAGAAAATTGAAGCTTTCATATTCTTTTTGAATCGCTGATATTCCTATTTTCCGGCTAAGAACATACTCATCTCTCCCGAAGATTTTCTCAATCCCGTTGATCAGGCTTTCTGCTTCGTCATAATCCTTTTTGTTGATGGCTTCATTATAAAAAAGCTTTAACGAAAGTGGATTTTGGGGATCAATATCTTTAAGCTTTTCAATCGCCATACTTAATTCGGTGCGATTATCATCTCTCAGGTAAATTTCGATGAGCTGCAATAAAACAAAACTACAATCAGGTGCTATTTTTTGTGCCTTTTGAATGGTTTTCTGCGCCTGATAGGTTTTGTCGTTTGCCAGATAAGCGCTGGACAGCAGGATATAGTTAGCTAAATTTTCAGGTTCATTTTCAATTCTGCTGATAAAGTACGATTCAGCAAAATTGGGAATGATTTCGGAGGTGAAATCGGTCTTATCCGTTTCGTAAGGTTGGTAATCTGATGAATAACTGAGGTCTTCCAGAACATTTCCTTCATGGTCGGTAACACGTACAAGAAAGTTAGACCGGTCAATTTCGCTGGAACCAATCTGTAGCAAAATCCGGTTATAGCCTTTGTTTAGCCGTGCTGTAAAAGTATAAGTATCGGTTCCGTTATTTCTTTCGTCGGCTTCGCTAAACAGAAGTTTATCGTTAATCCAGGTTTTGAGTGAGCCGGAAGTGCCAATTCTGATGAATACGTCTTGCTGCGTTGTGCTATTACAGAAGGTTTGAGCATATATTACCGAATTATCGACAATAAAATGATGCTCCAGATCGAGCCATCTGCCCGGCTGCGCCTCTTTCATCACGAACCAATGCACCGGAGCCTGATATTTATTGGTAAAAATGCTGCTCGTTTGTGGAAAAACGATAGGGTCGTGAAGCTTATCAAAACCGCTGCCTGAAACATTATCAAATTCTCCAACAATCTGCCAGTTTACAACCGACCCGATTTTATTGAAATATTCGTCAGATTTTTTAAGGTTATTGGATAGCTTGTAATGATCGCCAAGCGTTTCGAGTGCATAAGCTCTTGTTGTGCTGTTCAGCCGATCCGATTCCAAAAGCATTGTCAGGAATTCGACCCTATGGTTGTCAATTTTCTTTTTGATACCATTTGCCACACTTTCTGAATACCAAAGCGCCCTTAAATACGGATTAATATCTTCGGTAGTCACCTCGGTAAACCTGATAAAATAGTCAAGCGCTTCATCCGGAGTTTTGTCGATGGTGGCCAGCAGCGAAAGCATCAGGTATGCCTCAGCATTAGTGGGATCTTGTTTGGTGGTTTCGATGAACAGCCTGCGTGATTCGGAAATTTTATTGTTTTTAAAATTCTCCCGGGCTTTTTCGATGCTTGTTTGCTGGGCCAGGCTGTTTAAACTCATCAGCAAAAAAAGCAAACCAACGACTGCATAATTTTTCATAATAATCAAATTTATGGTTCATTTTAAAATAACATTTCAAAGATAAGTCAACATTTTCCATTTTCATAAGCAACCATGACGAAACACCCTTTTGGCGTGACGAAACACCCTTTTGGGATGACGAAACGGGTTTTTTGGGTTTTTTGATGGTCGGGAATGGGGTCATTTTTGGCTATTTTTTGGGGTGATTTTGAGGAAAAAACACGGAGGCACGGAGAACACTAAGATACACGGAGTATGATAAAAAAATCTCCAGACTGCTACGGTTTTTCATTCTTCATTCTAAATTCAAAATTCTTCATTTTACATTCTTCATTCTAAATTGGATATTTAAATACTTTTCTATGTGTTCTCCGTGCCTCCGTGGTTTATATCCAAAGGTCTTCGTTTCAACTTTTCAATCTCGTTTCTAGAATTTTCGAGGCTTTGGGGAGCTTCCTGACAGACTTTATTTAAGGCTTCTCAAAATACATTTCAATTTGTTCCTTTCCGGCTGTTGATAACATGAAGAAAAAGTACCCTTATATAGCCCGGCAGAAAAATAAACACTGCTTACAATGGCCATGACAATGGTTTATTAGCCACAATTAACAAATCGTTACGTTTTTTCTCCAATTCATCCTGAGCGAAATGAATTTCAGTTTTTGTTAAATTTCTTATTTTTAATTCTGTCAATGCTGCTTCAACAGCAAGAGGCTGATAGTCCTGACTTCTGAGTGTTAAAATTTCGATCAATCCGGCATCCGTCCTTTTTTTCATTACCTCAACAAAAGGATTTACTGCTGTCCGTGCTTCGTTATTCATATCTTGTGTATTTTTACTTTCTTCATCATTACACCTTTGAATTATCTCTATCCAGGATTATCTCGCCTTGTGAAAGAAGTAGTTGGCCAATTGTTTTGTCACCACAGTTCAAATCAATAAACTCAAAAAGTGCATAACTTCTGAATTCGGTTGAGAGCGATTCTTTACAATTTTCGCAGTATTTATCGTACCCGCTCATTGTTTTGATGCCAATAATACGCATTGTTTTCGAGCTATCCAGGTTAATGTAATTGGCCGCCACGATTGTACGGATGCCAAAATCCCGTTTAAACCTTTCCAAAAGGACCTTCCGGTAGGATTTTAAATCCCATTTATCTGGTTTTGCAAACAACTGATTTGTTTTGAGGTATTTAATATTCCTGTCGGCAAACCCTTGTTCATCGATGTTCAGCATGATATCGTCTGTTACATCGAGGCCACCTTTTAAGTTGAATCTCAGGCAGGAAATAGTGTAAAATGGCCCCCTCGGAAAAAACCACCAGCCAAAAAGCAATGAAAGAACGTTGTACTTTTTAGCGTATTTTTTGGTTTGATCAGCGTTTTCGACAAAAATGGCCGGTGAAAATCGCCAATAGGTCACAGCAAATATTATTGAAATCTGGTACTTAAACATCACAAACCTTCCACCCTTCGCAACTTTTTCTTTTAGCTGGCTGAAGCTAATTTGCTCCTCAACCTTTATTTTCTGGAAGAGTATTTCGGTTTTTTGATGAGATAAAATGTTGTGAGATTCATCCATATTTTCGAAAATTTTAGTGATTTATGAACTCAGGGTTTTAATTTTGATTTTGGTTCTTTAAACGCAAATGGGTCTAATAAATATAATCATCCATCAATCCGTGCAATCGAATCGCTGGTAAGCTTTATTGGTTCGAATACAACTGCTGCTTTAAGAAACATTTCAGAAAACTCATAAAACCCGCTTTCTTTTTTTGATGTTTCCATCTCGATAAAAATACAACTGTCGTTTGTTTCAATCATTTTCACTATACCCTGGATGGTATCATTATTTGAAAAGCATTGATAGGCTTTGGCTTGAATACCTTTCGTGTCGTCATGAAAGGACAGACTATCAAAAAAAACATAAGACCGCACCATTATCCTCGCTTCATTTGCAAATTCTTTAAACTCAACCCATCGATCAAACTGACTTTTTTGGCTTATTGGCTCTGTCCTGGTGTTAATGTAAAAATGGTTTTTCCCATCCCGAATCTCAAAAATGTTGTCATAACCGCGTGTATCGTCAATTCTTCTGGTGATATCAGGTAAGACCAGTTTAAGACCATTACCAATATTAACTTCTTTGTATTTTTCATACAAATTCATAAGGGTTTTTAAATTGTGGTTATAGGTTTCCAAATCTTTCAGATTATCAAGCTTTCTGCCGCTATTAGCGATATCACCGGCAGTTTCGGCGGAATGGCTGCATTTGCTGATTAATTTAGCGCAGCCACTAAATGACGAAAGGAACATTAGCACTACAAAGGCTAATGATGTTCCTGAAATTGAATTGTTTACCATAGGTTTACATTTTTAAAATTATTGACTGATTTCAAAATTCTACTTCTTTAACCTTTAATGTTTGTTTAACGGGTTTTATAATCCTGCCAACCATGAAAATCGTTCGAATTTTTCATTTTAAATTCCTCCACAGCTTCCTCTACTTCCTTTGAAGGATTATAACTGGAATCGGTGAAATTGATGTATTTAATTTGGGGGAGCCGAAAAAGCTCCGGAGAAAGATATTGAATTGTGGCACCCCAAAAATCGAAGTATTCCAGGTTAACCAGGTTTTTAATTTCATCAGGAATTACCGAAATTTGTGAACCATACTGAAACCTTACAGTCTGTAGATTAATCAGACCGAACAAAGCGGGTGGTAATTCCTGTACTTTTTCATGCCGGAAGTGGATATCCCTAATGGATTTGAATTTTAGAATGAATTCCGGAATTTGTGTTATTCCGGTGTCTTCGAACCCAATCGCTACAATATTTGGCGCTGAAAAACCATTTCGGTTTAACCTTTGGATGCACATTTTGCACCCCTGGCCCCGAAACCCCAGAAGCTTAAGGTTTGGAGCATTTAGGTGAGGTCCAAGCAAAAGCGGATAATCCAAAGCAAAATCTGCTTCAACAATGATTGCTTCCAGCTTTGAATAAATCTCATCCGTAAAAACGTACTGGGTTTTTTCGTTTTCATTATCGTCTATTAAAAACCAATCCTGCTGGTTTTTGAGATCTATTGTTTTCATACTTTTCGTTTTTTTAAATTCCAGTACCAAAAATTTAGATTACATCTTTTATCAGCTTCAAAGATAAACCAACAATTCCCCTTTTCCGGGGCAACCATGACGAAACACCCTTTTGGCGTGACGAAATGCCCTTTTGGGATGACGAAACGGGTTTTTTCGATATTTTGAGTTAGGGAAATTGGGTCATATTTGGCGTATTTTTGGGGCGATTTTGAAGAAAAACACGGAGACACTGAGAACACGGAGAAACACAGAGAAAATTTCTTTTTTCATTCTCTGTACTCTCCGTGCCTCCGTGGTAAAATTCAGTTTTCAGAGTTTTCATCTATATTTATTTCGAAGCAATGTAATGTCAGCATTTCCCCTTTTCCGGAGCAACCATGACGAAACCCCCTTTTGGCGTGACGAAATGGCGGTTATAGCTTGCTATCGTCGCTTTGTTTTGGCAAACCAACTCAAATTAATCTTGGTTTACCAAAAGCCCATTTTCAACTTGACTTTTTCTTAAAGGAGTCATTCAATGATCAATTTATGTACAGTGATGTTTTTGTTATCATATAGTTTGAGCAGGTAAATGCCTTGATCAAGATGCTGTAGGTTTAAATCTTCTTTTATTGCTTTTCCGTTGCCGCAAATTTTGCCTTGATAAACTTTTGTACCACTGATGCTCATTACAGTCACGTTGATTTCGCTTGTTGGTTGGGATGACTGTATTATGAATTTTCCATTGGAGGGGTTCGGGTAAACAATCAACCCCCCATTGCTTAAGCTGTTGATTCCGATTACTTCATCTATTTCGATGGTTTCGAAAATGCTTTTTTGACAGAGGACACCATTGGTTACCATGAGGATTACCTGATAAATTCCATGGTCAGCATAAATATGTTCAGGGTTTTGCAAACTGGAAGCATATCCATCTCCAAAATTCCATAACCACGAAATCGCACCTGGCGTATTGTTTGAAAAATACATCGGTTCATCCTCAAGGAAATCTCCTGTAATTTCCATTTCGGGATATAGTGAATTTACCAGGATTCCCTTAGTGGCGATATCAGTACCAAAAATGTTTGAGGCAGTGAGCGTAACTGTGTACACTCCTGCTGTTGTATAAATATGTAAAGGATTTTGATCGGCAGATGTGCCACCATCGCCAAACTCCCATAACCACGAGGTGGGTATGTTTCCTGAGCCATCTGTAAATTGAACTATACCATTACATTCATCGATTATATCATGATTAATTGACGCCACCGGGGGCAAAGTGTTCGACTGTATTATGAGGGTATAGTCTTCATGTTGGCCGTAATATGGATCGACACATGGTTCAGGTAGGTTATAATAATCGGACCCAACACGCATTCTTAATCCTATATTGAACACACATTCCTGGGGGATTTCAAATTCAGTTGAATGAGAATATCCGTTTCCTGAATTCATCATCATCTCTTCCGTTTCAAAACTTCCGGAATTATTAAAATCTATCCACACCCGCACACTTTCTTCGGAAAGTGTTGTCACAGATATGTTATAGGAAACACCTTGTATTACATTTGCAAAACCAATACAGGTAAAATCTTCAAATCCTGCATTACTGCCCTCAGAGCTGTTGTTTATGTTTGCAAACAAAACATTACTAATACCCCAGTAATAATATCCATTGTTAGGTTCTGGATAGCAATTCGCCGATATTGGCCCAAAGTTTTCCGTAATGTCAACGTTTTGCACGTTAACATCAGTTCCATAGCTATTGGTAACGGATAGCGAAACCTGGAATGAGCCGGTTGAAATATAAGTATGAGTTGGGTTAATACTTGTCGAAGTTTCTCCATCACCAAAATCCCACAACCACGAAGTTGGTGTGTTAATTGTTTCATCATAAAACTCCACATGGCCTGAGCATCCGTAAATTTCGTACGAAAAGCCACTGCATAAATTATAATCAACTTCCAGCGATGCCGGCACAATAAGAACTGGTGTTTGAGGATCATTTGAGTTAATGTTAATAACTGTTTCATGCACACCACCTTCGAGCCCTTCACTGTTTACCGAAATAATAAGATCATTCGAGCCACCTGGTGCTACTGTGCCAGTAAGCTCATTAAAAATCAACCAATCCGGATCATTATTGGTATTTGAAAACGCAACAGCCTGCCCAATTATTCTCGCTGCTTCATCGCTGTAAGTGCTATAATCGAAGGCTATAAAAATTGCGTAGCCCAAACCTATTTCACGATAGCACACTACATCATAATTAGATTCAGAGTCTCGAACCAGAACAGTTCTATCACTGTTGTTTATATATGATGCATAGGTGTATTCCGAAGGAGAGAAGTAGTCAGGCAACCCTAATGTTATTGGATGCGTATTGTCGAGTACTGTAAGGCTATAATAAGTATTCCATGCGTCATAAATCTCAAATAAACCGGATGCTGCGGTGCAGCCATAGTTACCTGTTCCGCAAAAGATAACATAACCCCCATCGTTTACAAAAGACTGAAGTATCGGATTGAAGTCAGCAAACACATAGGAGTTGCCATATTCCTGTTCTGCAATTAATAGCAGGTTTTTACCAACTAAAGCATTTTGCAGTTCTGTTGGGTTTGTTGTATTTATTTCGGTTAAATTATAATCCGTATAATTTTCGTTTATGGCATTTAGTGTATTCTGATATTCATTATTGTAATCAACACCATAGGTAAGTGCAAGCATTTCAAGCGATGATTTGGCATTTGAAAAAGCAATCTCAAAGTTCAAATCGGTACCTCCGCTGTTGCTTATGGTTAAAATATCGGTGGTATTATCTCCACAAGCCTGCAAGCTGTATTCCAGCGAAGTGGGATTTGCTGAAATAATAGGCCCTTCAAAACCTGCACCTGATAAGCAAATTTTGACAGTACTGTCGTTATTCAGGATTGTGATTGTATCATTAAAAGGTTCGAAAGTAGTTGGCGAAAAACTGATGACAATCATTTCTGAACTATATGGACCAATTTCGGTGGACTCAATGCTTATTTCAAACTCAGCTAACACATTTGAAATTTCGGAAATAATAAGCGGTGCACATCCTGTATTGATGATATTTACACTGTCGGTAACGGTAGTAAAGGCCATCACATCCCCAAAACTCAGGCAATTTTCAGATAGACTGATTTCAGGAGCGCCAAGGATTTCCATGGAAACCTGGAAAGGAACTGTTTCATTGAGTGGGTCGTTTGTAAGGATATGGCAAAGTGAAGGATAACTTCCTGAAGTCATTCCCAATGAATTAAACATAATATTTGTAACAAGCGAATCATCAATGGCAACGGTTCCGCTTGCAGGTTCAAAACTGAGCCATTGCGACCCTTTGCATGATACCTGAACCTGATGTAAATCAAATCCACCCATACCTTGATCGACCTCATAGGAGTTCTGGATAAGTACTTCCAATACACCATCATTTAACCAGTCATTTACCTGGCTACCATAAAACACATATTCTTTTACTATGTTAGATCCATTATAAGGATTGCCATCATCAATTTGTTCAGAAAATGAGCTTTCAACAAACAGTGTGGCATATTCATTAGGGCCATCATAATCACCATTCAAAGTTACTCTAATATTTAATGTATCAGTATATAGGGGGACTTGAGTAAAGTTATGAGAAGTTGATGCTCCGGAGGTGAAGTAATTTTGAGTACTTATTGAATCATAAATTGTTTCTGATCCTCCGGTAATTTCAAAATTAAGTAAATTATCACCGTTATTATAAATGGTTAACGGAAAGTTGTGGATTCCATCGCAATCAGGTATCACTACGTCAATCTCATCATCGGATAAGGCTATGGATGGTGCCCCGATGCCCGTTCCTACCAATGAAACCATTTTGAGCGAGTCGTTACTGTAAATAAATAAGGTATCGTCATATTGAGTTATTGATGAGGGATGAAAGTTTACGGTTACTGCAGCCTGCTGAAAAGGAGCAATGGATATGGTAAGGGGCATTATACTCCATGCGTTGCTACTCGATACCATATTGCTAATAACTAATTGAGCACAACCGGAATTGCAAACATAGAATTCTTGCGTTGAATCTGCACCAACCATTATCTCACCAAACTCCAGCACGTTGTTGCTTACACAAACTTCAGGAGACCCCAACAGAACATAAGAGCATGGGACTGTGATTTGTGGCGAGGCATTGGATTCAACGATCAGGTTTTTTTCGTAAATATCGTTTACCAAACCTTGTGCGTTGAATGATACATCCACAATGATTGAATTTCCCGGATCGACTACTCCTGATTCAGGAGAGAACGAAAACCAGTCACCGTAGGATGAAATATTCCCTCCAAACTCAATTGCATTTGCTATGATTTTTGATGAATTGTAATCGAAATTGTAATAATCGAATGCTATATAGATTACTACTCCTGACCCTATTTCGCGATAAGATACCACCTGGTATGGGCTTGAATACTCAACCAGCATGGTGGCATCCACATTGTTTATGAATGCAGCAATGGTTGCATTTACAGGCTGAAAGGTTGATGGTAAGCCTTCGGTGATAGGATGAGTGTCATCTACAACAGTTAAAGTTGAATACACGTCGGTTACTTCACTAATATTAAAAAGGCCTGAATTTGTAATGCAGGGATAATTCACTGTGCCGCAAAAAATAACTACTCCACCATTGTTGACAAATTCCTGAAGAACCGGGCTGAACCCCAACCATACTACAGATGAACCATTTTCCTGCTCAGCAACGAGTAAAACTTGTTTTCCGTCAAGCTCATTTGCCAACACAGTTGGACTTGTAGTATTTATTTCGGTGAGATTGTAATCTGTAAAGTGTTGATTAATTGCATTTAGTGTGTTTTGGTATTCTTGATAATAATCAACGCCATAGGTAAGGGCTAGTAATTCCACTGTATTTTTAGTGGCATTGGAAGCCGTCAGGTTAAATTCCAGTGGTCCTGTTCCATTGTTTGATATGGTAATCGGAGTACTGATGGAATCGTTGCAATCATTAATAGTTTCGATAATAGAGCTCGGGGAAATTGCGATAACCGGTGGTTCGGAAACTGTGAGTTCATGCGACACGGTGTCGGTCGAAAAGCAATTGTCGCTTATCAAAGTAATTGTATGTAAACCGGCTTGTTGGAATGCATAAACTGGATTTTGAAGGTTTGAGGAATGTCCATCGCCAAAATCCCAGTCCCAGCCATTTGGCATATTTGTAGTTAAGTCGGTAAATTGAACTTCGGAGTTGAATAGTGGTGTAGTATTAGATATGCTAAAATTGGCTATTGGAGGTGTTGTTGGCACTACCGATGTCCAAACAGCTTTCCATCCGGAATAAACTGCTGATCCATCAGAGGTAAATGTAATGAACATTGCTCCTGAGTTGGCAATTACCGGATCAGGAATAGTGGATCCGCTAGTATTCAAAAGCAATTCTCCGGTGTTATCGCTACCATCATATACTTTGAAATAATCGCAGCAACCTTCCAGTTGAAAGCTGTTAAACGACAAGGTTATTGAAAAGGCACAACCCGGATTGATGAGGAAAGTGCAATTTTCACCGTTGGAGTAGTTCCCGGTTTCTCCCCCTGAATCATAAAATGTTCCGATGATGTCGGTTGTAGCGTTAGTTCCCGAACACATCAAATAATCTGATTTGGGATTTACGCTTTTTGTTTGTCCGTTAAGGCTTCCAAAACTCAGTGCGAAAATGAGTATGGCCATTGATTTTACACTAATTAAGTTTACAACTGTTTTCATAATCTTTTTTTTAAATGTTATACTTAAATTTAATTTAAAGAGAATTCAACTTTCCCCATTTTCATGGGCATCCATGTTCAAATGGCCATATTCGATCCCGAAGTGCCCTTTTGAATCTGTGAAACTGTATTAATTCTTTACACTTTTGAAAAACACGACAGAAAAGACAAAAAACACCAGCGACAGAAAAACGAGTTTTGATTCCTCGGTTTTCTTTTTCATCGAACGGCCTTGCTCCAGCCAATCTTCACAATATTCCTGATTTTCCATAATTAATGATTTTATTGGTTTGAAATCTACTTCATTTTCTTGTAAGGCATTTTGTTAATTCTTTCATTTACGATGTAAATATTCGTTTACATCCTGATAGTTCATTAAAAAAAAACTCATAAAACGTTTTAATGATTAACTATAAAATTATTGTCCAAAGATAATTCAGCATTTCCCCTTTTCCAGACCAACCATGACGAAACACCCTTTTTTCAGGACGAAAC
>CAYOWJ010000077.1:0-9098 GCA_964407625.1 uncultured Lentimicrobiaceae bacterium
TCAGTAACCAAAAGTGAGATCATTTGGTTTGTTATAGAATTTACAAAGTTAGAAACTTATTTTTAATGCTATGGGAGTACTTCAAAAATTCTCACTCATTGGTGAGACTAAAAAAATGGGGCTGTCAATGTTTTTATTTGACAGCCCCGATGTTGAATTTTCGTAGGCACGATTAATAAAAATTGTTTAAACGATGCCTTCTGGATTTTTAACCGGCTTAACCAGCAATATTGTTGCGACTGCAACAAAGCATAAAATTCCGCAGATCGTAAAAGCCAGCGGGAAATTACCCAGGTCGCCCAGTTTACCTCCCAAAATAGGGAAAATAATTCCGCCAATCGCGTAAGCAAGGAAAACCCATCCATAATTTTGTCCGAAGTTTTTATTTCCGAAAACATCGGCAGTGATGGTTGGGAATAGCGAAAATAGTCCGCCATAGTTAAATCCGATAAGTACTGCAAATAAATAGAGTGTAAACTCGTATCCTGCCATCCACTGGAAAAGGATCACAAATGCACCTTGTGTTGCCATCATAATTGCGATGGATGTTTTCCTGCCGATTTTGTCGCTTATCATTCCCCATAAAATACGACCAAACCCATTAAAAAGTGCAAAAAATATCGCCATTGCAAGGGTTGCGGCCGCCGCCGAAACTTCTTTGGAAAGCCCATTTGCCTGTAAAGCTTCCATTGGCCAGAGTTTCATCAGGCCGATGCTCATTAAACCTGCACCTGCGCCAAAAGCGTAGGTCAATACAATTAAGTAAAACTGAGTTGTTTTTAACATCTGGGCACTCGAAAAATCCACAGATCCAGTTGGTTTTGAAGATGTATTTACAGGAGGATTCCATCCTTCAGGTTTCCATCCAATTGGTGGGAATTTCATCCAGATACTTCCTAAAAGAATAATTGTGGTGAAAATGACTCCTAAAACAATAAAGGTATTCGACATGCCGATGTGCTTAATGAGTTCTCCGCCTCCAAATTGTCCCAATTTTCCGGCAAGCGTCATCCACAGGGTTGCCCCGAAACCAAAACCTGCCACTGCCAATCCTGTGATAAAACCTTTTTTATCAGGATACCAGCGCATACCTACGGCGATTGGAACAACGTATCCAAATCCCATTCCTGCGCCACCGAGTACTCCAACAAAAAACAGTGTGGTAATGTAATTTTCGGCACCCAATAAACCGGCAAAAATATAACCCAGTCCAAGTGAAATCCCACTGGCAATGGTCAGTTTTTTTGGACCATATTTGGGCATCAACCGCCCGGAAATAACCATAACTATTGCAAACACTGCAACACCAACCGCAAAAACAATCTGTGTCTGCGCTTTTGACCATCCGCCTTCAACCAGTTCGCTGGTAAAAACCGACCAGGCATATAAATTTCCCAGGGCTAACTGGATTAATATTGCCCCAAGGACAACGAGTCCTCTGTTTTGTATTTTTTGATTTTTCATAAATCTCTTTTTTTTGATTAAGATAAAAAAAAGACATCCCGTTTTAGAGATGTCTTTTCATATTTTTTACCGTTTCACACTAACTTTTGCGCCCTGAATAATCTGGTCAACAACACCAGGGTCAAGCAGTGTTGAAGTATCGCCGAGGTTTGTAGCATCACCTTCGCCGATCTTGCGAAGAATCCGCCGCATGATTTTCCCGGATCGCGTCTTTGGCAATCCGCTGACAATTTGAATAATGTCAGGTTTGGCAATGGCACCAATGAATTTATTTACGGTGTCCCGGATTTCCTTTTCGATGGTTTCCATTTCATGATCCGAAAGTTCTTCACAGGTTACATAAGCGTAAATTCCCTGCCCTTTGATTTCGTGTGGATAACCTACCACAGCCGATTCGTTAACTTTTGGATGCTGGTTGATGGCATCTTCAACTTCAGCGGTTCCGATTCGGTGGCCTGAAACGTTAATAACATCATCAACACGGCCCATGATGCGGTAAAATCCATCCTCATCGCGTTTTGCACCGTCACCGGTAAAATACAAGCCTCTGTAAGTCGAAAAATAGGTCAGGCGGCAGCGATCATGGTCACCGTAAGTTGTTCTGATCATCCCAGGCCATGGGAATTTGATACAAAGATTTCCTTCGACGCTGTTTCCTTTAAGTTCGACACCTTCGTTATTAACCAATATTGGCTGAACTCCCGGCAAAGGCAGTGTTGCAAAGGAAGGTTTGGTAGGTGTGATTCCGGCCAGTGGCGAAATCATAATGCCTCCTGTTTCGGTCTGCCACCAGGTGTCGACAATAGGGCATTTATTCCGGCCAACGATGTCGTGATACCACCTCCACGCTTCTTCATTGATTGGTTCTCCAACAGTTCCTAAAACTTTAAGAGAACTCAGATCGTGTTTTGTTACAAATTGGTTGCCCTGTGCAATCAGCGCACGAATTGCAGTTGGGGCGGTGTAGAATTGTGTAACTTTATATTTGTCAACAACATCCCAGAATCTTCCGGCATCAGGATAGGTTGGAATACCTTCGAACATTACTGAGGTTGCACCCGTGAGAAGTGGCCCGTAAACGATGTAGCTATGACCGGTAACCCAGCCTATGTCGGCTGTACACCAATAAATGTCACCATTATTATATTGGAAAACATTTTTAAAAGTATATTCAGCAAAAACCATGTAACCGCCAATGGTGTGGAGTACGCCTTTTGGTTTTCCGGTAGAGCCTGAAGTGTAAAGAATGAAAAGTGTATCTTCTGAATCCATGACCTCAGCTTTGTTTTCGGTGCTTACATCCTTTAAAACATCGTGCCACCATAGATCACGTCCTTCTTTCATGGTTACCCTGTCGCCGGTTCTCTTGAATATAATTGTGTTTTTTACCGAAGTGCAGCTTTCGAGGGCCGTGTCAACGATTTCTTTTAAAGGAATACTCTTGGTACCTCTATATCCACCATCGGAGGTTATTACGAGATTACAGGAGGAGTCATTTATTCTGTCGGAGAGTGCATTGGCTGAAAAACCGGCAAAAACTATCGAGTGAATCGCTCCAATTCTGGCGCAGGCCAGCATCGCAATTGCCAGTTCAGGAATCATCGGCAGATAAATGGCAACCCTGTCACCTTTCTTAATGCCTAATTTTTTGAGTGCATTTGCAAACTGACCGACTTTTTCGAAAAGTTCACCATAGGTGTAAGTTACTCCCGGTTCTTTAGGGTCGTTTGGTTCCCAGATAATGGCAGCCTGGTCTTTACGCATAAAGAGGTTCCGCTCAAAAATGTTTTCGGTGATATTCAGTTTACCGTTAACAAACCAATTGACGTGAGGAGCATCTTTGCCTTCGAAATACCAATCTAAAACTTTATCCCATTTTTTGTGCCAGTAATGGGTTTCGGCAATTTTACCCCAGAACGATTCAGGGTTTGCAACGCTTTCCTGGTACCTTTCGAGGTATTCGGCCAGGTTCGAAATTTTGTTTGTCATAATTCTTTTGATTGATTAGTAAAATAATTAAATGACCTGTATTTGGATAAATTATTTATTAAAAGAAAAAATAAATTCCTAACAAAAACCGGAAGTTGCCAATTTCTTTCGACTCATCCACGGTACCATCTTTTTGGGTTTTTCCATAAGCAGCAACGGTGTATTCGATTTCGGGTGCGAAACGGAATTTCCCTGAGTTATAAATAAATCGTGGCGAAATCCGGTACAAATACTCAATGTTTGCACCTCTCGAATAATATGGCCCAACCAGATCGGTTCCGGCACCCAGATTTTTTGAGTAGCCTCCAAAAAGGCCAACCTGCCACACTTTATTATTGGTGTTAATGTCGATCCAACCCGACATCGTTCCCACGGGAGCATATTCAACAAAGCCAGTCAGCGTATCGGTAATGTTTTCGACAGCATAGCCGCCAATCATGGTCAGGTCGTGGGCATCCTGGGCATAAATGACCCCTGATTTTATTGATATCTCCGGGATAACTACCTTTAAATAAGCCATACCTGCGACACTGCTGGCTTTTGAGTCGGTTTTATAATTTTTTGCAGTTGCCAGTTGCGGAGTCAGTATTTTATAATTTCCCGAAACTCCGGCCAGAAATGTAGTCCCTTTTTCGGCATTCTTTTTCTCATATTCCATGCGAAGGTTAAGATCGGGAACTGAAGAATTCCTCAGGTATTTAGAATTCGGGCCATCAGGGCCGTTGCTTACAAAATCGCGTTGCGAAACTGCCGAAAGCATTATTTTGAAATCATTAAATTGCTGTGTTAATCTGATTTGTGGATTTCGGGTAAATGGCAGGAAAGGTGCGCCGGTGTTAAACGAAACTACATCAGGGAAGCAGTTGGTGGCGAACATAGGATGCCAGTTCTGGCCGATCATCAGCTCTGTTTTTGTCCAGTTAAGCTGAACATAAGCATGCCGCAACCTGAAGCCGTTGACGTCAGCATCGGAATGGCCAAAAAACTCACCTTCGATAGCTCCTGAGGTTTTTGCACCTAAAGCATCCGGCCCGGTTATGTTTCCGCGAAGCCTGGTCTGGATGCTCAACATGTTGAAGTTGGCTTTGGCATTGATGTCATCACCATTTTTATCCGGCAATTCATTTTTTGGATAAAGTAAAAAATGGCCTTCACGTATGGCCTCAGTCTGACGTGAATCCCAGATTACATCTGTTTTAACAAAACCGTTAAAAGTTATTCCAAATTTTGGTTGCTCCTGTGCGATGGAGATGATGCTGAAAAGCGTTGTGACGGCAAAAAACAGAAGCTTTTTTCTCATAAAAAACAGGTTTTTTTACATTGTTAATTAATTAACAATTACTTCTTTGAGTGCCAAATTTATAATAAAATTCTAATTGAATTCATTAGTTTTTTAGAATAGCAAATTAGTGAAGTGAAAAAATGAGGTTATCTCCCTGATAAAACGACGATTAATTTTATGAGTAAAAATTTAATATCTGAAAATTAGCATATTAACTTGGTTTTAAAATGTAAAGCAGGGCAGTATTTTATCATTGATTGATCGAAATTTATACTAATTTTAAATAGCCCCATTTCGATAAAGTCGGATTTGTTTAGCTACTTTTGCAGCCGGTAAGAAATGGATAATCTGTTTAAATAAATGATATTCAAAGCTTTGAGATTAATTTCTCAGAAAAATAATTAAAATTAAAAAAAATGGCAGAACAGCTGGAACGTTTCAGTTTGAACAAACAAATGCAGTCCAAAGGGATTTTGCAAAGAGTCGCATTGATAGGTTGCGGATCAATCGGGCAGGAAATCGCGCTTCATACGGCCCAGAAGGGAATTGAAGTGGCTTTTGTTGATGTAAATGAAGAGCGGATTTCGGAAATCATGAACCGGATGAATGCTCAGCTCGACGTGACCATCAGCAACTGGGGTATGACCACAGGTGAAAAGAAATTAGTGCTTTCGCGAATTAAGGGATCTGTAAATTATGATGACATCAAAGACTGCGATATCGTCATCGAAACAATTAATTCGAAAAAACCCGGAACCAGCCTCGAAGAGCGTAAAGAAGTTTTTAAAAAGGTTGAAAGTTATGTAAACCGCGACACCGTGATAACTTCAAACACCGCAACACTGATGATTTCTGACCTGGCTTCGGTGTTAAAATATCCCGAAAGAGCTGTTGGAATGCACTTTATCAGCCCTGTTGCCAAAATTAATATCGTTGAGGTAGTGCGACATTTTCATACCAGCGATGAGTCCTATAATATGGTGAAGAAATTTGCCGGGATGATTGGTAAAAAGGTTATCGAAGTAAACGAATCTCCCGGAAACATCAGCACCCGGATGATTGCCATCATGATAAATGAGGCCTGCGGAATTCTGCTCGAAGGTGTCGCTAAAATCGCGGATATCGACGAAGTGATGATGGAAGCCACCGGCCATGCTTTTGGCCCGTTTGAAATGGCCGACAGGTTTGGTGTTGACAAAATGCTGAAGTGGATGGATAATCTTTACAAAGAATATGGCGATCCAAAATACAAACCTTCACCAATCATCAAAAGATTGGTTAGAGCTAAAATGGTTGGGCAGCGCGTTGGCGAAGGATTTTATATGTGGGAAGGCGATGTAAAAAAAGTCAAAAAGGGAACCATCAGGAATCTTGGCCGCGAGTAAATCATCAAATTAATGAAAAGAAAATTTTAAGAAAATGAAGATAATAGTTTTAAACTGTGGGAGTTCGTCCATAAAATACCAGCTTTTTACGATGCCCGAAAAGGACGTCATCGCCAAAGGTCTGGTTGATAAAATCGGGCTAAAAGGTGCATGTATCAAGCACAAAAGGATGGATGGAAAAGAATTGTATGCCGAAGGTGAAATTCTCGATCATCAGGCCGGAATCGAATATTTGCTTGGCGTTTTAATCGATCCTGAATACGGCAGTCTGGTAACACTCGACGAAATTGATGCCGTTGGACACCGCGTGGTTCATGGTGCAGAGGAATTCAGCGGAAGCGTTGAAATTACAGGTGCAGTAATTGCCGCCCTTGAAAAATCATCAGAACTTGCGCCGCTTCATAACCCGCCAAACCTCAAAGGTATTTACGCCATGCAGCGGTTGCTTCCAGGCGTTCCGCAGGCTGGTGTTTTCGATACTGCTTTTCATCAAACCATGCCCGAATATTCGTACCTCTACGGAATTCCTTACTCACTCTATGAAAAGCATAAAATACGCCGGTACGGATTTCACGGAACAAGTCACAAATATGTTTCGGCAAGAGCCTGCGAAATTTTAGGCGAGGATATTTCGAAAATGAAAATTGTTACCTGTCATCTTGGAAACGGCGCTTCGATGGCTGCCATAAAATATGGAAAATCCATGGATACTTCGATGGGCATGACTCCGATCGAAGGTGTGATGATGGGAACGCGTTGTGGCGATCTGGATGTTGGCGCTTTGTTTCATATCATGAACAAAGAAGAAATCAATGCTAAAATTGCCAATACTTTGGTGAATAAATTTAGTGGGGTTTTAGGTGTTTCGGGCGTTTCGTCGGATATGCGCGACCTCGAAAATGCTGCTGCCGACGGAAATCACCGTGCAGAAGTTGCCTTGAAAATGTACTCGTATCGCGTTAAAAAATATGTTGGTGCTTACGCCGCAGCTATGGGCGGTATCGATCTTATCATTTTTACCGGCGGAATCGGCGAAAACGATGCTGCAACCCGTGAAGGTGTTATGGAAGGTCTTGGATTTCTTGGTATCGACTTCGATTTTGAGAAGAACAAGGGAATTCGTGGAAAGGAAATTGAAATTACAAAACCCGGGTCAAAAGTTAAGGTGATGGTAATTCCTACAAATGAGGAATTGATGATTGCCAACGATACCTACGAGATTTTGGCTGTGAAGTAATAATATTTTGTGGGGCAATAACTCAGGAAGGGGATTAAGTTCCCCTTCTTAATTTCTGAAAACCAGTATTTCAGTTTTGCTCTGATTTCAGATATTTGTTGATCATCTGGAAAAGTTCATATTCCTTAAAGGGTTTGGTCAGGAAATCGTTAAACCCCGACTGCATCACTCTTTTTCGTGTTTCGATGAGGGCATCTGCAGTTAGAGCCATAATCGGAAGGTTTTGATAATAGGTATTTTCGGTATCGCTTCTGATAATTCTTGTGGCTTCATAACCATCCATCACAGGCATTTGCAAATCCATAAAAACACAAAAACATTCATTTGTTTTTAACAGATCGAGACAAACCTGGCCGTTTTCAGCAAAAATTATGTTAGCAGCGCATTTTTCGAGGATTTGTTTGATCACGAACTGGTTTATCTGATTGTCTTCAACCACAAGAACCTTTTTGCCTTTTAAATCGGGTTTTTCAATACGGATGATCTGGTTTTCGTCGAGCATTTTTTTCTCACTTTTACCAAAAGTAAGTGTAAAAGTAAACTCGGAGCCTTTGTTAACCTGGCTTTTAACCGAAATTTCGCCTTTTTGTAAATCGATCAATTGTTTGGTGATGGTTAGCCCGAGGCCAGTTCCGCCAAAGTTTCTCGAAATATCACCGGCGCCCTGGATATAGCTCTCGAAAATCGAATGAATATGGGTTTCAGGAATTCCGATTCCGGAATCTTTTACAATGAATTTTACTTTGACGTGATGCTGACTTTCTTCGACCATTTCGGCCATTACCTTAACTTCACCATGTTTCGTGAACTTGAGGGCATTTCCGGTAAGGTTCATCAAAATCTGATTCAACCGGTAAGGGTCACCAATGACTACCTCAGGGATGTGTTCATCGAAAGAAAGTACAAAATCGATACCTTTTTCCCTGAATTTATAGGCGAGGGTTTTGATGTGATGACTGATAACACTTCGTATGCTGAAATCAATTTTTTCGAAAGTAATCTTCCCGGCTTCAATTTTCGAAAAATCGAGGATATCGTTGATGATGATCAGCAGGTTTTCGGATGATTGCTTGATGGAGTTCAGGTTTTCGATAACCTGATCAGGAAGATTTTCCTGAAGCAGCAGACCGGTTAGTCCCATGATGGCATTCATGGGTGTTCGTATTTCGTGGCTCATGTTCGACAGGAAAATGGCTTTGGCGATGGATGCATTTTCGGCGGCCTGTTTGGCTTCGAGCAGATCGAGTTCATTTTTTTTCCGGTCGGTGATGTCCATCGTAGTGCGGAGGACCTGTTTAACTTCGCCGTTTTCGTTGCGTTTGAAGCTGGTGTCGCGGTGTATGAGCCAACGCCAGTGGTCGTTTTTCGCCTTCATCCGATATTCGCCTTCATATACCTCATCTTTGCGGAGATATCTGATGATGTCTTTCTGTTGTTTGAATTTTTCCTGATCGTGAGGATGGATAAAAATGCTGATATCTGTATCAAGCAACTGGATTTCCTGTCGGGAATATCCGAGGAGGTAAAAAATGCTACGGTTTTGATACACATTGCTGTTTTCATCAATATCGAAAACTGAGATAATGTTGGGGGAATTATCGGTAAGTTTGTTGATAAAAGCTTCCCGTTCCCTGAGTTCATTCTCGATGCGTTCGCTTTGACCTTTTATAGCAGCAAGGTTTTCGACGGTTTTTAAAACCTGAATCAATTTTGAAGGCGAAATATCCGATTTGGGGAAATA
>CAYOWJ010000077.1:9198-13744 GCA_964407625.1 uncultured Lentimicrobiaceae bacterium
GTCGAAACTGCATTAATAAACTGTTCGATCGAAAGGGGTTTCACAATGTAGCCGGCAACATTTAGTCGGTAGGCGTCAACGATGTCGGTTTCTTCGCTGGAGGTGGTCATCACAAAAACCGAAATATCTTTCAAATCCTCATCCTTCCTGAGTTCGGCGAGAAACTCGATTCCTCCCATCCTGGGCATATTCAGGTCGAGGAGGATAATTTTGGGAACCGGTTCATTATTCGCTTTAAGCGATTTGAGTATTTCCAGTGCTTTCAAACCATCTTCGGCAACCGTTAAGGGATTTTGTACATTGTTTTTCTTGAAAGCACGTTTCACGTTCATGATGTCGATATCATCATCTTCAACCAAAAGAATGTGTATTACTTTTTCGGGCATTTTGCTATGTTTTTATTTTTCTTAATAAATATGTAAAAATAACAAAGAATTGATTACACCGGCCATGTAAAACTAAACTTTACACCAAAGCCTTTTTCCGAATCAACCCAAACTTTCCCACCTTTTTCGTCGATGATTTTTTTTACAATGGCCAGGCCAACTCCGGTACTTTCGATTTTATCGCGCGATTGAAGGGTTTGGAAAATGATAAATATTTTATCGAAAAATTCCTTTTCAATTCCCGGTCCATTGTCAGCAACAAAGAATTCGTAAAAATTATTGCCATTTTTATAGCCAATTTCGATTACAGGATCGGTTGAATTATTGTATTTGATGGCATTGCTGATTAAGTTTGAAAACACCTGCTCAAGGGCAATTCGTTCGGTTTTTATCACCGGCAGGTTTTGTTGGATAAGAACTCTGAACGATAAAGGTACTGCCAGCGTTTGCATCATATCTGTTAGTAATTCGGCAACATCCACATTCTCAACCCGGGCTTTAATTCTTCCGGCCCGCGAATATTCGAGTATTCCGTTTATTAGGCCCTCCATGCGTTTTACCCTACCTCTGAGTAGCGAAAGATTGCCCTTTACATCTTCGCTCACTTCTACGCCAAGATCTTCTTCAACCCATTCTGATAAATTGTTGATGGCTCTCAGCGGAGCCTTAAGGTCGTGTGAGACGATATAGGCAAACTGGTCAAGCTCCTTATTCTTCTTTTCGAGATCAAGGGCATATTCCCGGATAGCGAGTTCAGCATTTTTTACATGGGTAATGTCGTGCTGAATGGCGATGTACTGGGTTGGTATTCCGGTTTCGTTAAGCAAAGGTACAATGGTGGTGTTGACCCAATAAAACTGACCGTCTTTTGATTTGTTTTTTATTTCACCAGTCCAGATTTTCCCGGATGTGATGGTTTCCCAAAGTTCTTTGAAAAATTCGGAAGGATGATACCCAGAATTCAAAATCCTGTGATTCTTCCCGATAGCCTCAGCCGTGCTATAACCCGACACATTCCTGAAATTGTCGTTAATAAACTGGATGTTGCCTTTATAATCGGTAATTACCACCATGGAAGCAGCGTTTATCGCATTTTTCAGATTGGTCAGTTCTCTGAACGACTCCTTGGAGCTAAGTTCGAGAATACGTTCAAAATGAAGATGATCCTGCTCAAAGTTTTGATATGCTTCTTCAACAACATGCAAAAAGCTTTTTATTTTTTCGTCGTTAAGGTGATTAGCCTCGAGATGTCGTGCAATCTGACGTTTCAGTAACCTGTGCATGCCTTGAAAATTAGTTTAGGTTATCGTTTTAACTTGGTAAATGAATTCTTATAGCTCCGTAAAGGTGGTAATTGTCATGGTTTGGTTATGTAACTCGCATTTTGCATCTTTCAGGAATGGAGCAAGTTCACCGTACGAATAAAAGCCGGTAAGCACTGCTTGTTGACCCAGGACATCCTGAACGGCTTCAACTTCTTCTTCGACCAACTGTTTCAGAACCAGTTTTCTTCCTACACAACTTATTAAAATTGCAAATTCGACTTCTTTGCCCACAAGTGGTTTAATACTGACCTGGGCTGCTCCACCGGCGCCTTCAATCAAACGGTCAACATTGGCTTTCATCAGTTTTACAAACGAACCTTCGGGAATATCACCTGCAAAAGTAAGGCTCTGTTCTTCTTCGTTAACGGCAAGAATTGTGCGTACCAGCGGTTCATCCAGTGTTTCGGTTCTGATACTTAACGGGAAAAGCAGCCCCGAAGCGGGAAGATCTTTAGCCTGATCGCCCAGAAAAGATTTATACAATTGCAGGGCAGGTTGTTTATCAATTTCGTAGAGGATATTTTTTTCGGATTTTGTAACGCTCCGTTCGATACCAAAACTGTCCCAGCCACCAAGCGAGCCATAACCGATGTGGATGTGTTCACCATAAAAACCAATGGCAGTAATCAGGTGCGATTGTGCCTGACCATTTTTATCAATAACCCAGGTCGATTTAAAATCGGCACCATCGCCGGCAAGGCCGCCCGTTACGTTCACATCTTTGGGCAAAGTGCTGCGGATGCCGCGAACCAACTCTGTTCCATTTACATTCAGACCATCCGATAACACAAATACATGTTTTAGCCCGACAGGATTAAATTTCGACATTAACGCTGCTCCGGCTTCCAGGCTGTCCAGATTTTCGTTGAGCGAAATCGAATGGAATTCGATTTTGGTATGATCGAATTTTATCGCACTGCACACCACAGATCCATCATTTACCTGGATACCGGATATTTCTCCGGCGGTTGAGCATCCCGAAATGATCGTATCGGGATATTCATTTCTTAGTTTTTTCGATAATTCTGATTCGCGGATTAACTGGGAGCAACCGAAAATCAAAATCAGATCAGGGGTAAACGCAAATCTTAGATCGATTGATTTGAAATCTTCATGATCAGAAGCATAGAAAATTTGCTGTGTTTTCATCGTCAATGTTTTTAAGTTTGAAAATCAATGTATATACTTTTCAAAAATAGCGTTTGAAACCGAAAAATGAAAATCCTTATGTTTTATTAACAAATATTTCCTGTTGCCATGTTTGCAATCAGCACATTCGAATTGCGGCATCACCATAGCCAGTTATTTAGTTTATGCCCGAATGCTAAAACGGCTCTGGCTCCAAAGTAAATTTTCCTCAAACTGACAGATTATTTTTTACAAATCTTCAAAATAAAACCAACCGAAAGAAACGTTTTCAATTTAAATGATTACATTGTGGGAAATAAAATGATTAAATAATAATCAAATTTCAGATAAGTTGCTGGTCTGATGATGAAATTTAAGTAATTCTACCTGCAACAAGCCTGCGAACGTAAACATGTATCTAAACGCACATTCATATTACAGCCTTCGCTACGGCACCTTTCCCATCGAGGATTTGGTGAGTGAGGCCGTTTTGCACGGAGTGAAAACGCTTGTCCTCACCGACATCAACAACTCGACGGGGACGATTGATTTTGTGAAAGCCTGCGGTGAACAAGGTGTTAAACCGGTTGGCGGCATCGAATTCAGGCGCGGCGATAAATTGCTGTACATCGGCATTGCCAGCAACAACAAAGGTTTTCAGGAGTTAAATGCGTTTTTGTCGCATCACAACCTCAATGACCTTGATTTGCCGGATGAACCGGATGATTTGCCCAATGTAAATTTTCTCTTTCAGTTTTCGGATTTCCCGAAAAGGAAACTTCGCGACAATGAGTTTATCGGGATAAAACCGCATGAAGTCAGGAAACTCGTGACTTCCCCGTTTCATGCCGACCAATCGAAGCTCGTTATTTTACAGCCTGTAACCTTTAAAAATGAAGATGGCTTTTTGCTTCATAAAAACCTTCGTGCCATCAACAAAAACACGCTTATCACAAAACTAACCGGCGACGACCTTGCCCGGCCTGACGAGCTATTTTTGCCGGAAGCTAAGTTAAAGGAAGTTTTTCAGGATTATCCCCAAATTATCCAAAATACCGAAAGACTGCTTCACGAAAGTTCGATCGCTTTTAACTTCAAAACCATCAAAAATAAAAGCGTTTTTACCTCCAGCAAATACGACGATAAGATTTTGCTCGAAAAACTGGCTTACGACGGGATGGTTTATCGCTATGGCGAAAAGGATAAAACGGCCTTGCAGCGCATCAGGCATGAGCTTGAAATTATTGATACCCTCGGTTTTTCGTCCTATTTTTTGATTGCGTGGGATATTGTGCGGTATTCGATGGCGCGCGGCTTTTACCATGTGGGGCGGGGGAGTGGTGCAAACAGCGTGGTGGCCTATTGTTTGAAAATTACCGACGTTGACCCGATTGAACTTGATCTTTATTTTGAGCGTTTCCTCAACCCCAAACGAACCAGTCCGCCGGATTTTGACATCGATTATTCGTGGAAGGAGCGCGACGAAGTTACCGACTACATTTTTAAGCGCTACGGCAGGCAGCACACAGCTTTGATGGGAACCATCTCGACTTTTAAAGATAAATCGCCTTTGCGGGAATTGGGCAAAGTTTACGGTTTGCCAAAATCGGAAATTGATGCTTTGGTTGATTTTCCCGAAAGGCGGCAAAACCGCGACAGCATTACCGCGCAAATTTTGAAGATTGCCGAAAAGATGACCGATTTCCC
>CAYOWJ010000078.1:0-10637 GCA_964407625.1 uncultured Lentimicrobiaceae bacterium
CGCCATAAGCCGAAATGCTGATGTCGCCTGAGTTGGTCCAAACCCAGAAAGGATCGCCTGCTGGCCAGATAGCACTTCCTGATAAGTCGGCCCATGAATAATCGCCCGGATTTCCTGCGCCATCATAGTTGGTCGAAATAAGTACTGATAAAGCAGGACCTGTGTAACCAACGGCTGTCGAGAAACTCAGTTTTTCGTTAATAAAATTTACCATATTAATTGCCGGAGAGATGAGCCAGTCTTCGTTGGTATGTGCCGCGCCTAAAAATCCGCTCATTTTGGCACATTGGGTGCCTTCAACACCATGAATCGGGTCAAGCTCCCATGATTCGTCACCGGTAATGCTTTTTTGTATCCAGCCTTCCCAATCGGCGTTAAAGGTTGTATTCAGAATTTCGACAACTGCCGAAGGTGATGTTGCCAGATTGAGGTAAGGTGGTGTAGCACTGGTTTTGTAATCGATATAATCGCCTGAATTGGTGTAAGGATAAATAGAGAAGAAATAACTAGTATTTGCGGCCAGGCCTGTAAAAGTGAAATTTTGAACGCCTGCACCAATGTTTTTGGCAGCAAATCCATCACCAAAATCCATATCATCAGCAACGGGAGTTCCATCAACCGGATTTGGAAGCGTGGTTTGTGTGGTTGCTTTAATCAAATAACCGCCCGGAACAACTGCACCAACAGCATCAACCCAGGAAAGCAAAATGCTTTGATTGACAACATTGCCAGCGAAAAGGGTTGGATAGTTTGTTGGTTCGGGAAGTGGTGTAAAACTGCCTTCGCCAATGATTTTTACTTCATCCAGTTCCCAGGTCGAAGAAGCAAGATCGGTTGATGTGTAAACAAAAGCAATATAGGCTGTTGCATTTCCCCATGCGGCGATGTTTATTTCGCCGGAGTTTGTCCAAACCCAGAATGGGTCTCCGGTTGGCCAGATAGCCTGACCCGAAAGGTCGTCCCAGGTTGCATTTGCAGGGCTTCCGCTTCCTGTATAATTGGTCGAAATTTTAACTTTCAAAGGATCGCCGGTGTAGCCGACTGCTGTATAAAACGATAATTTTTCGTTGGCATAGCTGGCAAGGTTTATTGCCGGAGAAACAAGCCAGTCTTCGTTAAGGTGTGAAGCACCTGCATATCCGCTCATTTTGGCACATTGTGTATTTTCGACACCGTGTGAGGCATCAAGTGTCCAGACTTCGTCGCCCAAAACGCTGAATCCGGTCCAGTTTTCCCAGCCAGGATTAAAGGTTGTATACAAAACATCAACATAAGAGGAGGCAACTGTGGTGGCTTCGGCTGATGGAGCTGTTCCATCGGTTTTAAAGTCGATATTTGCACCTGCGTTGGTGTAAGGGAATATTTTAAAATAATACGTCTGTTCCGAAGCAAGGCCTCCCAAATTGGCTGCTTCAACTCCGGAAGCAATATTTACAGCATAAGTTCCATCACCGAAATCCAGATCGTTGGCAACCGGGGTTCCATCAACTGGTGTGGAAATATTGTTTTGAGTGCTTCCAAGAACAATGTATCCTGCCGGGATAACTGTTCCGGTTGCATCGGCCCAGGTCAGACTGATGCTTTGGCCATTTGCCACTGCTTCAAAAGCAGTCGGGTAATTTGAAGGCTCAGGGATAACCACAATTTCAGCTTCTCCGGTAATAACAACGTTTTCAATTTCCCAGGTTTCCGATTCGACACCATCAGAAATATAAACAAAGGCAACTCTAACGTTTGCACCGGTCATCGCCGAAACGACTACTTCGCCTGAATAGGTAAAAACCCAGAACGGGTCGCCTGATGGCAAAATCGGGCTGAGATCAGTCCAGTTTGCATCGTTGGGGTCGCCGCTGACATATTCGTCGGATATTTTAACATGAATCTGGTGAGGGTCAATCGGGTATCCGCAAGCCGAATAAAAAGTAAAAACTTCATTATCGTACTGGTCAAAATTCATAGCAGGCGAAATCAGCCAGTCTTCGTTGGCAAAATCACCACCTAAGTAGCCGCTCATCTGGGCACAGGGTGTTCCATTTATTCCAAAAGTATTGGTATTGCTCCAAACCTGGTCACCAACAACACTAACTGTCGTCCAATCGCCCCAACCACCATCAAAGTTTTGTGAATTTAAAACAACCACATTGGAGGTCATTGCCTGGGTGGCAGGAGCTGTTCCATCGTTTTTATAGTTGATGCTAGTTCCGGCGTTGGTGTAAGGATAAATGGTAAAATAATAAACCATCTGGCCTTCTAATCCTGTAAATGAAAATGTTTGCGCACCAAAAGCAACATTGGAAACTCCGCTTCCGTCGGTCAGATCAAGATCATCAATGGCAAAAACGCCGTCAACGGGTGCTGTGAAGTTGTTTTGTGTGCTGGCTAAGATAAGATAAGCATCAGGAGCCTGAGTTCCTGCGGCATCGGTCCAGGTTAATGAGATATTTAACCCAAGTGGTGTTGCCGCAAATGAAGTTGGATATTCTGAAGGTTCAGGTTTGATAGATGGCCAGCTTTCAAAATCGCCGTTTGCTACAGTAATCGCTGCACCAACGGGTGATTGAAATTGCAAGTCATCAACATATTGTGTTTCGGGAGCAGCAAAACCGGCAACATCATAAAACCTGATGCGTAATTTTACACCGGTTGCTCCTGTTGGAACAACATCAGTAAATTCATATTGCGCCCAGCCATTGGTTGCAGGACCAACGTAAGTATTGCTGTATGCAGCAGGAGCCCCAACCCAGTCGAGTGCGCAAGTCACACGAACATGTTCTGTGGTATTTGCCCAGAAGGAAACTTTGTAATCGTCGCCTTCACTAACCTCTATAACTTCGCTGTTTGTCAGGTCGCAGTTAGCCTGAGTTCCTGAGTTAACAACAACACCGCAACTGCTGGTACCACCATGCACCGTAGTTGTTTCCTGAAAGGTTTCGATATCGGTATCGCCGGTCCAGAAGTCGGGGAGTTGTGCCTGCGAAGTCGCAAAGGCGAAGAATAATGCAAAAAGTAAAACGAAATTTTTCATACTAAAACTTATTTGATAATTATTAAAATGTTGATATTCGACAATAGTAAAAACAAGAAAGCTGCCTGAGAATTTTGAAATGATCAGGCAGCTTTCTCCAAAATTTATTTGATGATGAGTTTGCTGGTGACGATTTTTCCGTTGTTACATGAAGTTGCCTTCAACAGATACATCCCTTCCGGCAAATCTCCGGTATTTATCGCGTTCACCGATGATGAAACTGAAGTGGAATAAACCATTTTTCCGGTTAGTCCAAATATTTCCACCTTCCACGAATCTTCAACTGGCAAAATCAAAGTAAAGAAGCCATTATTTGGGTTTGGAGAAATAAAACTCTGAGCTGTCGGTGAGGTTTCGGATATTCCAACGTTTTCACACATTTCACCGGGAGTTCCATAAACCGGAAGCCCTGAATTATTGTAACCGGCTAACTGGCTTGAAGCAATCCAACTTTCGGGAAGACTGTTGTCCTGTCCCGGGCAGGTAGAGAGTGCAGGTCCGGTTCCATCAGGAGAAGTAGGCCAGGGGGCTGCATCATCGTAAGCTACAACATCAAGTACAGTTCCTGAAACATCCATAATTTCAAGTATTTCACCCGAATTACTTAGAGCACCTTCTGTCCATTGGCGTGCTTCTGTCCCAAAAGCAGTAAAAAAGGCAGCCGAATCTTTACAAACAACAACAAAACCACCTACCTGAAGCTCATAATAAGGGAAAGTATAAACGATGCCCTGCGAAAAATACACACCACTTAACTGTGCTACTGCATTGCCGTCGTTGAAAATTTCGACGTATTCCAATGTATCAGTGTCGATATCTGGCGGGTTGTACATGATTTCGGTAATCATCAGATTAAGTGCAGCCTGGGCTTGTACCGTAATATAATCGGTTTTTGTTTCGGTTGTCGAACCATTGGTGTTTGTTACAGTTAGCGAGACATTAAAAGTTCCTGCATTATTGTAAAAAATTGCCGGAGGCGCCTGAACATTTGATGTTGCAGGAGTTCCGCCTTCGAACGACCACGACCATGCTGTTGGTCCACCTGTGGATTGGTCGGTGAAAGTTACACTTTGACCCTCAAAAATGGTGGTAGGATTTCCTGTAAATTGCGCTTGTGGCGGAGGAATCACCTGAACCGTAATATAATTTGCTTTCAATTCGGTATCCGAACCATAAGCGTTGGTAGCAACAAGGGTTACATCAAAAGTCCCGGCAGTATTGTAAACAATATTTGAAGGATTTTGTGATGTTGATGTTGCCGGTGATCCACCTTCAAAAGTCCAGAGCCATGAAGTAGGTGTATTTGTCGAAAGGTCAGTAAAACTAACACTTCCGCCTACAAAAATTGTAAGCGGAGTTCCAACAAAATTGGCTACCGGCGGTGGTGGAGTTGTTGTTACGGTGATATAATTTACTTTTTGTTCATCATCAGAGCCCCCTTCATTTGTAACTGTGAGCTTAACATCAAAAGTTCCTGCCGAATTATAGGTAATAGCCGGTGGATTTTGCCCCTCAAAAGTTGTCGGTGACCCACCTTCAAAAGCCCATTGCCATAAAGTTGGATTTCCTGTCGAAAGATCAGTAAAAGTAATAGATTGCCCCGTTTGAATTGAGGTGTTGCTTGCTACAAAATCAGCAACCGGGGCAGGTACTCCGCACCCTGCGCCTGGTGTTGCCCAGATTGAATCGCCTGCTGCATTTATGGCAGCAAAATCTATCGAATGTGTCCAGTTTTCGGGCAGGCTGTTATCGCTGGATGGATCACATAAAGTTAACGAAGGGCCGTAACCATCGGCGAGTGAATCCCAGGGCGTATAATCTGCATAGGTAACAAAATCGACAATGTTGTTAAAGTTATCCTGGAGTTCGAGCAATTCGCCGGTATTGTTCAAGCCTCCGCTGATTGTTTGCAATGCGGAAACACCAAAGGTGTTTTGCATAGCTGCAGGATTTACCGCAACCAAAAGATATTCGCCTGGGTTCATGCTCATCTGAGGAAAAACAAATTCGACCCCACTCGAAAAATGGTAATCGGTTAAATCAACAGCAACGTTATCGTTATTATAAATTTCGATAAACTCGAGGCTGTCGGTTCCAACTTCTGGTGGGTTGTACATGATTTCGGTAATCACCAGATTTGGAATGGTAACTGGTGGGATGATGGAGAAAAAGTCATTGCTTTCATCAATAGGTGTCCCTGCCGCAGTGTTGGTAATTCTGATTTTAAACTGGCTGCCGGTTGGCTGATTTGCCGGAATATTCCAGGTCCAGCTAAGGTCGGCTGAATTAACCGAAGCAGCCAGAACCTGGGCTACAGTAGTACCATTAATAAGCTCAATTTTTACTGTTCCAGTGAACAATGATGCCAGCCAGGTAATATTGTATGTTTGTCCTTGCTGGAGAAATTCTCCGCCGTTAGGATAAAGAATTGTAATCGAAGGGATTTGAGCTATGTTCCAGTCACCCGGGGTGCCATAATCCTCAAAACTGGCCATCCAGCTTTCTGGTAAACTGTTGTTCAGGTCAGCATCCATCAGCGATAGCGATTTTCCCAGACCGTTTGGATCTGTGGGCCATGGAGCAAGATTTGTATAAGGAACCCCGTCGATAACATTTAGTGAAGCATCTTTTAGTTCGATCAATTCGCCGGTATTGTTTAATGCCCCGCTAAACGGACCAACAAGATTGCTGATTCCATAAAAATTAATAAGCGTATCGGGAACCCTGGCAACAACGATGAAACCATCTGGCTGTAATATTGTTCCGGCAGGAAAAGTAAAATCAATAGCTGTAGTAATTTTCCAACCCGAAATGTTAACCGGGATGGCTTCGTTATTAAAAACTTCGAGCCATTCGTAGTAGTCATCCAAACCTTGCGATGATGGCGGATTATACATGATTTCGTTAATCACGATATCATAAAGTGTCGGTGGAGCTACAATCGAAAATGTACCGCTCAGGCCAAAAACAGTAGCTGCCGTATTATCGGTAATTTTTATTTTGTAATCGTTTCCGATGGTTTGAGCTGCAGGAACATTCCAGGTCCAGGTACCGGCAGTTGCGGCAGCAGTTCCTATTTGTGTCCAGGTTGGTGTTCCGGATGAAGCATTGGATGAAACTTCGATTTTAACGTTGGGCGAAGTATTCATGGCGTTCCAGGTAATATTGTAAGCATTTCCCTGCCACCATTGTGCCCCGGCAACCGGTGAACTAACAATGATTACCGGGTTTGTTCCCGAAATTTCTCCGGTAACCATAATGCCGTCAACTTCCCAGGATGCAGCACTTGCGGCATCCGAAAGATATTTAAAGGCAACATAAACGTTTCCGTTGTAATCAGAAATATCAATTGCCCCTGAAGGAGCCCAAACATAACCTCCGGTCGAAAGCTCAGCTTCAAGTTCATCCCAGGTGGCGAGGTTTGGGTCGCCCCCCGCATAGTCTGACGAAATGAGCACATGAAGAACCTCTCCGGTATAATTCATGGCCGTTTCAAAATTCAAAGTCTCATTGTCGTATGGGTCAAAATTCATTGCGGGCGAAATCAACCAATCTTCGTTGGGAATCGCTGCACCAGAAAAACCATTCATGTTTGCGTAAGTTTTGGTCTGATAAACTGCCTGATGCCAGACCTGATCACCGATAACACTGATTTGTGACCATGTTCCCAAACCATTATCAAAACCCTCGGCATTAATTACCGAAAGGCTTGATGTTGCAGCTTGTGCTGACGGGGGTGTTCCTCCGGTTTTATAGTTCACTTCGATGCCGGAATTGGTGTAAGGAAATATCTTAAAAAAGTAGGTTGTGGCTGATTCCAGATTGTTAAACGAAAATGCCTGTGCTCCAAATGCAACATTGGCAGCGCCGGCTCCATCGGTAAGGTCAAGGTCATCCGAAACAAAAGTTCCATCAACCGGAAGTGTAATGTTATCTGAAGTGGAGGCCTTAATCAGGTAAGCTACCGGAAGCTGTGCGCCTGTGGCATCAGTCCATGTAAGGTTTATGGATAAATTATTTGCCGTTGCGGTGAAACTGGTCGGATAGTTTGTTGGCTCGGGCAGAAGTCCCGGCCAGGTTTCAAAATTCCCATTGGGAATGGTGATTGGTGTGCCAACCGGGCTTTCAAATTTCACATTGTCGATATACTGTATTTCAGGAGCGACAAATCCCGGAGTAACATCGTAAAGCCTGAGATGAGCTTTTCCAGTAGTAACGCCCACCGGCACAGTGCCTTCAAACGAAAACTCGGCCCAATCGCCCGTTGTAGTAGGCCCTGCATACCCAACCGAATATGTTGTTGTTGCATCACTCCAATCTAATGCAGCTCTTACTCTTACATTTGCACTGGTGAAATACCAGAACGAAAATTTGTAGGTAGCGCCTGCAGTAACTGCAAGGTCAACTGAACTTGTGAGATCACATTCAGCCTGAGTGCCTGTATTTACACTAACTCCGCAGCTAAAAAGCCCTTCCTGGATAATTGTAGCTTCCTTGAAGGTTGTAATCCCAATATCACCAGTCCAGTTTACGGGAATTTGACCCGTCATTGATGTGTTTATTCCGATGATAATCAGGAATAAAGTTAAACCACTTAATAAAAATTCTTTCATAAATTAAATTTGTTAAAAATTGCTGAATTCGACGGCAAAGGTCTTAATTATTTACGCAAAAAAGTTGATTTTTCAGATTATATTTTTGTTAAGAAAAAACATATAAAAGTATTGAAAATTAGGTTTACAGAATGCATTAAAAATCCAAAATCAATCACGAATTTATCAACAATCAATCCTGGTTGGGTTTTGATGAGAAAAAACATTTTAATAGCAGGGTGTAAACCGCATTAAATGAGTGCAAAACAAATAACATGGGTCGCAAAAGCGGTAACGCAAGACAAAAAAAATCCCGGTGAGTCTTCACCAGGATTTTTTTTTCTTGAGATTCTGACTTTATTTTACTTCTTCAAAATCAACGTCAGTTACGTTGTCATCTTTTTTGGCTCCGCCATTACCGCCCGGTTGTCCTTGTCCGCCGCCTGGTTGCTGGCCTTGCTGTCCGCCTGCCTGCTGGCCCTGAGTGGAGTTGTACATTTCCTGACTGGCAGCCTGGAACATTTTGCTTAATTTCTCGGTTGCTGCATCAAGTGTGGCAATGTCTTCGCTTTTGTGAGCCGCTTTAAGCTCTTCGAGTGCTTCTTCGATGGGCTTTATCTTGTCAGCCGGAAGTTTGTCGCCATATTCTTTAAGCTGTTTTTCGGTCTGGAAAATCATCGAATCGGCAGCATTAAGTTTATCAACCTTTTCCTTGGCTTTGCTATCGGTTTCGGCGTTTGCTTCGGCTTCGTATTTCATTTTTTTGATTTCCTCTTCCGTAAGCCCCGAGGAAGCCTCGATGCGGATGCTTTGCGATTTTCCGGTTCCTTTGTCTTTAGCCGAAACATTTAATATGCCGTTGGCATCAATATCAAAGGTAACTTCAATTTGAGGAATGCCGCGCGGCGACATTGGTATTCCGTCGAGATGGAAACGTCCGATGGTTTTATTATCTCTGGCCATGGCTCTTTCGCCTTGCAGCACATGAATTTCGACAGATGGCTGATTGTCGGCAGCCGTTGAGAATACTTCCGATTTCTTTGTTGGGATGGTAGTATTCGATGTAATGAGTTTTGTTAATACGCCACCCAATGTTTCGATGCCCATGCTGAGCGGAGTTACATCGAGCAGGAGAACGTCTTTAACTTCACCGGTTAAAACTCCACCCTGGATGGCTGCGCCAATGGCAACAACTTCATCAGGATTAACGCCTTTTGAAGGCTCTTTGCCAAAGAAATCTTTTACCACCTGCTGAATTGCAGGAATACGGGTTGAACCACCAACAAGAATCACTTCATCAATATCAGAAGCCGAAAGTCCGGCATCTTTCATGGCTTTGCGGCATGGTTCAATCGTAGCCTGTATGAGGCTGTGTGTGAGTTGTTCGAATTTTGCACGGGTAATTTTTCTTACAAGATGCTGTGGAATACCGTCAATCGGCATGATGTAAGGCAGGTTGATTTCGGTTTCGCTCGAACTCGAAAGTTCAATTTTTGCTTTTTCGGCGGCTTCTTTCAAACGCTGCATGGCCATCGGGTCCTTCCGCAGGTCAACATTGTGTTCGCCTTTAAATTCCTCAGCAAGCCAGTCAATCACCATGTGGTCGAAGTCATCACCGCCAAGGTGAGTATCTCCATTGGTCGATTTTACTTCAAAAACGCCATCGCCAAGTTCGAGAATGGAGATATCAAAAGTTCCACCTCCGAGGTCGAAAACCGCAACTTTTATTTCATGTTTTTTCTTATCAAGCCCGTAAGCCAGGGCTGCAGCGGTAGGTTCGTTAATGATTCTGCGTACATTCAACCCTGCAATTTCGCCAGCTTCTTTGGTAGCCTGACGTTGCGAGTCGCTAAAATATGCAGGAACGGTAATTACCGCATCAGTAACAGTTTGGCCAAGATAATCCTCAGCAGTCTTCTTCATTTTCTGAAGAACCATGGCCGAAATTTCCTGTGGAGAATATTGCCGGTCATCAATTTTAACACGCGGCGTATTATTGTCGCCTTTTAAAACTTTGTACGAAACCCGGTTGACTTCTTTTTGAACCCTGTCGAAGGATTCACCCATGAACCGTTTAATTGAAGATATTGTTTTTGTAGAGTTTGTAATTGCCTGCCTCTTGGCCGGATCACCCACTTTTCGCTCTCCGTTTTCGGTAAATGCAACGATTGATGGTGTAGTTCTGCGACCTTCAGAGTTTGGAATAACAACAGGTTCGCTGCCTTCCATTACGGCAACGCATGAATTAGTTGTTCCCAGGTCGATTCCAATGATTTTTCCCATTTTTTATGGCTCCTTTCTAAATTTCTATATAATTTTTTTTGTAAAATTCTTTGTTACGGCAGGCTGATTGTCAATCATTATGCCATTTAAGAAAATATTTCCCGAATCTAAAATCCAAAGGGGTATAATTTTTAGTTGAAAATTACTGATGTTGCCTTATCAGGTTGATTTTAAATTAGTTTTGATTTTAAATCAGGGGTTTATGCAGACAAATTCTCTAATGTCATTTTCCATGTCAAAAAGGCAGATTTAATAATCCTACCCACGCTTGAGGCGTGGTGAGGTTTTGGATTTTAGAATTCATCGCGAAATAATTAATGCAAAACACCGCCCCAGCTTTGTTAATCATTTCACAATAATTCAAAGCAACAAGGTCGCCTGATGTGATTTTTGTTTTATTTTTGCAGCCTCAAATTTAAAACTTACTGTTTTTGAGGATTTAATGTTAAAATTAGAATGGTTTCTATATTAAATATCCGTTAAATTATGGATTTATTTGAAGAAAAAAACACCGAAGACGTAAAGTTGTTCGAATCGTTCCCGCCGGTTTCAACCGAAACCTGGGAAGCTTTGATTCAGAAGGACCTCAAAGGGGCTGACTATGTCAAAAAGTTAGTCTGGAAAACCATGGAAGGCTTCGACGTTAAGCCCTATTACCGTGAAGAAGACATTAAAAATCTTGAATACCTCAACGTATTTCCCGGCGATTTTCCGTTTGTGCGAACCAGCCGGAAAAC
>CAYOWJ010000078.1:10737-13740 GCA_964407625.1 uncultured Lentimicrobiaceae bacterium
AACCTCATTTTAAAAGGAAATTTCTATATGTCAGAATCTTCGGATTTTGAGGTTTGTAAAACTTTGATCGAAGAATCGAAGCATGTTCCGCACTTCAGAACTTTGGCAGTAAATGCCCGTTATTTTAAAAATGCAGGTTCATCCATCGCCGAAGAACTGGCTTTTGGCCTGGCATACGGCAACGAATATCTTTCAAAACTCACCGACCTGGGACTTAATATTGATGACATCGCACCCAAAATAAAATTCACCTTTGCCACAGGCTCCAATTATTTTATGGAGATAGCCAAAATCCGTGCTGCAAGGCTGTTGTGGGCTAAAATTGTAAATGCTTATGGGCCTTCGGATGCCGAATTTACCAAAACGCACATTCACACGGTAACCGCCGACTGGAACAAAACCATGTACGACCCGCAAATGAACATGCTCCGCACCACCACCGAAGCCATGTCGGCAATAATTGGTGGCACAAATTCATTGACAATCCGGCCATACAATGCGGTTTTTGAACAAACCTCCGCGTTTTCGGAGCGCATCGCCCGCAACCAGCAATTGGTAATTAAAGAAGAATGTTACTTCGATAAAGTGATCGACCCGGCCGCCGGCTCCTATTATCTCGAAAACCTGACCGACGCCCTTGTTGAAAAAGCCTGGAAGATTTTCCTTCAGATCAGCGAAATGGGCGGATTTATCGAAGCTTTCAAAAAAGGCTTTATTCAGCAAAGGATTCACGAAACTTCCCAAAAGCGCGACGCAGCCATCGCTAACCGGAAGGAAATTTTAATTGGCACCAATCAATATCCAAATTTTAACGAATTTGTAAATAAGGAAATTGATACTGCGGTGGTTGAGCCATCATCCGAAATATCGGAAAATGTTATTGCTGAACCGTTGAAAACCTATCGCGGGGCGCAGGGTTTCGAGCTTTTGCGCTACAAAACCGACCTTTTTGCGATGAAAAACAAACGGCCGAAAGCCTTCATGTTTACTTACGGTAGCCTGGCCATGCGCCGTGCAAGGTCGCAGTTTTCGAGTAACTTTTTTGCCTGTGCCGGTTTTGAAGTTGTTGACAACAACGGTTTTAAAACCATCGAAGAAGGCGTTGCCGCAAGTTTGGAAAGCAAGGCCGAAATCGTTGTCATCTGCGGAAGCGACGACGATTACCCTGTAATTGTTCCTGAAATCTTTACCAAAATCGGCCAGAAAGCCATCGTGGTTGTTGCCGGTTTCCCGAAAGACAGCATCGAAGAACTAAAAGCCAAAGGCATCAAACATTTTATCCATGTAAAATCCAATGTTTTGGAGACGCTCAACGAATTTCAAAAGTTGCTCAACATTGTTTAATGCCTTTTCTAACTTAAAATAAACGAAAGATGAAACCGAATTTCAAAAACATCAATATAAAATCGTCACCTAAGCCCAAATTATCCAAAGCTGAGTGGGAAAAGGAAAACAAGATTGACGCCGGCTGGCTTACACCCGAGCAAATCCCTGTAAAGCCGGTTTATACCGAGGCCGACCTCGAAATGATGGAACACCTGCAGTATGCTGCCGGACTGCCGCCATTTTTGCGTGGCCCTTACTCGACCATGTATGTGATGCAGCCCTGGACGGTTCGACAGTATGCTGGTTTTTCGACAGCCGAGGAGTCCAACGCTTTTTATCGCCGCAACCTGGCTGCGGGGCAAAAAGGTTTATCTATCGCCTTCGACCTTGCCACTCACCGCGGTTACGACTCCGATCATGAGCGCGTGGAGGGCGATGTTGGAAAAGCCGGCGTAGCCGTCGATTCGATCCTGGACATGAAAATCCTCTTCGACCAGATCCCGTTGGACAAAATGTCGGTTTCGATGACGATGAATGGCGCTGTTCTGCCGGTTCTGGCATTTTATATCGTTGCCGGATTAGAGCAGGGTGTAAAATTAGATGAACTCACCGGGACCATCCAGAATGATATCCTCAAAGAATTTATGGTGCGCAACACCTACATTTATCCGCCTTTAAGCTCGATGCGCATCATTGCCGATATTTTCAAGTACACCTCGCAAAATATGCCCAAGTTCAATTCGATCAGCATCAGCGGCTACCACATTCAGGAAGCCGGCGGTACTGCCGATATTGAGCTGGCCTATACTTTGGCCGACGGCCTCGAATACCTCCGCGCAGGCGTTGCCACGGGCATGGACATTGATACTTTTGCGCCACGTTTATCATTTTTCTGGGGCATTGGCATGAACCATTTTATGGAAATCGCCAAACTCCGTGCTGCCAGGATGCTGTGGGCAAAAATCGTAAAACAGTTTAATCCTAAAAACCCAAAATCGATGGCTTTGCGCACGCATTGCCAGACTTCGGGATGGAGCCTCACCGAGCAGGACCCGTTTAACAATGTTGCCCGCACCTGTGTTGAAGCCATGGCCGCCGCGCTTGGTCACACACAATCGCTGCACACCAACGCGCTGGATGAAGCCATCGCTTTGCCTACCGATTTTTCGGCACGTATCGCCCGAAACACACAGATTTATCTTCAGGAAGAAACCGACATTTGCCGGGTGGTTGATCCATGGGCTGGCTCGTATTATGTTGAAACGCTCACCCATGAAATCGCCCGCAATGCCTGGAAACTCATCGAAGAAGTTGAAGAACTGGGCGGCATGGCCAAAGCCATCGAAACGGGAATACCAAAAATGCGCATCGAGGAAGCTGCTGCCCGTAAACAGGCGCGGATCGACTCGCACAAAGATACCATCGTGGGCATCAACAAATACAGGCTCGAAAAGGAAGACCCCATCGAAACCCTGGAAGTTGACAATACCGCCGTTCGGCTTTCACAGATCGAACGTCTTAAAAAACTCAGGGAAATCAGGAACGAAGCCGAAGTTCAGGCTTCACTCGACGCCATCACCAAAGCCTGCGAAACCGGCGAAGGCAATTTGTTGGAGCTGGCGGTGGATGCAGCTAAGAAAAGGGCTTCATTGGGCGAAATCTCGATGGCCTGCGAAA
>CAYOWJ010000079.1:0-7897 GCA_964407625.1 uncultured Lentimicrobiaceae bacterium
GGTCGATGCCCCAGGAAACCGGGAATTCAAACGTTTTTCCCGACTTTATCAAAATTTCGACGGCTTCGGTGTAATCCAGCCTTTCATATTTTGTTTCGGTAATTGAACGCAGGCGGGCAATAAGTTCCTTGTCGTACATCGTATTCAGGAATTCCAAATCATCGGCATTGTGCTCCAGCGCATAATTAACGAGAGATTTCAGGAAATCCTCGGCAAGGTCCATGTTGTCGGTAATATCGTAAAAAGCCATCTCAGGTTCGATCATCCAGAATTCAGCAAGGTGGCGCGGGGTATTGGAGTTTTCAGCGCGGAAGGTAGGTCCGAAAGTATAAATCAAACTCAGTGCTGTCGCGCCAAGCTCGCCTTCCAACTGACCTGAAACAGTAAGGTTGGTAGCTTTCCCAAAGAAATCTTCTTTAAAATTTACTTCACCGGTTTCGGTCAATGGTGGTTTAAGCGCATCGAGCGTGGTTACTCTGAACATTGCTCCGGCGCCTTCGGCATCCGAGCCGGTGACGATGGGCGTGTGCAGATAATAAAAACCGCGGTCGTTAAAATATTTGTGGATGGCAAAAGCCAGCGAATGACGAATCCGTAAAACAGCTCCAAAGGTGTTGGTGCGTGGGCGAAGATGGGCAATCTCGCGAAGAAATTCAAGCGAATGTCCTTTTTTTTGCAGCGGGTAAGTGTTGGCATCTGCTGTGCCATAAACTTCGATTTCGGTGGCCTGAATTTCGACACTTTGCCCCTGCCCCATCGACTGAACCAATTTTCCTGTAACCGAAATTCCGGCGCCTGTGGTGATGAGTTTCAGCATTTCCTCATCAAATGAAGCAACATCAACCACAACCTGGATATTATGGATTACCGAACCGTCGTTAAGGGCGATAAACGCTACTTTATTATTTCCACGTTTGGTGCGAACCCAACCTTTTACGTTTACAATCCGGTCGAATTCGGTGCTTTTAAGCAGTTCGGCAACTTTTAAATTTTTCATTTTATACTATTAATTATTAATTGGCTGGTTTTTAGCCGGTGCAAAAATAAAAACTTTTTGCCCTTTGGCGAGTAATTAAAAAAATTAGGTGGGGTGTTTGCTCAAATATCATGATACAACCCGTTTTGACGGGATTGATTTTAAAATTCGATTTTCGGGGAATGTTTGATTTAAATCTTCGGTAAAAACGAAATTTGAAGTTTTCAGGATTCATATTTACCAGGCCTTCACTGGAAAACCATGCAATTATTTTACAGATGGAAAAGTTAAAACATGAAACAGATTAGTCTAAAAAGGTGTTAAATATGAAATCAATTGGGCTAAAGCCCAGAATATCAAGAATATCAATTGCCCCAACCTTAAGGTCGGGGCAATTGAAAAACAACCAGTTACCGGGCTTTAGCCCAAAATAAACAGTTTTTAGACTAAACTCATGAAAATAATCCTCATTTTGATAAAAAAATTTTAGGAGAATTATGCACTTCCAACATCATACTGCACAAAAGCTGGCAACTTTTATGCACTTTGAGTTACTAATTGCACGAAATCAACCAAAATTGTTGAAATTCCGACGAACTCAGACTCACAAAACCACCTTCATTTTACATGCGTTACAATCGAAAACAAGCTTGTATTTGCGCTGGTTGTCGTTCATAAACATCACATCTTCGGAGGCTCCTTCCTTTTTTCCGGTACAAAGTCCCATCTGAAATTTTACACAATATTTGGTGGTCATAATTTCGGCAGGTGCTGTGGGAGTTTCTTTTTCGAAACCATACGTCAGGCTGGTTACGCCGTGCCTTTTGTAAAAGGCCACCGCTTTTTCGTTGACGATGTTTGCTTTAAAACTGAGTTCTTTTTCTGGAAAAGGAAAATCATTTTTGATGATGAAAGAAGTTTCCGGTTTGTAATTTTTAAGCCTTTCGGCGGATAATTGCTCCAGGATGAGCCTCCTCGAATCGTTTAAAACGGAGGCCGGAAAGAAAAGTACCGGACTCAGCCTGATCTCAACTCCGGTGACTTCAAAAATGGTTTCACCCGATTTTGATAACTGCTTTTTGATGGTTTCGATCGCCTTTTCGGGATTGTTGGCAGGAATTTTTTCGGTTTCGATGATGAGCTTTGTGCGGTTATTATCTTCATCCGAAACTTCCAAAACAATGGTATCATCGCGATCCAGAAGCAAAAACCGAACACCAATTTTCCGGACGGTGCCTGATGTTTCGAGCTTTTTCGTCATTTCCTGATCGTGATTCCGGTAAATTTCGGCACCCATAAAAAGGCCATTTAGCGAATCGGGATAAAGTTTTCCGCTTTCATTTTTATTCAACCGGAGACCCAGCAAATTCTTCTTTGCATCAAAAAAGCAAAGCCCGTCGCCATTGGCCAAAACTTCGCTGGTTTCGATTTTAAAATATAGCGGCGTCAATTCCCGAACTTTTCCAAGATATTTCCCAAGCGATTTTGGCGAATCGAAAGACGAAACTTTGGATTTCCGGCCTTCGATAAAATAGTTGGTAAATCCGCGGTTAAAGGATTTTTCGGGATCAGGAATAAAATCAAAAATCACCTTTCCTGTTGACGGTTTTTTAAAATCAGATGAACCTTCCAGAATTTCGTCGGTTTTTTTCCTGTAAAAGGCAGTGATGTTTTTTACGTAATTCAGATCCTTCAACCGGCCTTCAATTTTAAAAGATGAAATTCCGGCATCCATCAACTGGTGCAGATAACCCGAAAGATTGAGGTCTTTTGGCGACAGAATAAACTTATTTTTTGCGATGGTTTTCCCATTTTTATCGCTCAAATCGTAATAAGCACGGCAAGGCTGGGCACATTCCCCGCGGTTGGCGCTGCCTTTTTTGATGGCCTGACTAAAATAACATTGCCCGCTGTAACAAACGCAGAGCGCGCCATGAACAAAAAATTCAAGGTCAATATTCGTTGCCGCCCTGATTTCTTCGATTTGCTTTAACGATAACTCCCTTGCCAGGATGGCTCGTTTAAAGCCAACCTTTTCGAGGAAAAGAATGTGTTCAGGATTGTGATTGTGCATTTGTGTGCTGGCAAAAATCGGGATGGGTGGCAAATCCATTTCCAGGATGCCATAATCCTGGATAATCAAGGCATCCACGCCAAGTTCGTACAACTGATAAATGAGCTTTTGAACTTCGTCAAGCTCCTGGTCGAATAAAACAGTGTTAACCGTTACATAAACCCGGGCATTAAACACATGAGCATAGGTGGCAAGTTCCGAAATATCTTTCAGCGAATTACCCACCGCAGCGCGTGCACCAAATTTTTGATAGCCAATGTAAACCGCATCAGCGCCGTAATTAATGGCAATTTTTCCTGCCTCAGCATTTTTTGCCGGAGCCAAAAGTTCAATCTTATTCATCTGCTGTAAGTTATCCGTTTTATGAAGGCGCAAATATCGCGATAAATAAATTAGGGAATTACTTTCACCAAATTCCAATTGGACGCCGAGCGCTTAAATGTTTAAATTTGTATTTGAGAAATGATTAATTGTTTATTTTCGCCTCAAATTAAAATGATCACTGAAAATGAAAAAGTATGGAATTTTATTTTGTTTAACCTTTTTGTTTGCGGCTTTTGCCAGTCAACAGGCTTTTTCGCAAAGTTTTATCAAAAAACTTAAAGACAAGACTGAAGACAAAGCGATCGAAAAGGTTTTCGGGAAAGACAAAACTGATCAGAACAATCAATCCAATCAGACGTCATATCCCGACCAGGGGGGATCCTCATCCTCATCCTCTTCATCCTCCGGTGCAAGTAATAATCGTGGTGGAGGACTGAGCAATACTGCACCCGATGTAAAAGCAAACATCAAAGATGCAGGAACTGCTTTTGACGGAAAACAATACAGTAATGCACGTTTTTCGGTTCGTCAGGCCATTTTGGGCATCGAGCTGGAAATCGGAAAGCAAATTCTTAAAGATCTTCCTGAATCGATTTCAGGCCTCGACAAAGTTGCTGAAGAAGACAATGTAACCAGTTCAGGAATTGGTTTTGTGGGATTGATTATCGAGCGGACCTACCGAAAAGGTGACCAGGAACTTGGAATTACAATCGGCAATGATGCCGGCCTGCTTTCGATGGCCAACATGTACCTCGCTTCAGGCTCGTATGCTTCAACGCAGGACCAGAACCACAAACAGGTAAAATTCAAAGAATACAGAGCTGTTCTTGAATACGACGAATCATCGGGTTATAAACTCAGCGTACCTTTCGGACAATCGTCCATCCTGATCGCTGAAGGAATTAACTTTGCCAGCGAACAGGAAATCATGAGTGCCGCAGAAAAAATTGATATCGAAAAAATTAAAAAAGAATTAGGAGAACAATGAAAAAGCTCATAATAAGTACCTTAATATTTGTGCTCTGCCTTGGGTTCCAGGTAAAGGCACAGGACGTCCAGGAAAAACTTAATGAAGCAGAGGCTTCATACAGTTCAGGTGATCTTGAAAACGCACGTTTTGCACTTCAGCAGGCGTTGCAGGGCATCAATCAGGCAATCGGAAAAGATATTCTTGCCTTGCTGCCCGACAATATTGGCGGGATGGATAAATTGATCGAAAACGATAATGTTACCGGCGTAACCGCAGGTTTCGCAGGTTTATTTGTAAACCGCAATTACAAGGGCGAAAACAAAGATGCTTCGGTTCAGATTATGAGCGATTCACCAATGATTACCGCCATTAATGCGATGCTGGCCATGCCGTCGTTTATAAATTCTGATCCTAACCAAAAGCGTATTAAAATCGAAAACTACAAGGCGCTTCTCACCAAAAGCGTAAGTTCCGAAGGCGAAGTTTCATACAATATTCAAATGCCTTTTGGCAGTTCGATGTTTACCTTTGCATGCAATGGAATTCCGGATGAAAACGAAGTTACAAACATGTTAAAAAACATCCCGGTTGACAAAATTGTAAAAACTGCCGAGTAGGTCAACCTGATCCAAAAAAATAACCGCCGTAGTGTAGATTACACTGCGGCGGTTATTTTTTTTCGACAAACCTGTACTTATCGTGTGGCTGTTTGAAAAGTTGCTGATTGCGGGTGATAAACTATCAGGTAACGTAAAAGTTGAAGCGGGCTACAACCTTTGAACAATCTACTATACCGGCACTTTTTTTATACCGTTTAGTTATCTTTAAGTTCGTTTTCATATTCTGTTTTTGATGTCGTTTTTCCAAATAATTCGTAGTAAAAACCAACTACTAAAAAGTCTCGTCCTGTCTCGTCATTTATTTTATAGTCAAACTGATGTAAATAGCCTAATTGTATTGTTGAGCTTTTAGATGTTTTATAATTCAATACCATTTGAATTCTGTTACGCTCAAAATACGGTTCATTGTCAGTAAAGAATAATTCATTGCTTAAGCTTGCCTGAAATGGCTTGTAGCCCTTTGTATCTTTTCCAAATTGATAAGAAATCCCGATTCTATAACGAAATCTGTTACGATATCCGTTACTTGTCCATCTCATTTCTACTCTATAGCGCTGTTCAATTTTGAGTTTATTTATTTCCTGAAACAAGATAATCTGAGGCCAAAGTCTGAACTCGTCATTGTTTTTAGGAAGTACAAAGTTTCCACCCTCATTATAGGTTTGGTAACTACCCGCTCCCAAAGTCAATTGTGCTGATTTGTGAATTTTGTAGTTAATACCACCCTTGAGTTCATAGTAGTGAAAATAGTTGTAAAATTTCAAGGAACGTAGTTGACCTTCTCCAAAAAGGCTTAAGTTGTCAGTATGATTGTATTTAATGTTTAAAATGTTCCAGGATCCTAACTCCACAGATTGAGCGGATAAATTATTCATCGATAAGATGATCACAAGTATCATTAAACAAAATTCTCTCATATTGTTGTTTTGCTGGTTTTCATTTTATTCACAGTGCACGTCTTATGCAATGCTTGCAACTAAATTGAGGCTAAAATCTTTTCCTGATCCTGAAAAGGAAAAAAGAATCATATTCATCCCAAATCAGGAAAAACAGCCAATCCATCAAAGGTTCTTATCGAAAAATCCTACACAAAGAATTTGGAGATAATCCTGTACAATTCGTCTGATTTGATGGGTTTCGAAATATAATCATCGCAACCCGAATTAATACTTATTTCGCGGTCGCCACTCAAAGCAAAAGCAGTTTGTGCAACCACCGGAAGGTTGGGATTAATCTCCTTTATTGCTGCCGTTGCATCATAACCGTTCATTACAGGCATGCGCACATCCATCAGAACGAGGTCAAAATCTTTCCCGCTTCGCACAAATTCAACAGCTTCTTTTCCATTGTAAGCCCGCATCACTTTCACCTTACTTTTACGAAGCATGACATCGAGGAGCTGGAAATTCGAATCTTCGTCTTCGGCAATCAAAATCGAATGGTCGGACCAGTTTGGACTTCTCCGCGTCATTCCTGCAGGTTCTTCGTATTTTTCGTCGGATCTGACCTCATTAAACGGGATCGTAAAATAAAAAGTAGAACCCTGCCCTATTTCCGAATCAACCGTAATATCACCACCCATCAGTCGGGCGATATTTTTGGAGATGGCCAGCCCAAGCCCGGCACCTCCGGTAACACGGGTATGATTTTCTTCAATCTGCCGGAACCTGTCGAAAATAATTTCGCTTTTTTCTTTTGGAATCCCAACGCCGCTGTCTTTCACATAAAAGCAAATATTTTGCTTGTTGTTGATGGTGATAAGCTTGTAGCCCAGTTCGATGAATCCCTGAAAAGTGTATTTGAGGGCGTTGGTCATCAGGTTATAAATTACCTGGTTAATGCGGTGAGGATCGGAAATAAATTGCAGGTTCTGATCGGGAACATTTTGTGAAGTCCTGAGTTCGATGTTGTGTTTATTGTGCTTTGCGATTATTTCTCTGAAAACATAGTAGTTGTCAAAAAGAATTTTGTTGGCCGAGCAACGAAGCGTCGAAATATTCAGTTGCCCCGATTCGATCTTTGCAATATCAATAATATCGTCGATTATCGATAATAACTTACGCCCGTTTTCGCCGATGAGCTTGGTAAACCTGGAATGCTCCTGAGCCGTATAATTTTCTTCGTGAAGCATTTCGGCAAAGCCGATGATGGCATTCATCGGTGTTCGGATTTCGTGCGACATATTGGCCAGAAATGCGGTTTTTAACCTGTCGGATTCTTCGGCTTTTATCTTGGCAGCAACCAAATCCTTCTCCATTTTAATCCTGCCTGTAATGTCTTCTTTACTGTAAATCAGATGTGTAATTGTTCCGTCGTCATCTTTAATTGGCGAAATGGAGGCAAGTTCCCAGTAGGTTTCGCCACTTTTTTTGAAATTAAAATATTCTCCGTGCCAATCGCTGCCAGCAAGGATTTTGTCCCAGATTCGTTCACAAAAAAGAGGATCTGTTATTTTTGGGTCAAGAATATGTGGGATTATTCCCAATACTTCTGAAGATTCAAACCCTGATAATTCGGTGAATTTCCTGTTGACATATTCGATTGTTCCGGCCTTGTTGGTGATGATTATCGGGTTTGGATTTTGCTCGACCGACTGCAGCAACTTTCGGATTTCGTCTTCCGATTGTTTTTTGCTGATGGTTGCCGCTACCTGAGCCGAGACAAATTCCAGCAGATCGCGGTCGTATTCGCTGATTGCATCTTCACTATCGAAATCCTGTAAAATGATGATCCCTGAAACTTTATCAACAACCCTCAATGGCACTCCCAGCCAGGATTTAGCCGGAGATGCAATGCCTTCGATTTTGCCTTTTTGCTGCATTTCTTCAATTTGGCTTCCTGTGAGCAGAAGTGATTTATTTTTCCGGATTACCAGCGCAGACAAAGTTTTATCCAACCGTATATTTTCAAACTGGTTATGATCGTCACTCAAT
>CAYOWJ010000079.1:7997-13731 GCA_964407625.1 uncultured Lentimicrobiaceae bacterium
AGACAAAGTTTTATCCAACCGTATATTTTCAAACTGGTTATGATCGTCACTCAATTCCGGTAGCGAAAGTTCGTCTTTACGTTCATCATACAAGGCTAACATAAAATTTTTGGCGTTAACCACTTTACCAAGTTCATCCCGGATAAATTTCACAAGCCCGCTCATATCTTTGGTTGCATTGAGCGCCACAGCAATGTTATGCATGATTTCGGCCCTGATTTCAGCCATTTTCCTTTCGGTGATATCGATAATGAAACCCTCGAGTAAGGATTCCGTTTTATGCTTCAGCCTGACAGTTCTACCTTGTTCCCAAACCCATTTTATACCTCCCTGTCGGGTTTTGATGCGATACTCCAGTTTAAACTGCTTGCTTTTCCCGACTGAATTCAGGATGGTCTCCGAAACGTAATCGCGATCTTCGGGAAGGATAATTTCGCTGAAACTGATTAGTTTGTTGTCGATGAGATCTTCAGCCTGGTAACCGGTAAGCTGCTTTACATTTTTACTGATAAAGTACATGGTCCAGTGTTCATCATTTTTGCACTGGTAAGCGATGCCCGGCAAGTTTTCGATCAAGGTCGAAAACTGACGCCTGCTGTCCTTCAAATCTTCTTCCTCAGGCTGCAAAAGCGCCTGAACTTTTTCTTCTTCATCCGGGATTAAACTGTAAACAATCCTGCTCCATTTGTCAGAACCAATGCTTTCGGAAATCACCAGATCAGCCTCATGAAAAATTGAAATATCCTCCAACGGATTTTCCTGAACAGATGAAATCATTACCACCGAAGCGCCGCTTTGCCTGACGAAACGCACAGCAGCACTCATTTTTTGATGCTCATCAGCGGTGAGATTTCCCGGAACAATGATAATAATCGGCGGTTGATTGGTCTCAATATTTTCGATAAACCCGGCATAGGAATCATAAAAAAGTAGTTCCGACCCGGGCAAAGCATCAGAAAGCTTTGCCCGAAAAGCTGCAACAGGCAACCCTCCGTGTAAAAATACCGGGATGTATTTCATTTTTTAATCTTTTTTGATGGATTTCAAAAATAAAGAGATTTTGCATGCTAAACAGTTTATGTAACAAAATGTTTGAGTTTGGTATTTTCCGGTGCCTTACAAATTTTGACGAGGAATTTCCGTGGGTTCGAAAATGGGCTGCATACAGGCAGTTAAAAGCCTGTTTGCTGTCATGAATATTTCGTCTTTAGTGGATTTCAGGAGATTTCAAAACGCCACAGGGAATAAAAAGGAGTTTATCAAACTTTACGATTAAAGTCTGAAAATCTCGTTTAGGCATTTTTAAAAACGGGTTGAGCCTTGAAAATTTCTAAAGCTTTTTTTGGTAAATCCGGAATCGCTTCATCACGACACCGCCGGCTTTGGTAAGTTCGGCAAGCATTTTCGTGTTGGTTTCCAAAACCAGGTGGCTCTCGATTTGTGTGATTTTGCGTTTGCGGCACGACTCAAATATTTTCATGCCCATCAGCACATCAGCACCGCGGTTCCTGAATTCTTCATCAATGGCGCCTAACATCAGGTCAAGTTTATGGGTCTTTTTCGCCGATCGCAGAATGTGGAAAATGCCAAAAGGGAAAAGCTTTCCGCCCGATTTTTTTATCCCATCACTCATACAGGGAAGGGCAATAACAAACCCGACTAACTTTTCGCCGAAAGTGAGCACTTTAACAAATTCAGGATCAACGATGGGCAAATATCTTTTGGCAAACTCATCAACCTCCTCATCGTCAAGCGGCACGAAGCCATAAATGTTGCGGTAAGCCTCATTTATTAATACGAAAATGGGTTTGATAAACGGTTTGAATTGTTTCTGGCTGGTGAATTCATGAATGACGAGTCCGCTTGATTTTTCGGCGCGCTCGAAAACACGGCGGTAAATTGGCATGGTTTCATCGGGTATTTCGATAATATAGTCAAGTAAATCGACCAGCTTTGAATAGCCATTTTCGGTAACGAGGTTAACCATGTATTCGAAATTACAATTGGTTGCAATAATTGCCTGTTTGTCGAAACCTTCGATAACAAAACCTTGGGGATCTTTATCCGAAAAACCCATCGGACCCACCATTTTTGTCATTCCTTTTTGCCGTGCCCAGTTTTCGACATGGCTTAAAAGCTGAAGCGCAACTTCGTTGTCGTTGTAACACTCCATAAATTCAAAACGTGCATCGCGGGCATTTTGCTGCTCATTAAACCGGTGGTTAACAAGGCCCATAATCCTCCCGACAGGTTTTCGATCGTTAAAAGCGAGCAATAAAATGGTATCGGAATAACTGAAAGTTTTGTTCTTTTTTGCATTAAAAAACTTGCGGTCATCCGCATAAATAGGAGGAATCCAGGCGTCGTGATTTTTATGAATAATTCCGGGTAAATGAATGAAGGTTTTCAGTTCGCCTTTGGATTTAACTTCACGTATTTCGATACTCATAGCATTTTAACTTTAAAAAAAGATGTGCAAGATACAAAGAAATTGCTGCCACACGCATTTACAGCTTTTCAAAAGTTAAAAAACTATCTTTTGTAAAGATCCTGATAGGGCGTGTAGCCGATCTTTTGGGGCGATTGAATGAGAAAAATCCGACATGGCGTTTCAGCCTCAAAAACAAGTCTTGTAGTGCCGCTGATGATGGCAAAATCATTTTTTCCGAGCAGATGCTCGCCAAATTTCATGTACCCGCTTACCAGGTAAACCGAGGCTATCTTCTCATCATAAAGGTCGAAAATACGATCTCCTTCACTGCAGTTAATTTCGAAAATTGAAACGCCGGGAGTTTCCATTTTTATGGGAGAGCCTTCACCTTTTATGGTCGTGACTGACATCCCGTTTTTTGAAGCAACAGGCAGTTCATGGCTTTTATAATCGTTGTATGATGGCTCCATCGACAATGTTCTGGTAAGGTCAGGATCAAACCAGATTTGAAAAATCCTGCTTCCGGGATTAACCTGCTCGGCATGTGAGATTCCTGATCCAGCCCTGATAATCTGGACATCACCTTTTTTCAGTGGAAACCAGCTTTTGTTTTTGTTGTCGTAATGCACAATATCGCCTTCCAGAACCACCGACATAATCTCAAAACCCTGGTGCGGATGCTCGCCAATTAAGCTACCTTCATCACTCCAGGCATGTGCCCAGTAAAAAAGATTTGAATAGGGCGCTTGCTTGCCACGATCCTGAGGAAATCCGATGGGCTTGTTCTCTAAAATGGCGCCTCCGTTAAACTGCCCTTTGACCTGATCAGCCTGATGATGAATTTTGATATTCATTTTACTTCAATTTTTAATTTTTAACTAAACAATGCTGATGAAGAATAGTTTGTGGCGGCTTGCAAATCAACCCGGGCAATGCTAAAAAGCAGGAGATCACCCTCAAAACCAGCACTTTCTTGTCCTGACAGATTTCTGCAAACCGTCCAAAATCAAATATTCACAAAGTTTCTTTATTATTAATCAGTTTTTTATATTTTTGCAACCCTCAAAATGCATAGTCTGTAAAAATTAAAAATTAATAATTACGATCAGAAAAAATGAAGGTATATCAAACTGACGAAATTCGCAACATTGCCCTCGTAGGAGGTGCAAAATCAGGAAAAACAACACTTGCCGAGTGCATGCTGCTTGAAGGTGGTGTGATTAACAGAAGAGGTTCTGTTGATGATAAAAATACAGTATCCGATTACAGGGACATCGAGCATGAGCGCCAAAACTCAGTTTCATCAACTGTGCTTTACGCCGAATTTGGCGGAAAGAAAATTAATATTATCGACACCCCCGGTTTCGATGATTTTGTTGGCGAAGTTGTTTCAGCACTTAAAGTTGCCGATACCGGCGTTATGGTTATCAACGCCCAGAATGGCGTTGAAGTTGGCGCCGAAATCAGTTGGAGATACACTTCACGCAATAATACACCGGTAATTTTTGCCATTAACCACCTCGAACACGAAAAATCGAATTTCGAAGAAACCATCCGCCAGTTAAAAGCTCAGTTTGGAAATCACGTTACCATCTGCCAATACCCGGTAAATGCAGGTCTTGGATTTGATTCGGTGGTTGACCTGATCAAGATGAAGATGTACAAATATTCCGATAACGGCGCTGTGCAGGAGTTGGATATTCCTGCATCAGAAAAAGCAAAAGCCGAAGAACTTCAGGGAATACTCGTCGAAGCTGCAGCCGAAAATGACGAATCGCTGATGGAAGTATTTTTTGAAAATGGAACCCTCACCGAAGATGAAATGCGCAAAGGCATTAAAGCCGGCTTAATTCACCGCGGAATGTTTCCGGTTTTTTGTATCAATGCAAAACACAATATGGGCATTAAACGCCTGATGGACTTTATCACAACGTCGGCTCCTGCACCAACCGAAATGCCTCCTGTAAAAACCACCGAAGGCAAACTCTTAAAATGCAATCCAGCCGACCCGACCTCTTTGTTGGTGTTTAAAACAACCATTGAGTCACACCTTGGCGAAGTGTCCTTTTTCAAGGTTTATAGCGGCGAAGTGAACGAAAGCAGCGATATGGTCAACGGAAACAACGGCACTAAGGAAAGATTGTCGCAGTTGTTTGTGATGGCTGGTAAAAACCGTGAAAAGATCACCAAATTCGTTGCCGGCGATATTGGCGCAACAATTAAGCTTAAAAATACTGCGACCAACGAAACACTCAATGCACCCAAGATTGCTGATGATATTATCGAGCCAATTGTTTTTCCTCACACCAAAATTACCCTTGCTGTAAAAGCCAAGAATCAGGGTGACGAAGAAAAACTTAACGCTTTTCTCCATGAAATGCATAAAGTTGACAAAACTTTTACCATCAGTTATTCGCGCGAATTACGCCAGCTTATTGCCGGTGGTATGGGCGAATTGCACCTCAACCTGATAAAATGGATCGTCGAAAACATCGAGAAAATCCCGATCGAATACATTGTTACCAGGATTCCATACCGCGAAACTATCACCAAAAAAGCCAAATCGATGTACCGCCACAAAAAACAATCAGGTGGATCGGGTCAGTTTGGTGAAGTTCACATGATGATTGAGCCTTACACCGAAGGAATGACCTTTACAAACGAATTCCCGATCAGGGGAACCGATGAAGTTCAACTCGACTGGGGTGGAAAACTCATCATGAAAAACTGTGTTGTAGGTGGAGCCATTGATGCACGTTTCTTACCCGCAATTATGAAAGGTTTGATGGAGAAAATGGAAGATGGCCCATTGACAGGTTCATACGCCCGCGATATCGTGGTTTATATCTACGACGGTAAAATGCACCCCGTTGATTCTAACGAAATTTCGTTTAAACTTGCCTCACGCCATGCTTTCCGCGAAGCCTTTAAAAATGCTGGCCCTAAAATTCTTGAACCAATTTACGATGTGGAAGTTATTGTTCCTGAAGAAAAAATGGGCGATGTAATGACCGACCTCCAGGGACGCCGCGCCGTGATTATGGGAATGGACAGCGAAGGAAACTACCAGAAAATCAAAGCCAGAGTTCCATTGGCCGAAATGAACCGTTATTCGACAGCTTTAAGTTCGATAACCAGTGGCCGCGCCATTTATTCGCTCAAATTTGCTGAATATGCTCAGGTGCCTGGTGAAGTTCAGACTGCCTTGCTCAAAGCTTACGAAGAAGAACAAGCCGAAGACGAATAGTTTTCAAACTCAAAATATGAAAAGCCGGCCCGTTTGTGGCCGGCTTTTTTTTGTTT
>CAYOWJ010000080.1:0-7501 GCA_964407625.1 uncultured Lentimicrobiaceae bacterium
GAAAAATTCGGCGGTTTGGATAAACAGACCTTTCCGTCCATTGGTTGCCTGCCTGAAATCGGGGTGCGACATATTATCAATCAATTGTGTCATCCTTATTTGCTGCCCATTCCAGTTGGCGATGTAAGGAATGCCAGCGTACATCGCAATGGGCATTCCGTTTTCGGTGAGGCACAGCATGATTTGCCTGCCAAACGGATTATCGTGGAATTTCCAGCGCCAGATGCGCCTGTCCATTTTCTGGTTAAAAGCAGCTTCCCACAGCGCAATTACCTGCTCTTCGTCTTCATCCCGGTAAGGCCTGAGTAAAAAACGGCCATGAGCAGTTTCTAAAGTTTTTTCCATTTCCATATTTTCAAAGTCTGGTTTAAGGCGTTTCTTACCCGGCTAAAATATTCGCCTGGTTTTAAGTGGTTGATTATTGATTCCGGAATCTGAAAAAATTGTCCCGGCAAATTTGCCTGGGCAAAGGGTATGAAATGTGGGCTAAGCCCGATTTCGAACGAAAGTTTTTGCGCAACATCATTATATTGGATGAAAAATTTAGTGGTTGGCGTAATTACTCCCAAATCCTGGATGCCAGCGCCAGGGAGTAACGTTTTTGATGGAACTTCAAAATCCGGAATTTTGCCATAATGCTTAAGCATGAATTTGCTGTGCGATTCAGCCATCAATCTCCCTTTTTCATTCGATGGCGACTGATCCCAATAATGCACTACTTCGGCTTTTGGGATAACAACAATGGTTTGATTTTGCGCGATGGCACGAAAACAAAGGTCTGTTTCTTCGTAGTAAAGGAAAAACCGTTCATCGAAAATCTTTCCGTCAGCAAAAAATTTGCGATCGTTTTTGATCAACAAGCAGCCTCCGGAAAGAAAAGGCTCCGCGAATGGCTCATCAGCGTTCCAGAAACGCTCATGGCGACATATCCAATTATCACCAACTAATTTTGCATCGGGAGATCCGGCTTGTAAAAGTTGCATTTCGAAATGCGTTTTCCATGAATAGCCCAAAGCAGGCGGCAGCTTGAATTTTTTTTCATTGTCCCAGTAAAACCTTGGCCCGGCTAACAAAGCGTTGGTTTGCTTTGCGCCTTCAAGCAAATGTCTTGCAAATCCTGTATCAGGAAGGGTGTCAGGGTTGATGATTAAAAAATATTCGGCGGAATATTGTTCGGCAACACGGTTTATTGCCGCGCCAAATCCAGGATTATGCGGCATTGATTTGACCTTAACTTTTGAAAAACTGTCTGTGATTTCCCTAAGATCATTTAAACTCCCGTTATCGGCAATAACGATTTGATCAATACAATCTTCTTTTTGTAGGATATTCAGAAGTTCAGACAAGAAATTCTCGGTGAAGTAATTGACAATTATCGCGGCTATTGACATTTCTTTCAGTATTTTTTGTTTTTACTTAATTCGATAAAAGCGTTCAATCGGTTTGCCAGTTGCTCTGATGATGGAAGTTGTTCCCTGTAGCCTTCTGGTAAAGTAACCGTATGCTTGTATGTGGCCACCCCAATTGGTTTTGAACTGTCTTTTAGCGCATATTCTACAATTGTGCGGCTCTTTGATTTGCAAATAATGATTCCAATTGTGGGGTTTTCGTGAGGCAATTTTATAGTATCATTCAACACATTGAGGTAAAATTCCATTTTACCTTTATACTCGGGCAGAAATTCGCCAGTTTTCAGCTCGATGGCAATAAGGCATTGTATGGCGCGATGGTAAAGCATCAAATCAATGAAATACTCTTTGTCTTCCAACTGAATGCGGTATTGATTGCCCATAAATGAGAAGTCGGGGCCAAAATCCATCAGAAAAGTTCTGATGTTCTTTATTATGGCTTCTTCGAGTTCCCGTTCTGAATGTTCCTCATCCAGTTCCGACAAATTCCAGTTGTATTCGTCTTTGAGAGCAAGAACGGCTTGATTCTTTATGTTTTCGGGCAGGGTGTGCTCAAAATTGCTTTGTCCTAATGCGAATTTTTCAAAGGCTTTTAACTCGATTTTATTGATTAGTACATCTTTGGTCCAGCCATATTTTTTTGTTGCAAGAATATAAAACTGCCTTTCCTGCTCGTTTTTGCACTTGCCCATGATAACCAGGTGCTTCGACCAGCTAATTTCTCCAACCAATGGTTGGAGAAATTTTGACGACCTGTATTCTTCAAAAAATTGCTTCATATACCATAAATTAGTGCTACTGAAACCTTTAATTCCAGGAAACTCTTTTTGGATATCATTGGAAAGCGTTTCGACCACCGATTTGCCCCAGCCCGATTTTATTTTTTCTGCCAGGCGGCTTCCAATATCCCAATAAAGTGTAATGATGGCGGTATTTACAGCCTTTGAAGCCTCGTACTGAGAAGAGCGGATTTTTTCCTTTATCTCCCTGAGAAAATCGTGATAATGAGCTATTATTTTATGTTCCATTCCTTGATTTGTTCTTATGTTCATTTCCAAATAAAACAATAAATCCTAACCTGGATAAACCAGAATAAGCAAAACTCAAAACTCAAATAATTCCGAAATTTATTTCGTTTTCTGAGACTCTACTTTTGCAATTTATTCCAAAAAACATCAATTATAAAAATTGGAGCCTATTAGCTTTCCAATATTTTAACCCCGCAAAGCATTAATAAACAACTAATTTATTCAACCTTGGTAGGAGAATTTCTACCCTCTTTCATCCCATGCAAAATAAAATGAAGCAGCGGATTCATCCCCGAATCTTTCGCATCGGGGTTTTGCTCCAGGAAAAAAGCTGAATCCAATTTTTTCGCAATGCTTTTGAAATGGCCTTTTCTTTCCGGCCTCGCATTGAGCATATCCTGGTTTCAAAATATTTCCTGGCTTCGCCTCTCTTTATAGCAAGGTTTCTTTCAATCCAGTGAAAACAGGCTCCTCCTTTTTGAATATGCTCTTCATGGTTTGAAACGCCAATTATTTCATCCGCATTCTTGTATTTTGAAATAAAATGATCGTAACCGCGTGTATAAAAATGTACAAGAGAAAGGTTTGTAGAGAAAAACCCTTCATTTGGTTCAATTTTGCCGATGTGGTTTCCATCATCTGTGGAAACAAAGTACTTTCCGGGGAAAAACGACTTTGAGGGCGCTTTAGTTGAGAAAACCTCAGTTGTTTCAGGAGGGAAAAACCGAAATTCCTTCATCTCTATCAATGGGTCTAAGTAGCTTTTTTCAGGTTGATTACAAACGTCAAAAGTTCCAAATTTAAAAACCACAGGTTTGTCGGGAAGATTTCGGAAAGATTTGAGAATTGATTGCCTGTTGCAATCCATGCCCTTGTGGTTTTTCATGCAAATAAATTCATCAGCGTCCAAAGGAATAAGCAGGCGGTAGTGTTTAAATTTCATCATCACCTTGGTAAGTACCTCTGCCTTGTCGGCGAATGAATACATTCCGGCATCAAAAATCTTCAGGCCACTTTTGGCAAATTTGTTGAAAATTGTCTTTGTCTCACTTTTTGAGCCATGGTCAATGATCAAAATGTTTTTCATTCCAACCAATTTTGCATGATATGGAATCCATCGGGACATTAGTTCGGGTTCATCTTTTACAAAGCAAAAGATCATTATTTGAGGAGAGCGTTTGAAAAATGGAACTGAAAAAGCTACCCTTTCCGGGCTTTCTTCGGTGCCAAAGTACAATATCCGGTTTTCGCTGTATCTGTTGTGCCATTTATGCTTCGCAAACGATTGCCCTGTATTTATTTTTTGAGGGCTGATGATCCCCGAAAATGTTACCGGATAAAACAAACTTACCGGCAGGTGAACTGCATTTGCGTTTTGAAGCATTGAGTTAAAAAAAACAGGGCCGGTATTTGTTACAATGTGCGACATATCGAAATTCCCTGTGTTTAAAGGCTGTTTTAAGACTTCTCCGGCCATTGCTGAAATAGCTGCATTGCCTGCCGAACAGGCGAAAAAACCGTTAGAGGTTTTATTTTCCATAGCATCATCTTCGTTGCACAAAATCAATTCTTCGCCATGCAGCAACAGGGCAATGGGTTCGATGCTTTGAAGGGGTTCGAAATCCAGGTCGAAATACCATCCGCCTTCTTTACTTAAAATCTGATATCTCAAAATATCTGCCTTTTGGATACCGTATGGCGCTTCTTTAATTTTTTTCAGAACCTCGCTGCCGAAATTGCTTTCGTTCAAATCTTTGTTTGTCCATAACCTGATCTCCCATTTTTCGCCAAGTAGATTTCTCCATGAATCCAAATTGGTGATAGCAGCCGGTGGAATGGGCGCATCGCCAACCCAGATAAAATGAAGTTTGTGCGGTATTAAAGTCTGCTTTTGTTGCAGCGAAATCAATTCGGGCTGATGTTGCGAAAGCAGTTTTTTCAAAGCCTCTCCTTTGAAAAGCAGTTCCGTTTGCGATTTGTACATCCTTATTTTATCCGCCCATTCATCCTGAATATTTTGTTGGAGTGGAGTTTGAATGTTGATGGTATAAGGAAACTCGTTGTAGTAAACGATTTGGTTGGGAAGCATTTCGCAGGCAAGTCTTGTTAAAATATGATCAACATGGCCACACATTGCCGATGGGCATATTATTATGGATTCAGGGTCCGAATATTCCCGCAACTTTCCGAAAATCTGATTTACCAGGTACAACTCTCTCAAATCAACTTTATTAAAAACATCATTGGCTTCCTGATAAATGGGTTGCCCGTGTTCATCATTTCTGTAGATAGCATCCTGAAAACCGAAATGAACGACTTTTGCGCCAAGCTTCTTACCAACTGAAAAATCTTCGTCTTGCCTCATTTTTGCATACCCAACCGGGTTTGGTTTTGATAGGTGCAAAGCAAATTCCGAAAACCTGGCTTTCTTGGATGGGATGCCCGTCATTATTGTCCAAATCTCAACATTTATACCCTTGCTTATGCTGTCGCTGATCATTGGATAACATGATAAAACCGCATCGTCAAGGTGAGGTGAAACAAAAATTTGACTGCTATTTTTTGTGATTTTCATATTATTCTGAAGTGCATTTAAGGCAATAATAAAACACATACTCCTCGGTGTCGCTTACCAGAATATCAATACCGGAAATCGTAAAACTGCTCCTGATAAGTTCGTGCAATTTCCCGAAAGGAGGGAAATGGGTATGTTTTAAAATCGCGTGCCTGTCAACTTTAATAATTGCCAAACCTCCCGGTTTTAAAAAACCATTTAAGTTGTCAAGATATTTAGCACACATTATGGGTGTTATGTCGTAATAACTTAAAACTCCGAAACTTAAAACCGTATCAAATTTTCCAATCAAATCAGGATTTTTTCGGTAATCATCCAGTGTCATGTCAAATTTGTAGTAATGATCCAGGTCTTTGATGATTTCAATATCGGGGTGATCTTTTTCCTTCAAATCCAGAATAGTAAATTCCTGTCCGAAAGCAATTACTTCTTTGATGTATTTATTGTAAAACTCAGCGCCGACATCAAGTATATGTCCTTTTTTAATCTTCCCGGAAAGGATAAAAAACTCGTAAAACCTGTCGTTGTAATGTTTCCAAAAGTCCTGAATTTCCTTTTCCCAATGGGCAATCGCATTTCCATAACTGTATTTTGATTTTATGGATTGATCGAAATACCTCACCTGACAAGAACTACTTGCCACTCCTTCCATTAAATGGACCTCATATTTCCACTTGTTTTTGGCATTTTTGGCTATAATATTTGAATCATCCGCAATGCCAGTTTTTGACTGCCCAAAAGTTGCATTGCGGTTTTCGTCCTTGCCAAACCTGATATAATGCACCAGTGGGTTCATCCCAGAGGCCTTCACATCCGGGTTTTGATCGAGATAAAATGACGAATCGAATTTTTCGGAAGGATTCCGGCCTTCGAAGCCACCGTAGAGCAGGTAATGCCGGGCGGGGTTCATTCCTGAATTGGCCACATCTGGATTATTTTGAAGGTAGTAGCTTTCGCTAAAAAGGCTGCTTTGCTTTATCATTCTGGTATTCCGGATGATTTGAAGGTGTTTCCGGATGAAATCAACATAAAGAAACCGGAAAGGATTATCTTGTTTTGTAAATATACCGGAAAACCACTTTGAGAACGTCCTGATTTTATTATTGATTTCTATCCTGAAATCGTTGGTAACAATTGCAATACCGGGGATGTTGTCCTCGTACAATGTAACATTCCAGCGGCGGGGAAGTTGTTTCAGAAACCACGCAACACCTGTTTCTTCGTGCCATTCAGGCATTTTGTTGAGTAAATAATTATTGATGATGAGTGTGCTGCCTTGTTTTACCAACCTCATCAGGGGTTTTAAATTTCTTTCCCAGTCGCGGGGCGAATTGCCGTGCATGTCGCAAATCACAAGGTCGAAAAACTGGTTTGATGTATTCATAAAATGAACAATATCGTCCACAACCACAGTTACCGCCAAACCGTCGAGGTTGTCGGCCGCACCCCTGTCGTGATGATCAACGCTGGTTACCTTGCAGCCCAAAGTTGCCAGCATGGCTGTGAGCCTACCTCGTGAAGTTCCTAGCTCCAATACATTTTTACCAGCGAAGGAATTTGCATATTGAAGGATTATTTCGGTGCATCCATCTGTCATTGACCAGCCGGGAATCCCCCACTGGCCAAAGTTCCCAAGCCATCTAAACTTTTCGGGAAGGGTTGAATCATCCTTTGAAAAGACTATTTTTTCAATTGTTAAAAAGTCAAAAAGAGCATTTGCCATAACAAAAGCCCTTCCAAAATGGTATCCCCAGGCACATCCCAAATCACCTTTTAATCCATATTTAATTGAATGCTCGGTTGCAAGACAGAACGGGAATTCATACAAAGGTACGGGGCTGGCGTTCATTATTTGGAATGTGGCAGCAATGACCCCTTGTTCATCCATGTCCACTTTTCCGTTGTGACCATTCGATAACGGCTGTTCAGCCAATACTTCTGCTAAGTGGGGCATATACCTGCATTTTGGGGGCAACGATACCAGCCCTGAATAAAGCATTAATTCAGTATCAACAAGTCTGGCGTATTTACCATAAATCCAGGGGCTTTCGGAGTCATCCTGCGAAAGTCTTACAATGTCCTTTCCTTCGACCCATCGCTGGTACCAGTCAGGTTTTCCTGTAATTACCATATCTCCGTCAAGAATCCATTCCGGTGCATCCGGTCTCACCCTTTCGGGAAACCATTTCCACCAGTAGCCGAAATTTTCGGGTGGGCAGCCTGCATCCATCAGAAACCGGGCAAGTTCAGGATTATCTTCTTCTGAAACCGGCCACCATTCCACTGGTTGATCAGCCCATTCCAGAATACTTCTTACTCGCGAGGCATTGATGCCCTGCGTGCAAAGGCAATAATCAACTTCATAACCAAATAACCTGGTTGCCTGGCCAATGGCAGCGCGGGTAACCATATCATCCAGGCCATCGCCCTTTATCCATCGGATAACGGGGCGGGTTCCTGATGAAAACCTACGACCGGGATTATTTTGA
>CAYOWJ010000080.1:7601-13554 GCA_964407625.1 uncultured Lentimicrobiaceae bacterium
TAAAGATGATGAAGTGATTCGCCGGGTAAGGTGATGCCCAGGTGCTTTAAGCGGTTATTGTAGGTTTTTGCAATTTGCTTTCTCATCTCCAACCATTCGGGCAGATATTTCAATTTAACGCTTAGAATGGCAGCCTGAATTTCGTCAATCCGGGAGGTAATCTGGCGGCGGTCGTGCATTACGTCATCTCTGCCGCATAATTCACGCAATGTTTTGGCAAGCGATTCGTCGTTAGTGGTAACTGCACCTGCATCGCCCATAGCGCCCAAAGTTTTGGTCGGATAAAAACTCCATGCCGCCACTGCATCATCAGGTGGCTGCCAGCCGTGGGCATGTGCTGCATCATATAATCGGGCAACAGACGAACCGGGTTCGGGCAAGCGTCCAAAAATAAGAACCGGAACATCATTTTCTGTTGGGTCGTTTATCCATCCATCCTCATGAATTTCTGAAATAGCTACTTTAGCACCACCCCGATATAGCCCAATGCCAGTAAGCGGAAGCGTATTGGCCGGAATAGTTGCCGTTTTCAGTTCGAGAGCCAAAGCAGCAAGGCTGAGGGCATCGGTGCCGCTGTTGCAGCAAACCGCATATTTTTGCCCGCAAAAGTCAGCCCATTCTTCTTCAAAAAGTTGTGTTTGCCTGCCACGCAGGTACGATGAACGGTCAATACAGCCGGCAATAGCCTGGTCAATATCTTTTCGGATGGGATTGTTTGCCCTGCTCAGGTCGCAAAAAGGGATCGAATTCATTTAGTTTTTAAGTAACGAATGGTTTTATTTTAAGATAATCGTATTGGTCGTCCTTCAGCTTTCCCAAATCTGATATAATGAAGCAGCGGGTTCAATCCCGAAGCTTTTACATCCGGGTTTTGATCGAGATAAAGCGAAGTATCGAATTTGTCTGACGGATTCCGGCTTTCAAAGCCACCGTAAAGCAAGTAATGACGGGTGGGGTTTATTCCTGATTGTTTTACATCAGCATAGTGGCGCAAATAAAAACCGGCATCAAAAAAGCCGCTTTTCTGTATTGTTCGCATTGCCGACCAGGTGGCGATTTTGTTGCGCAGCCTTTGCCAGATGGATAATTTTGCTTGGATGTACCGGATATTTTGTAATGGCTGGCTTATCGGTCTTTTTTTGAGGTTTTCAATTTCAGTCCCTTTCACAGCCACTTGATTTTCGAGTTCATGAACCCTGTCGGTGAGTTTCCGGATGGTTTCGCCGGTTCTATTTTCGAACATTTCCAAATGATTTTTCAAACGCCAGCGGCTACCCAGCGCATTGAATAGCTGGTGTGTAAATTGGTCGGTTTGAGCATTTTTTACAAACCGCAGGAAATCGTCAGGTACGTTTTTGCCCGTGCAAACCACACCCAGGCCTTTTCCAAAATTGAATTGAAAATTGGGAAAGTCATCTTTTATTTCATCCATGAGTTTCCATACCCCGAAATTGTTTTCGCGCACATTGGTGTCGTGAAAAATAATCACTCCGACATCGCTCATTTTGGGCAACCAGCTTTCGAAATCATGTTTTACCGAGGCATAATCGTGCATGCCATCAATATGAAGCAGGTCTATTTCGCCCGCATTAAAGTATTGAAGTGCTTCATCAAAAGTCATCATCAATAAATTGGAAAAGTAGCTGAAATGTTGGTTGTTAATCCTGTTGACATATTCAAAAATTTGCTCGCCACTGTCAGCCCCTCCATTATTGATTGTCCAAATATCAATACCATAAGCTTTGGCAGGTAGTTTTAACTGGTCTATGGCCTGGCAAAAGGCAAAGAAGGAGTGGCCAAAATCCGTTCCGAGTTCCACAAATATTTTTGGACGCAGTTTTTCGATAAGGGAAAAAGCAAAAGGAATATGCTCGATCCATGCTGATGGCTGTTGGTTGAACCGAGGCTCGGTGAAAATGATGTTGTTAAGTTTTTCCATGTTTAAGATGGTTAAGTTTTTTCATAAAATCTTTCCTTTCGATTGAGGGTACGTCAACCTCTTTTTTCCAAAAAACACCTGTCCAGTCAATTATCTGAATGCGTTCTTCGATATTAAAAATGCTTCGATAATCATCCACAGCTTTTTTACATGCCGGAATAGCGCCCCAGTCGTCAACGATGCAAAAACCACCGATTGAAAGTTTCGGGTAAAGATAGAAAAGCGCATCAATGGTTGATTCGTAAAGGTCACCGTCGAGGCGCAGGAGCGAGAGTTTTTGCATTGGTGCTGAGGGAAGCGTTTCTTTAAACCATCCTTTCAGAAACTTTACACGACTGTCCCACACATTAAATTTTTTGAAATTTTCCATCACTTCCTCAAGCGAAATGGCAAGTTCTGGAGATTGATGCAAATTTATCCCTTCATCCTCGGGATAATTGTCGGTATCGGGAGGCGGCAGGCCTTCAAAACTGTCGGCAAGCCAAACAGTTTTTTCTTTTTCGCCAAGAATTTCCAGCAATGCACGCATAAAAATACAGGCTCCGCCTCGCCAAACGCCGGTTTCGATCAGGTCGCCGGGGATTTGGTTTTGGATAACCTCCTTAACACAGTTTTCGATATTTGTTATGCGTTTGTAACCAATCATGGTGAGGGCGTTTTTAGGCCAATCGGAACCTAAAAACCTATCTCCGAGCAGGCCTTTTAAAAATCCTTCATCATAATAGAACTGTTTTGGGTCGTATCCACCCGGTATTTCAGCACCCAATATTTTTAGTTTGAGATTAAAAATATCGTGATCGGTTTGTGGGATTGTTTGATTGCCGTAAACGTTTCCTTCGCCTGCTATTAAAGCGAGTATTGGTTCACGACGTTTTTTTTCGATTAAAACAATACCATCGTAAAAATGAACGGAATTGGCTGTTTTAGTGAAATCTGTTGAAGAATTATCTTTTTCGGTGAGATGGAAAGCGTGCAATTCGTCAATGAGGTTTTTGGCGAATTCGATAAATGTACCGCTTTTTTTCCAGCCGCCGCCATAATCTGGCCAGTAGGAAGTTTGGGTGTCCTCGCAAAGATAAATTCCATTCTCGCTGATGTGACCGTAAAACTCCTGAAAAGCAATGATCTGTTGGTCCATTAAATGGCCGCCATCGTCAATAAGGATATCAATTTTAGGGATTTTGGTTTTTAGCTCCTTAAGAAATTCTCTGTCGGACTGAGAGCCAATAAAGATTTCGATTTGATCTTCCTCAAACTGCTTACATTCCGGTAAAATGTCTATACCAAATATTCTGGCTTTTTCGCCGAAATAGTGTTTCCACATTTGCAGGCTTCCGCCCTGGGCCACCCCAATTTCCAGTATTACGCATTCTTTGCCAACAAAACTGCTGAAGTACCGATGATAAATATCGAAGTAGTGCGTCCATTTGTGGATGATCTGCTTTCGGTTATGATAAAAATAGTCTTCCAATGGGTTTGCCATAACTTGATTTTATTTTAGTTGTGTGATTGAATCACTGTCTGGTATCCGGCGCATAGCTGGCTGATAAAAACCTCAATGCAACGTTTGCAGTTGTTTATTCCTGTTGAATTTCGATGTCGAAAAATTCTTCCAGCCTCACTTTGACCAATCTTAGTCGTTTTTCATTAATCCGGCTTTGAATATTGTCGGTCGGGATGTTTGTCACACCAACATCAAAAACCTGCGTATGCTTGTCATTTGAATTGTAAATAAACTGATAAATATTCTGCTTATCATGCCAGATGCAGGAATAGAAGGATTTTTCCTGCTGAAAAATAAAGTCAGGCCTTTCATTTTTAAAAACCGAAAATCCACCCCATGTTTTTGGAATCGGGATGCCCAGCAGATCAACAATGGAGGGTGCAATATCCAACTGGTTTGCAAAAGGCGGATTAACTTTACGAATGTTAGTTTTGTTTCCGGTTTCGAACAATATCAGAGGAATTCTTATTTCGCTTGGGAAAACAGATTGGGCATGGCCAACAAAACCAAATTCAGCCAGTCCCTGCCCATGATCGGCAGTAATGACAACAATTGCGTTATCCAGAAATCCTTTTTGTTCTAAAATTTTCATGGTTTGCTTTAAATAAGCATCCACCTGAAATACTCTGTTATCATAATCATTATTGAGGATTTCAGCAGATATCTTTGTATTGAAGGCGGTGGTTCGGTTTGGCTTAAAAATGAAGTAGGCAGTGTCGGCAGTACCGGCATGATGGGTACTCATAAAATGGATATAAAAAAACGCAGGCTTGCCGTCTGAGTTGGGTATCCCGGCAAGGTTATCCAAAACAACAGCTTTATCATTATTTATCGATGCTTCCGGATTTGTTATCAAAGCTGAAACCCCGTCATGAAAATAATCAATGTTATTTCCATAGTGATTTTTCAGATTGTAAAAGTTGGTGTGGTCGCCGCTCACGATGAAATTGATTTTGTATCCCTGACTCCAAAGTAAATCGTGCAGGAAAAATTTGGCGTTCAGAATATTATAATCTGATGCCAGGATGTTTAAAACTCCATTTACCGAACACGAACTTGTCGAAAAGAAATGGTCAACCCTGACGGCATGATCTGTTTTTACTAAAGAATCTAAAAATGGCGTGGTATTCCGGTGGTAGCCATAGGCACTTGTATGATCCGAGCGCAGGGCATCACAAATAATCAGGATTACGTTTTTTTTATCAAAATCCTGATTTTTTGGATAATCCGTTAACGCGCCCGCTCCGTCGAAGCCGGCATAAGTTATCGTATGCCCCTGTGCAAGATCGTACTGCATGAACGAAAGTACCGGATCGTTGTAATTGAGCGTATCTTTTATCCAGCCGTAGCTAAAGAAAAGTATTGGAAACAATAAATAAAGTAATGATATAGGGAGTAGATTTTTTTTGGTAAAGAAAACAGAACTTTTTTGCTGGAGGTCGGAAAGTATTTTTCCGGAGGATGCTATTATTGGTATTATTGCGATCAGCACTGCAGAAATTACGATTGATAATACTGCTGAATCGGGCAATGGAAGTTTACCTGATAAATTTTTCAGTTCAAATACATAAATCCTGGCAATATCAAAGGTAAGGGGATAACCCCAAATTTGAATCCCGAAATGATACCCGGCATACGTTAAAAAAAGGAATAGCTGGCCGACGATAATTAAGGTAATGATAAGCGGCCCGGCTATTATTTTTGGGAAAAACCTGGCAAACAACAATCCTGTCAAATAAATCAACAACAACCCATATCCGACGAGGGCAATATGTACTGGGATAGATTTGCCTGTCAACAAATCAAATTGATGATAGAAGAAAAAGATGATGAAGGTCGAAAAAACAAGGTTAAAGATGATCAGGTGTTTGATTTTCATCAGCTTTTTTGGTTAAAATGTGGGTATTTTGAGCCTTCTGCAAATGGATTATTCTGGTAAGATCGAATAAATTGGCACTTTTAACACTTGCGATTTCAAGTCCTAAACCGGTTATGTATTCCGAATAGGAAAATTGAGACCGGAAGCCAATCCTGTCACTGTAATGGCTTAATAATTTTTCGCTCAGCGAAAGTCCTTTGCCGCTGTAGTTGCTAAAATGGTTAATGATATGAACGCTGCCGGAATCCTTGCAAATCCTCAACGATTCTTTCAGCAACTTGATGGGATCAGGGGTTACCGAATAAACATACATCAACACTACCTTGTCAAAAGTCGAATCTTCAAAAGGGGTTTCTTCGCCATTCAATAACCTGAGGTCGATTTTCAAATTACTGAAGACAGATGCCTTTTTCCTTGCCTTCTCAAGCATTTTCGCTGAAATATCAATACCCGTTATCGAAAAATTAGGTTGAAAATTATTGTAATGCTTAAATGAAAGACCTGACCCAATGCCAATTTCGATGATTTTTTCGTCAGGTTTAATACCCATTTCAGCGATGGCTTTTCGTCTTCCATCATCCAAAACCCTCGAAAATATTAAGTCGTAATAGTTTGCGTAATTATCATAAAC
>CAYOWJ010000081.1:0-2551 GCA_964407625.1 uncultured Lentimicrobiaceae bacterium
CGCTTAGCGCTTAGCGCAGAGCGCTCTACCCTTTGTGATTTGTGATTTGTGATTTTGCCTCATGCTTCAATTCCTACTTTTTTTAACAGGTTTTCCAGATAATCTTTTGCTCCGGGATCACTTTCGGCAGGTGCCCAGGGGGCAAAGTTTTTTGAGGTTAACAGCGTCCAGGGGCCCTCTTTAATTTCGTAGGCCACCGACCCCGTTTCGAGCGAAACCAGCATGTGATAAACCCTTTCGGGGATTTCGACGCCATATTTTCCTTCGCGGGCATCAAGAATTGCATGGTCGGTAATGCTTCCGTTTTCATCAAAGATAAAAACAGCAAACCTCCCTCGCAAAGCCAGGAAAATCTCGAATTTATCAGGATTTTCGTGCTTGTGCGGATGGATGTACGTTCCAGGTTCCATCGCGTTAAGCATCCGGTGCAAAGGATCTTCGTGGGTTGGATGAAAATTATAATTCATCCTTAACCGTGGTGAAACCTTAGCTTTAGCAGATGTTTCGTCTAAAAAATTATCATCAATTTTTATCATTTTCAGCGTAAAAAATTCCGGGCAAAAGTATCTAAAATTGAGTAATATTTAACGCAACTAACGCCGGGAATCACGGGCAATGGCAGGAAATGTAAGTAATTCAGGCCATTTTTCGAAAAACAACTGCTCACTCACATTCCGGAAAGGTGATTCCGGCACCACCATTCATCAATACAAAATATGCTTTTCCGGACTGGAGCTGCGACAATGTGAATACGCCCATTTCGGGCCACCAGAGCCGCCATCCTGCAACTTCTTTAACCATCACCACCCCTGTGCCTGAAAACAGTTCACCAACCGGCACCGAACATCCCGACAATACCGGGATAAGATTCCAGCCTTGTTCGAGCATCAGCGTTTTTTCGGAGACTGGCAATCCTGAAAAAGTAATTTCCGACTGCTGACTTAATTTGATGATGTATCCCTTTTTTGAATCCCACAAACCAAGCGTATTTATTCCTGTGGCCGGAAAATAAACGCCTTCGGGATTTTGTAAAGTGATCAACTCCCCGATGATTGGTTGAAAAAGCGAATCCGGATCATGATGCAGCGGATCGATAAAACTGGAAATTCCGCTCCAGCCCTGATTGTGACTCGCCATTTGCTTTTCGCTGATAAATCCTGCATCAGGCATCGAAATATCTGAAATGTAACCAGCGACATTTGAACCATCAGCATTATCAGCGCACCTGATCCAATAAAAATATCGCTTACCGGTTTCGGCTGTCATATCCTGAAAAGTACTGCCCTGGAACCATGCGTCGTTTAAAGCGACAGCGGCTGAAAAGTCGGCTGTTGCCGAACGAAATATCCTGTAAAAATACCCGGCCTGGCCATTCCAGTTAAGCTGAATAAATTCATCCTTAGTTCCATCAGAAGCCGAAAGCACAGGGGGTTTAAGATGGTGTTGAAATTTATAATCACCCAGAACTATTTCATCCAGGTGAACCGGTGGTTTGTTATTCAGCCAGAGGTTAATCCGCATATTTTCCTTGCCTGGAGCCGGAAGATACGCGCCGGTGTAAACCCATTTTTTGATAAGCGTGGAATCGGCTTTACGACTTTCGAAAACCACCGAATCTTTGTACCAGGCAAACGAATGAATCGTGCCCAGGCTGGTTCCTGTGTTGTATCTCACCAGGTTTCCGGCAGGTTCCCAGGGCTGAATCACGAATTGTGCATTTGTTGGGTCGCCGGCATTTCCCCATCGTGAAAACTCAAAATCAATTTCGCGGTACCAGGCTTCCCTGTCGGAAGAATAAGGGCTGATGTCGTCCCAGGTAAAAAAGCCAAATACAGTTTTTGGGTCGAGAATATCGGGGTTGCTGTTGTAAACAAACGAATATTTGCCGTAGCCAAAAGCTGTGTCGGCAATAATTTCGGAGGAATAGTACAGATTATTTATTTTAGTAATCTTGAGATGAAGCTGGTTAGTCTGATCAATCCAGATATTTTCCTGGGCTGCCGAGAAAAGATTATCGCCAGGACCCATCGGAATTCCGTTGAGGGACTCTTTTACGGTCCACGAATATTCCTGGTTTGGCCAGTTAAATTTACGTGTGCCATGCGGCCTTGCCACAATATCGTTGGGTAAATTCAAAAGGTATTCGGGAAGCTGGTTGCCTTCGATCTGGGGCGGTGCAGGTGCAGACTGATGTTTGAGATAAACAAAAATCATTGTAGCAAACTCATCCACTCCTCCGGTAATAAACTGGACCGAAAATGAACCGTCGGTTTGAATTGGTGTGATGGGATTTGTAAACGAAGGTTTTGGGCCCCACCAGCCACCGGCTTCCTGGGCAAAAACGTAACAGACAACGCCGTATTCGGCGGGGTTTATCCCGGAAGTTGTGCCATGTAAAAGCGCATTTACGCCATATTCGGGATAATGCGTGATTTGGATGGACTGCGCCGGAAGCAAATAGCCAAGCCATAAAAATGCTGAGAGAAAAAATATTTTTTTCAAATTAAACCTCCTGATTAAATTTCGGTTGTTGAATTGTTTTCAAAATTAG
>CAYOWJ010000081.1:2651-5279 GCA_964407625.1 uncultured Lentimicrobiaceae bacterium
TGACGATGCATCGGATACCCTGATGAAATAAACACCTTTTGACAGTGCGCTTAAATCAAGATTCTGTGAGCCGCTGATTGTTGTCGAAAAAACCTGTTGTCCCTGTGAGCTGGAAACTGAAACATTATAAATGCCATCTTTAGCCAGGCTAATGAAAATCTGACCATTTCCCGGGTTAGGGAATATGCTGAAAGTTGCCTTTTGCTGACTGATGATTCCGGTTGTTCCTGCTTTCAGTTCACGAATTATCGATAAGCCATTTTCGGTATAAATACCATCGTAATTTGCTACCGAATTATCATAAACTGCAGTAACAGCAATTACCTGGCCTGCGCGATAAATCCTGAACGTCATTTCTTCGCCGGAGGCCATGCCATCTTTATTATCTGTAGTTTCATCATCACCAAAAACGATGAGCGGAATCATGTTTTCGGTGCCATTAAACGCTGCTTTTCCAACACAAATTCCTTCAGCATTAAAAGCGCCAACAACATCACCGGAAGTAAGTGTTGTGGTTGCCAATGAAATAATATGCTGTGTGCCGGTTGGTGAAACTTCATTCCATGCCGGAACTGACGGACTCTCATAAATTGATAAACCGTTAAACCCTGAATTTTTGGGGCTTCCACCAAAGTCGATAACAACCGTGCTATTTATTCTTGTAAGGTATGCGTAACCCGGAACGAGTGTTTCCAGAGCACCATTAACACCAGGAACAAGACCGCCGGCAGGCCAGTAAACTTCGCCGCTTGTGATGTTGAACATAAATTCGATGGCATTTCCCAAAGGCACGATTAATTCTTCAACCGAAACTGGTTCGACGCTGAGTACGGGCACATAAAAAATCCCCGGATTTAAAGTTACCGTTCTGTCGGTTGGTTCGCTGCCTGTAAAAGTGAAATCAACACCTTTATCGAATTTTATTTTATATCCTTGATAGGTATCCCATTCTCCAAGTGTATTGATATTAGCTCCCGGCCAGTAAATACCATCCTTACCCAACATTACAACGAGATGATTGAGCACCGGCGCAAAAACTTCATCCATGCTCATTTTACCTTCAGGAATGAGATTACTCGATATTCCGCTCCAGCCTCTTGGGTAGATGGTTGGGCAAACATCACAGCTATTCCAGCAAACATCAAGTAAGGTAATTGTCTGATCAACAAATAAAGTGCGGTTGGTAAAGCCTCCAATAGTCGAAGTACAAGATTCGCCACCAACAAATTCTTCCTGAATATTCCAGCCATCAAGGGTAAACTTGTACTGGTAAGTAGTTCCTTCAACAAGCGACAAAGTTGTTTCGTAAACATTATCAGCATTTACATCGGTAAGCGGGTTGCAGCTACCGCACCAGTTATTGAAAGACCCATTTAAATTAACTTCGTTGTAAGTTCCGGAATATTGCGACATATCAACCTGGAAAGTTACATCATAATAAACGGGCAAAACAATGCAAGGTTCGCAGCTATTCCAGCAAAATGCTGGTGTAGTTGTTGCTGATCCTACCGAAATATACCGGTTATTATAGCCGTTGAGGTTGATTGTACAAGGTTCGCCACCAGCAAATTCTTCCTGGCCTGCCCAATTATCCAAAGTAAATTTGTATTCATAATTTCCTTCGGCCAGATTAATGGTTAAATCATAAATGCCGTCCAGATTAGCATCGGTTAACTGGTTGCAATTGCCGCACCAGCTATTCATTGATCCGCTTAAATAAACATTTGTAAATGCGCCGGCATATTGCGACATATTCACCTGGAAGGTAACATCGTAACTTGGCGGAGCATATCCGCAAACAAAGCAACTATTCCAGCAAACCAATGGCAGCACGGTTGCTCCGGTTATGTTGAGTTCTCTGTTGTGGTATCCTCCGACTGTAATAACGCAAGGCTCGCCACCCAGAAATTCTTCCTGAACAGCCCAGCCATCGAGAGTGAATTTGTATTCATAACTTCCATTGTCCAACAAAAGTTCTGCTTCATAAACGCCATCCGTTTCCGGATCAAGCAGCTGATTGGCATTGCCAGACCAGCCATTGAAGGAACCGCTGACATAAACATTGGTGAAAGCGCCGCCAAATTCAGACATATCAACCCTGAAAGTAACCGGTGCAGGACCTGCTGGTTCGCAACCTGCTTCAAAAGGTACGGTGAATTCGCCTTCTATTAACATCCAATTGCCAGGGAACGTTGCTTTACTCCACAAAATATTTAGAGTTACATCGGCAGGAGGATTGGAAGCCCATGACAAAATACGGCTGATTTTGCCGGGAACGGATGTGTTTTCGGCTGAAATTGCTGCTCCGCTGCCGCCTGTAACGATTAATACATCCACCGGATCAGCAGTTGCTGATTCGATTTCGACAATCATCGAGAGGGCATCAATATTTTTAATGGTTAAATACGCTGCAGATTGCACTTCGGCTGCAATACCAAAATGAAATACTTCGGTTGCACAATAATCCGATCCGGGTGCGATACCAGCCACGGTAAACTCAATCGAATAGGTTTTAATGGTAGTTCCATCGGCTGCGGTAACCACAACTTCGGTGGTTCCGGGTAAAGCTGCTGCATCATTTACCACATAACCAGCTTCGGCATCAGTAGTAGTTGCGGTAACCACAGG
>CAYOWJ010000081.1:5379-7221 GCA_964407625.1 uncultured Lentimicrobiaceae bacterium
ACCCATGTTTCGGCAGTAATTGACAGCGAATATGGTTTTTCGTTACCCGGGCTGATGAGGTAAAAACTCAGGTTAGTCGAATTTGGTGTCCAGAAATCAACGTGCAGATATTCGTAACCCGAAACATTCTGATTTGTGTATTGTGTTCCCTGATAATTCAGGTTTGCATATTTGAGGGTATTGTTTCCGGCAGCGTTGTAATTAACAGTTACAGTCGTTGACTGTCCCCAACCGGGATTGAAATTGGTTCCCGGAATATTGGTGTAAGCTTCGCTGTAAACAGAAAGTACATTTTCGGCGAGTTGCACCGGAACTGGCGGAACTGTTGTTGGTTCGGCCAAAGTAGGTACGGTAAATCCGTCAGGAACCTGAATATTGTCGAAATAAATAATATTATCAACTGGCCTGCCGGCGAAAGTAAAATCAGGGATGATCACAATCCGGCTGTAAGTGCTTCCGATTTTAGCAGAAAAGTTGAATGTGATCTCTTCCCATTGGTTAATTAAGGTGTTTGGTACCAGAATCTGAAAGTCGCCGCTAAATCCTTCGAATTTCAAACCAATATCGCTGATCGTAGGTTTGTAAACCATAATTTTTACGATTGAGTTGGTTGCATCAAAAGTAAACACTCCATCTCCATCGGTAAAACATAAAGCCCAGGGATTTCCTCCGGTCCTGGCAATAAATTTTGCTGTTGTTGCACTTGTGTTGATGCCGGCAATAGCCGGATTGGCAACAAATTCAAGTGGCGGATTGTCGGCGTTTTCGGTCATGGTCCACGACCAGTCGGCACCGGTTCCTGCCGGTTCAAAATCAATGTTGTGCGTGCTTTGGGCAAATGCACCAAAAGCTACTAACATCATAAAAGCAAGTAAATAATTCTTCATAATGATAATTTTTAGTAAGTATTAAATTTATTTAAAAACGAATTTGCCTGGTTTAGAATGATAAGGCTGTCTCAAATGTTTTAAACGCAAAGAACACAAAGAAAGACGCAAAGGGCCGCAGAGACAACACGTTGAAATAAATTTCTTTGCGGTTCTCTGCGTTAAAACTCTGCGCTACTCTGCGGTTAATATTTTATTTTGAGACAGTCTCTTTTTCATAAACAAAAACTTGTTATTTTTTGATAAACTTCCGTTGATAATTCCGGCCATTTTGATCCATGATCACCAGCAGATAAATCCCTGGTCTGAGATCGGAGATATTGATATTTCCGTCGGTCTGATTTTCGGATAAAACTTTACTTCCTGACATCGTGAAAATGCTGATTGTTTCTATCAATCCAAAATTGCTAATCCCAATAAAATCCTGGGCGGGATTTGGGAATAATTCGAATTGTGGAACCTCAATTTCGGGAACGCCGATAACATCGATGAGTAAATCGATATCATCAAAATAAAACTGGCCGGGTACAAAATGGCCTTCACCGCCAAACTGAACAACAACCTGATCGTAATTTACGCTATCGACAGCATTACTGAAATCGAAGAAAAGAGTAAGCCATTCATCAAAAGCAGAAACGGTTTCGACTATTTCGGTTTGTGTTGTCCATGCATTGCCACCAAGCAGGCTGTTTTGCAGTTTTATGGCCAGTGTTGGTGTAAGCGCGCCCGTGTAATTGTTCGAAGATGGAAAATAAGCCCTGATCCTGAAAAGATTTTTCGCGGTCAGATCCATGCGATGGTCAAGCACAAACCGGGCATTGGTGTATTCGAAAGCTCCCGACCTGTTGTAATCTGCCACGTGGTTTGAAGGATTTGTCGGGTCCGTAATAACGGGCAATTCCATCATATCCGGGTCCTGGAAAAACCAGTTGTCGATTGTTGCCCAGCCGTTATT
>CAYOWJ010000081.1:7321-13432 GCA_964407625.1 uncultured Lentimicrobiaceae bacterium
GTCGGGCTTACCGAAACCTCAATTCCTGTTGCACCGTTTGGCGGATAAAAAGCCAGGCTTCCGTTTGCCGATGAGCCATTCAGCTCGAAATTATCGAAATAGAATTGTCCGGGAACAGAATGTCCTTCACCGCCAAATTGCACTACAATCTGGTCGTAATTTACGCTGTCGGCAATTGCGCTGAAGTCGAAGGTAAGATTTACCCATTGATCAAACTGGGTAACGGTCATCAAAACTTCGGTTTGTGTGGTCCATGCATTTGGGCCAAGCAGGCTGTTTTGCAATTTGATGGCCGCTTTTGGAAGCAACAAGCCGGTATAATTGTTCGAAGAAGGGAAATAAACCTTCATATCAAAAGTGTTGCGGATATTCAAATCCATCCTGTGATTAAGGATAAACTGCGCATTTGTCCATTCAAAAGTTCCCGAACGGTCGTAATCGGCAACATGGTTCGAAGGATTTGAAGGATCGGTGGTGATGGTGAGGTCAACAAGATCGGGACTATCCTGAAATTTCCAGTTATCTATTGTTCCCCAGCCGTCATTTTCGAAATTATCGCGTACATCAAGCGCCAGGTATGGTTTAGGCGCAATGGCCGTTGTAAAAGTTATGCTTTGCCCGGCGATCAGGTCGGCATCAACGTAGCGGATTACTTCATTATTTAAAGCAACATAATAAGCCTGCCCATAATTGAGATCAGCAACGGGATCCAGCGTAATCATTGTTTTTGTAGCATTGATTGTTCCGGTAAACGGCACACTGGCACCACCGGCATTGGTTTCCTTGAAGGTTACAATTGCTGAAATATCATCATTCATAATTTCACTGCCATCGGCCAAAGTAACAGGCACCGTAAAATTCAATGTCGGGCTAATCCAGACATCTATTCCGGTTGCTCCGTTGGCGGGATAAAAACTCAGATTCCCGTTTGCCGAAACATCGTTAAGTTCGAGGTCATCAAAATAAAACTGTGCAGGCACAAAATGACCTTCGCCTCCAAGCTGAACAACAACCTGGTCGTAATTCATGCTATCAGCAACAGCACTAAAATCGAAGGAAAGATTTACCCACTGGTCAAACTGCGTTACTGTTACGCCAACTTCGGTTTGTGTGGTGTAAGCATTCGGACCAAGAAGGCTGTTTTGCAGTTTCATGGCGGCTTTTGGAAGCAGCAAACCGGTATAATTATTTGATGAAGGGAAATACACCTTCAAATCGAAAGTATTTCTTTCGGTCAAATTCATCCTATGATTGAGGATAAACTGTGCGTTTGTCCATTCAAAACTTCCCGAACGGTTATAGTCGGCCACATGGTTGGATGCATTTTGCGGATCTGTGGTGATGTTTAAAGGCAGCAGATCAGGATCCTGTATGTTCCAGTTGGCGATGGTTCCCCATCCGTTATTCTCAAAATTATCCTGCACATCAAGGGCAAGGTAGGGTTTTTGGGTAGTTCCACCACAAGTTGCCTCAAACGGCACGGTGAATTCTCCTTCAATCAACATCCAGTTGCCGGGGGAAGATACTTTGCTCCACAAAATATTCAAATTTACATTGGCAGGCGGATTGGAAGCCCAGGTTAATGTCCGGCTGATTTTTCCGGGAACCGAGAAGTTTTCTTCCGAAATTGTTGCTCCGCTGCCGCCGGTTACAATTAACACATCCACCGGATCATCATTTGCCGATTCGATTTCGACAAACATTGAATTGGCACCCGAATTTGTGATGGTAAGATAAATTGCTGAAGCTTCCTCCAGTGGATTACCAAAATGAAATACTTCTGTCTCGCAGTATTCCGAACCAGGTGTTGATCCAGCCACTGTAAATGCAACAGCATAAGTTCTTACAACATTGCCGTTTGATGAGGTAACCACAACTTCCGTAGTTCCGGGTAAGGATGGCGCATTGTTTACCACATGGCTTGCTTCGGGGTCGTTGGTAATAGCCGTAACCACCGGTACTAAAGTAGTACCTTCGGGCAATTCCATACTATAATTGAGCACTGATGGCGAAAACCCTGGAATGGTCGTTCCATCCACTTTAAGATCACTTAATGTGGCATCAGTTCCAGGACCGCCGGGGCTTTTCCAGAAATACCAGTTATCGAAATAAACCGTTCCGTTCCCATCAACCTTAAACTGAAATATATCGGCAAGATTCACCGGCGGAACGAACCAGGATAATGGTATGTCAACGCTTACCCATGTTTCTTCTGTTAATGGCAGAGAGTATGGCTTTTCAAGCGGACCCGTGCTGATCAGTGAAAAATTCAGCAGTGTTGAGTTGGGTGTCCAGAAATCAACATGGATAAATTCATACTGCGAAACGTTCGTGTTCACAAGTTGTGTTCCCTGGTAATTCAGGTTTTGGTATCTCAGCGTTTTATTTCCGGCAACGAGATAATCGACAGTTACTATTGTTGATTGCCCCCAATTTGGGTTAAATTCAGTTCCTGCCAGATTCGTGTAAGCTTCGCTGTAAATCGAAATTACATCCGCCTGAGCGTGGGGAGGAATTGGCGGCGCAGTTGTGGGTTCAGGTAATTGACCTGCTGGCTCGCCTTCGGGAAGCCGGATGTTGTCGAAGAAAATAATATGATCCACGGTCCTGGGAGCAAAGTCGGGAATAACAACAAGCCTGTTGAACGTTTTTCCGATCTGGGCAGAAAAGTTGAAGGTAATCTCTTCCCATTGGTTGATAAGCGTGTTTGGAATCAGGATTTCGATAGCCGGGCTAAAACCTTCAAATTTTATCCCCACATTGCTGATCACGGTTTTATAAACCATGATTTTTACAGTTGAGTTGGTCGCATCGAAAGTAAACTCACCGTTGTCGTCGGTAAAACACAATGCCCATGGATTCCCGGTTGCTGTTGCCGTAAATTTTGCAACGGTAGCGCTGGTGTTAATGCCACCGCTATGCGGGTTTGCAATGAATTCGAGTGGAGGATTGGAAGCATTTTCAGTAACCACCCAATTCCACTCCGAACCGGTGCCGGCTGGTTCAAAATCTACCGTGAAGGTGCTTTGTGCCGTCGCATAAAAGGCAAATAGCACGGTGACTATTGTGATTAAATATTTCATCTTGAATAATTATATGAAGTTCGTGAAATTAAATTTTATCAAATAAAGCATCTCATTTAGCACCACAGGCCGGATAAGTGAATGATACGGCAGCATTGGTCAGGAAAAAATAAGCTTTGCCCGGGACAAGGTTTACGAGTGAATTGATTCCATTTTCGGGCCAGTAAACGCCAGTACCAGCAACTTCTTTCACCATCAAAATCTGTCCATATTCTCCCAGCAGGCTCGCCACATCAACGTTGCAGGAGCTGATTACAGGGACAATCGACCAGCCGGGTGCCAGTGTCATTGCAGGACTTGCTGTTTCAACGCCTGCGATAATCAGTTCATCATTGCCTGTAAGCTTGATGATGTAACCCTGAGCAGGATTCCAGTTGACGAGCGAATTTATTCCCTGTGACGGCATATAAATTCCATTATAATTGTACAAAATCACCAGGTTTTCCAGAGATGCAAGCATGTCGTCGAGGTTTGTATTATCCGGGACAATGTAACCTGAAAGGCCGCTCCAGCCACCTGTCAGTTGAACTGTCTGCTGAATTACCTGCTGAATTCCAAGCAACCTGAAGTCGTCGAAATAAAACAAGCCTGTTTCCAGGTGTCCTTCTCCGCCGAACTGAACGACAACCTGGTCGAAATCGGTTCGCGAAGTAATCTCCGGCGCACTAAAATCGAAGGTAAGATTTACCCACTGGTCAAACTGGGTAACGGTTACAAGTATTTCGGCCTGCGTTGTGTATGCGTTTCCACCAAGCAGACTGTTTTGAAGCTTTATTGCTGCCGTTGGTGTTAATGCGCCGGTATAATTATTTGAAGATGGGAAGAAAACTTTCATCGAAAACCTATTTCTGTTGGTTAAATCCATGCGGTGATCGAGGATAAACTGGGCATTGGTATATTGAAAACTTCCCGAACGGTCGTAACCGGCAACATGATTTGTCGGATTGAGAGGATCAACTACCACAGGCAGCGGCACAATTCCCGGATCCTGAAAATTCCATTCGGAAATTGTGGCGTATCCATCGTTTTCAAAATTATCCTGAACATCTAAAGCGAGGTAAGGCTTTACAAAAACAGGGACTTCTAATTCAGGGCCCAGCAAATCGTCAAAATAGAAAGTATTGTTATTAGCGGAACCAAAATCAATAAAAATGATAATTTTATCATATAAACCAGAACCCGTTCCGGCAAAATTAAATACCAGATTTTCCCATTGATTTACCTTTGTAATTGCGACAGAACGTTCAACCGGCAAAGCCACATTGAGGTTATCTTCGAGCTTGAACAAAACGTTACCAATTACCGGGGAATGTAGTTTCAGGTGGAAAACCTGCCCGCCGGTGAAATCAATTTTCGAATCAAGAACCGTAAAAATATGCGAATCAAGTCCGGCTGATTTTACCCATGAGCCAACATTTGTACTTGTGTTAATCCCTGAAACATCAGGATTGGCAACTGTTTCAGGATTATTAGGATTTCCCGAAAATTCCACATTAATCTGGTCATCAAAATTGGTGTAAGTATAATCGGGCAAAACCAGTTCGGAAACCGTGATGTAATCAGATTTTGTAATTTCATTGAATTTAAATTGTGTTTCTGCCCTTAATTTAACTGAATACACACCCGGTGTCAGGTAGGTGTAGATAGGATTTTGTACTTGCGAATCGGTCACGCCATCATTATTGAAATCCCATTTCCATGCTATTGGATTACCCGTTGAATAGTCGCTGAACTGAACAGTTAACGGAGCATAACCTGAACGCGGAGTAGCAGTAAAATCAGCTACAACAAAGGTAGTAGCGGGCAACAGCCTAAACATATCGAAATAAAACTGTGCCGGCGTAAAATGATTTTCGCCTCCAAGTTGTACCACGATCTGGTCATAATTAACGCTATCGGCTTGGGTGGTAAAATCGAATTCAAGCGTTACCCACTGGTCAAACTGGGTGATCGCTTTAGACTTTACAGTCTGGGTAGTCCATGCATTAGCGCCAAGCAGGCTGTTTTGCAGTTTTACAACGGCTGTTGGGGTGAGTGTTCCCGTGTAATCGTTGATGGAAGGGAAATACACCCTCATCTCAAACTTTTTGCGTGAGGTCAGATCCATACGATGATTAAGGGTAAACTGGGCGTTGGTATAATCGAAAGTTCCCGAACGGTTGTAATCGGCTACGTGATTGTTGGGATTTACAGGATCGGTGGTAATCACCAGATTTGTAAGTGTAGCAGCATCCTGGAATTTCCAGTTGGTGATATTTCCCCAACCTTCATTTTCGAAGTCATCCTGTATATCAAGCGCCAGATAAGGTTTTGGGGCGATGGGGCCACAGCTTGCCTCAAAAGGCACAGTGATTTGGCCTTCAATCAGCATCCAGTTGCCTGGAAATGATACTTTGCTCCACAAAACATTCAATAATACATCAGCAGGAGGATTGGAAGCCCAGGTTAAAGTACAGCTGATTTTTCCTGGAGTTGTAGTGTTTGGGTCTGAAATTGTTGCTCCGCTGCCACCGGTTACAATTAACACATCCACCGGATCATCATTTGCCGATTCGATTTCGACAAGCATTGAGTTGGCACCAGAATTTGTAATGGTGAGAAAAATTGCCGAAGCTACCTCCAACGGATTACCAAAATGCCATACTTCTGTTTCACAGTATTCCGATCCTGATACGGGACCAGCCACCGTAAATTCGACTAAATAAGTTTTTACGACACTGCCGTTGGCTGATGTTATCACAACTTCGGAGGTTCCAGGCAAGGATGCAACATTATTTACCAGGTGGGTCGCTTGCGGGTCAGTGGTAGTTGCAGTAAGAACAGGCACCTGAGTAGTTCCTTCGGGCAACTCCATCGTGTAATCCAGTATTAAAGGCGAAAATCCATCAATGGTCACTCCATCAACCTTAAGATCGCTCAATGTGGCATCAAAGCCAGGTGCGGAAGGACTTTTCCAGAAATACCAGTTATCGAAATAAACAGTGCCGTTTCCATCAACTTTAAACTGGAAAACATCCGCAAGATTTAC
>CAYOWJ010000082.1:0-3724 GCA_964407625.1 uncultured Lentimicrobiaceae bacterium
TTTCTTCTAAAAATAGCAACAAGTTCACAATTTGACTTTAATCATGCCTGAGCGAAGTTACCGGATCTTGTTGTGCAGCCTTGCGGGCTGGCATCAGGCCAAAAATTATCCCCACAGATGCCGAAACGCCAAAGGAAATAAAGATCGACATGCCCGAAATAATGGTCAGAATTCCGGTGGCCTGCATGATAACTCTGGCAAGGATTACGCCGAGAATGATGCCGATAAAACCGCCGGTAATGCTGATGATGGTAGCTTCGGATACAAACTGAAAAATGATGTCGTTTTTGCGGGCACCGATGGCCATGCGGACGCCGATTTCGCGGATGCGCTCCATCACCGAGGCCAGCATAATATTCATGATGCCGATGCCGCCAACGATGAGCGAAATGCTGGCAATGGCGCCAAGTACGATGTTAAAAATGTCTTTGGTGCGTTGTTCCTGCTTGAGCAGCAATTCGGGTACTTTGATTTCGAAATCACTTTTTCCGTTATGACGGCGCACCAGCATCCGGTTTATAATTTCGGCGGTTTCGCTGAGTTTGTCGCTGCTTTTCATCTGGACAATAATTTTGTCGAGCTGGTTTGTTTGTGCTCCACCCTGGCCTGAAGATGAAGAAATCGCAAAATCACCAAAAAACATGAAATTTTCGTCACCTTCGTTACCCGAAGATTGTGAGCGGTCCATGTATCTGAGCAGCATGGTGCTGATGGGTGCAAAAACGGTATTGTTAAATTCGCTGACGCCGAGATTTTGAGAGGCTTTTTCGGAAATCAGTCTGCTTTTTAAAACGCCCACCACGGTGAGCCAGATGCCTCCGCATTTTATTTTTTTCCCGATAGGATTTTCTTTTTTAAAGAACTTTGCTTTGATGTCAGGGCCGATAATGCAAACCGGGCTGCCATTGGTGACCTGCTGTAAGTTGAACATTTTGCCTTCTTCGAGCTCAAGGCTGAAAACGCTGAAAAAGTCAGGGGTAACCCCGGTAAACTGCGCCTGCCTCCGTTCGCCGTCTTTTATGACAAATGTGGTATAAACAGCCTCAGGACTGATGCGCTCTATTTCGGGAATAATGGCTTTAATGCTTTCAACATCCATCATCGTGAGGCCGGGCGAGTAGTCTTTCTGGCCTTCCTGCCCCTGCTCACTTTCGCTGTCGGTGCTGCTTTGCGATGAACCTTGCTGAAGTTCGGCTTTTGGTGTGATTACAATATTATTTACGCCAACCATCTTCATTTGCTCCAGGATTTCCTGCTGGGCGCCGTTTCCGATGGCCATCATCGAAATTACGGCTGCCACGCCAAAGATGATTCCAAGCGCGGTGAGGATAGACCTGAATTTATTAATGAAAACAGCGTCGAAAGCCGAATTCAGGTTATGGCCATATCTTTTGAACGGATGGAACTTAATCATCGATTCCCGAAATTTTCATGTCCTTTTCATTCTCTGGAATCGTGAGATACACAAAATCGTCGGGCTTGAGGCCTTTTATAATGGTAATCTCGTTTTCGTTGCTTTCGCCGGTTAAAACTTCCTGTTTAATTACCGACCTTCCGGAATCCAGATAGACAAAGGAGGTAGAATCGGCATTATGCAAGGCTTCGAGCGGGATATAAACACTCGAATCGATGATGGCCGTAACCACGGCATTTTTAGTCGTCATGGCCGGACGTAGGATGGTGTCGTTGCCGATTACGTTGATAATGACCTCAAAAACCTTAGCATTTGACCCTTGTTTCTGCTCGCCGATGTTGGCAACTTCGGTAACTTCACCAGCATAATTTCTTTCGGGAAAAGCATCCACGCCAATTTCGACGACCTGTCCTTTTTTAACTTTGCTGATATCAATTTCGTTGACGTATGTTTTAACGATCATCTGACTGAGGTCGGGAAGCGTGGCAACCACCGGGTCCCAGGTCGAAATGGTTGATCCCGTCTGTCGTTTACTACCGTTCCAGTTTCGCTGATAAATCACCATTCCCTTTTTTGGGGCAAACACCGTAAATTTTTGCAAAACCGAGAGCATTCTTTCCTTTTTACGCTCGGCCTGATCGAGGGTAGCGGCAACTTCCTGCATTTCGGCAGCAGCCTTTTGCACCTCAAGTTCATAATTTTCGACGGCCTGGCTGTAGGCTCTTCCGGCCTTTTCGAGGTTTATTTTTGCCTGACGCTGGGTGGCAGGTGGTTCAAATTCGGATTGATCAACCGTAATCTGCATTTCTTCCATCCCAAATTTCAGGTTGACCAGTTCGTCCCTTTTACGACGAAGATTTAATGTGGTGTCGAGGGTGGTTTTGGTGTATTGCGAAGTGAGTTTGTCGAGTTCACTTTCGAGATCCTTCAAACGGCTTTCGACTTCAGTTTTATCGAGAGAAGCTACAAAATCCCCTGAATCGACGATGGAACCTTCGGCAATCAGCTTATTAATTTTGATATCGTTATAAATTCCAAGTGGCCGGAGGTTTTCAGGGCCACGGATGTCTTCGGAGCTTTTGGCTTCCAGCTCGCCGGTTGTTGTGACCACAATTTTGAACTGGCCGCTTTTAACCGGGACTTTGATCATTTTCTGTGCGGTTCCTGATGAGCCGGTAAACTGCCACAGAATGATGACGAGCAAAATTACTGCACCGGCCAGGATCAGAATTTTTTTTCTCATAATTTTTATTTCAAAAATTCGGCTATGATTTTTTCGATGGAAATTCCACCGGCCTCAGCCTTGTAGTTTCGTACGATGCGGTGGCGAAGGATGGAAACAGCAACACTTTTTACATCTTCGATATCCGGTGAATATTTTCCGTTGATGGCAGCATGACATTTTGCCCCGATGATGAGGTATTGTGAAGCACGTGGCCCGGCTCCCCAGGTGAGGTACTCGTTGGCCCACTGATGCGACTCGGGGCGGTTTGGACGGGTTTTGACCGCTAATTTTACAGCGTATTCGTACACGTTTTCGGGCACAGGGATTTTCCTGATCAGGTTCTGGAAATACAGGATTTCTTCGGCGCTGATAACAACCTGCGGCTTTGCCTCGTAAGTACTCGTGGTATTTTTTACCACGTCGATTTCTTCTTTAAAAGAAGGATAATCGAGCCAGATGTTGAACATAAACCTGTCGAGCTGGGCTTCGGGCAGCGGATAAGTTCCTTCCTGTTCGATAGGATTTTGTGTTGCAAGCACAAAGAAAGGCTCGGTGAGTTTATAGTTTTGCCCGGCAACGGTGATAGCTTTTTCCTGCATGGCTTCGAGCAGTGCCGACTGGGTTTTGGGCGGAGTACGGTTAATTTCATCGGCTAAGATGATATTTGCAAAAATCGGCCCGCGGATAAATTTAAAATTCCGGGTCTGATCGAGTATCTCCGTTCCGACAATATCCGAAGGCATCAGGTCGGGGGTAAACTGGATGCGGCTGTATTCGAGGCCCAGCACCCTTGAAATGGTATTTACCAGCAGTGTTTTGGCAAGGCCGGGAACACCCACCAGCAAAACATGTCCTTTACTGAAAATGGAAATAATTACATTTTTAACAACTTCATCCTGGCCAACAATTACTTTGGCTATTTCATTCTGAAGGATTTTTATCTTTTTGCCAAATTCATCAATGGCTTCAACATCTGATTTGTATTGCATAACTTTATTTAAATAACAAAATTCAAAATTCAAATTGCCTGGCGCGGAGCGCAAAGCGAAAGAACAACGAACAACAAACAACGAACAACAAACAAC
>CAYOWJ010000082.1:3824-10562 GCA_964407625.1 uncultured Lentimicrobiaceae bacterium
CAACAAAACTAAAATCCCAAATAACGGCATCAAAATACAATCATCTGCCCCCTTCGTCCTGACTTACGCCTTTTGCCTGATGCCTCACGCCTAAATGTGCTAATTCCATTTCTGCTGATACTCACAATCCTTGTAATTATCACTGATTTTAATGTAGGTGTTTTTAGAGTTGGTGGCTATCCACTTTTTGATGGCTTCCTGTTTTTTCATCTGCAATGCCCAGTTTTGAATCTGATCGTAATCTTCGCTAAGATTGGCGCGATGGGGTTGTGTTCGTTTATTCAACTTCAAAATCCTGTAAGCTTGTTCGCCTTTCTCATCTTCCATCACAACCGTTTGCGAAATTTCGCCCACAGCAATTTTATCAACCACAAAAAATACCTTTGGGTCAAGCTGGTCAACGGGCCAATCGCCACTTCCGGTGTAAGGATTTATGAGAAGGCCATTGTTATTTTTTGAAGGGTCGGTCGAAAATTTCTTAACTGCATCTTCAAACGAAATCGAGTCGACGCGGATAAGCATCGCAACGCTGTCGAGGAAAACTTTGGCTTCGGCAAGCGCCACAGGCGAAACTTTGGGTCGTAGCAAAATATGCCGCACCCTTACAAAATCACCTCTTCGCTCGATGGACTGAATGATGTGATAGCCTGCCTCGGTTTCGACGATATCTGATATTTCGCCCGGCTTTAATTTAAAAGCAACAGCTTCAAATTCGGCATATAATTCCCCGCGGCCATGCAATCCAAGATCGCCTCCAAGCTTTGCTGAACCGGGATCTTCGGAATACAACCTGGCCATGGCTTCAAAACTTTCGCCATTAACAACCCTGTCGCGCAGCTTTTTCAACTTTTCTTTGACTTCAAATTTTTCGGCAGGGCTAATGGGAGGTTTTTTAACAATTTGCGAAACCTCAACAACCGATCCTACCAAAGGAATACTGTCCAAAGGAACACTTTTGAAAAACGTTTTTACTTCGGAAGGAGTAACTTTGGTTTTTTCGGTGATATTTCCCTGAACTTTTTCTATCTTCATCTGCTGCAAAATAACATCGCGCAGTTCTGACTTAAACTCAACAACTGATTTATCGTAAAATTTTTCGAGTTTTTCCTGCGTGCCAAACTGGTTAATGAAATAGCGCATCCTGCGGTCGAGTTCGGAATCAACCTGATCGGGCGTAACCTCAATACTGTCGAGTTCGGCCTGGTGCAGCATGAGTTTTTCGAACAGGAGGTTTTCGATAATCTGACATTTTGTTGTTGATTCGCTTCCGGTGATACCTCCCTGCAGGCGCATCTGAAGATATGAATTCTCGACGTCGGAAAGAAGGATGTAATTCTTGCCGACAACAGCAACCACTTCGTCAATCATGGTGCCTCCCGTGGGTTGGGCTTCAACATTAACGAAGCTAATAATAAGCACACCGAATAATATGATCAGTTTCTTCATGTAAAAATGTTCAGATTAAAAATATTCAAATTCTTCTTTTTTCAAGGCTTCATCGTAAATTTTCTGGTGCATTTGCTTTATCAATGCCCTTTTACGCAAATTAAGAATGATCGACTTAATGTTATTGTATTCCTGCGAAAGCGGCGATAAGCTCTCGCTTAACCTGTAATCGAGGATATTTGCCAGATAGGTGTAATCATCTTCGGATACCTGAATAAAACTGTTGTTTCGGAGAAAAGATTCCTGGTTATAAACCTCAAGAGGCAATCTATCCAAAAAGTCATCAAAAGTTATCCATTCATTATCTATAATCTGAAAATCCTCGGCATAGCGCATGCAATTACGTTCCAGTGAATCGCGATCGCTCTGTTTATCAGATTTTGTATACTGAAGAAACTTCCGGATTTTAGGTGAATCCGACTTGATTTTTACATAAATGGCCTGAACAATATTGTCCTTTAACTGGAAATTTTTCTGGTTGTTGTAGTAATACTCCTCGATTTCCCGGTTTTCAACCACCGTATCGAGGTTTTGATTGATAAGTTCAGTTTCATACTTGTAAACGATGAGCGAGTTTCGATAATCCTTCAACTGATGCTCGAAGTTTTTTTGCTCGTTTGTCAGATTTTTTTCGGCCTGATACAGCAGCAACTGGCCTTTAATCCAATTATCAACATAACTCCTCACAAATAAAACACTGTCGGCAGCACTAGTGCCTTCCGGTATCAAACTTCCTAAATCGGTAACATACAAATAAGAATCATAGACTCTTGCAAGTACCTGTTCGGATCGGTTATAACCAGGTTTACCGCAAGAGCCTATGATAAATATGAGAATTAAAAATGAAAATGTTGTTCTCTTCAAATCAAAGCCTGACTATTTAATCTGCGATAAAACGTCCTGATTTACCGTGACAGTATATTTTTTCTTCAATTCTTTTATCCATTCCTGTTCAAGGAAATTCTGATAATCTGCAGTAATCAGCCCGCGGGCATCACTTAAAGTTTTTGGCTCCGGGCCAACCAATTCGTGGATAATTGCAAATCCAAATTTCCCGTCTTTGGTAGGAACAATTTTCGAAACGCCCTTTTTCCAGCTAATTTCATCAATGATGTCGTTATCGTTTTTAGGGAACTTTTTACTAACAACGGTAATCTGAACCAGCGTATCAGCGGCAAGTTCTTCACGGATCTGGTCACCATCTTTACCTGCTTTAGCCAGTTTCATCGCTTTATCGGCGCCATCCTGGGTTGTGGAAGTTATCAAAGTAGCGTTTACGCGATCACCCCACATATATTCGGCTTTGTGCAATTCGTAAAATTCTTTTAAACCAGTGGTATCTTTGATGGCTTTGCTCCATACCTTCTGGTCGGTAAGTTCAAACAGGAGAATTCCATCGCGGTATTCGTTAACCAGCGATTTAAACTCAGGATATTTTTGCTCAAGGCGGGCATCTTCGTAAGCAATGGCTTTTTCTTCGACAAATTTATTGAAACTTTCGTCGATAAAGGCCTCGTAGGTTTCTTTGGTGCTGATGGTTTGGTGCTTGAAGATAAACTCGGCAAACTGTTGCTGGTCATACTTTTCGTCACCAAGTTTAAATATTTTGTCGTTGAGGCCTTCAGCCTTGCTTTGTTCCCATTTACGATTGTAAATGCTGCTGTCCATCAGGCTGTAAAATGCCTGTTTGGCTTTTGGATATTCGACAAAATTATTTTCTTTTTTGATGCGGATAATGATCGATTCCTTGCTTTTGTTGGAGCGGGTATCTTTGGCTAAACTCTGTTTGAGATCGGCTTTTTCTTCGTCAAAAGTCCCGATAGGTTTACGGTCGACCAATTTGATGATGTGCCAGCCATAAGAGGTAAGTACAGGTTTTGAAATATCATTGATGTTCTTTAATTCGGCAATGCCGTCGATAAATTCAGGAACCATCCGGTTAGAGCCAAACCATGGAAGCACACCTTTATTCATTGCTGAGCTTTTATCGTCAGAAAACCTTGAAACCAGATCATCCCAATCGGCACCATTAACCAGTGCCTGATAAAGTGAATCAGTCTTCATTTCGATTCTTGCGGAATCCTCTTTGGTTGAATTAGCAGGCATCTGCAGAAATAAATGTGCAACCTGAACCTTGCCTAAAGCCGGGCGTTTACTTGTAACCAAAATCAAATGATAGCCAAAATCTGTCCGGATTGGTTGTGAAACTTCCCCAACTTCCTGGTTAAAAGCAGCTTCTTCGAATGGATAAACCATGTCGAAAACCGAAAAATATCCAATATCTCCACGATTTCCTTTTCGGGCGGGTTGAAATCCACGTGACGGCATATCGCGTGCCGAAGGATCTTCGGAAACCTCGGCTGCAACATCGTTAAAGTTTTCGCCTTTCATAATCCTGGCGCGGATTTCCTGAGTCTTCTTTAATGCAGCAAGGGTATCTGCAGATGTCGAAAATTTCTCGACACGGATAAGAATATGACTTACCCTGATGTCGATATTTTTGCGGTCGTAGGCTTGCTGAAGCAATTCTTTGTTTACTTCTTCATCAACAAAATAAGGTTTTGCCAACTGGTCGCGGTAACCTTTTAGTTCGTTAACAAACGAAGCAGCCGTATCCAGGCCCATATCTGTGGCTTCTCTGACCTTGAGCTTAAAATTGATAAAAAGGTCGAGATACTCCTCCAGGGATTTCTTATCCAGAACTTCACCGTTAACATTGTTTTTCTGGTAAACCGATAGAAACTCGGTTTTAGAAATGTTTTCACCGGCAATATTGAGCAGAACCGGGTCGGTTTCATTTTGCGCTTTTACTGTAAAAACAGGTGTTAACAGAATTAATGCTGTAATAGTCAGCAATAATCTGGCTTTCAAAATGGAAAAATGATTTTTTTTGAGAGAAAAAATTTGTGTCATTACTGTGAAAAATTAGTTTTCAGATGAATTTAAAAAACATGAACAACGTATTGTTTTACGAAAAATTGAGAATTTTATTTTATTTTAACTATAAACATCAGGATATTAATGCTTGCTGTAATTGGGTGCCTCATGCGTGATGGTGATATCGTGCGGATGGGATTCGGTTACACCGGCAGCAGTAATTTTAATAAATCTGGCTTTTTGAAGTTCGCTGATATTTTGTGATCCTGTGTATCCCATTCCGGCCCTAAGCCCACCAACCATCTGATGAATGACTTCGGAAAGCGTTCCTTTGTAAGGAACACGACCGACGATACCTTCGGGAACCAGCTTTTTTACATCTTCTTCCATATCCTGGAAATACCGGTCTTTCGAACCCTGCTCCATGGCATCAATCGAGCCCATGCCACGGTAAGTTTTGTATTTTCTTCCTTCAAAAATGATGGTATCACCCGGAGATTCTTCTACACCGGCAAACAGCGAACCGGCCATGATTGAGTGAGCGCCTGCCGCGATGGCTTTCGCAATATCGCCGGTATAACGGATTCCTCCGTCGGCAATGATCGGGATATTGGTGTCGCTGATGGCACGCGCCACATTGTAAACCGCGGTGAGTTGGGGAATTCCGATGCCGGCAATGATGCGGGTGGTACAAATCGACCCCGGTCCTATTCCCACTTTAACTGCGTCTGCACCAGCCCTGACAAGGGCTTTGGCAGCTTCGCCGGTTCCGATATTTCCAACGACCAGTTGAAGATCGGGAAACATTTTTTTAATCCGCTTCGTAGTTTCGATTACGCCAATGGAATGACCGTGGGCAGTATCGATCACGATTGCATCAACCTGGTTGGCGACCAAGGCAGAAGCACGTTCGAAAACATCGCCCGAAACACCAACAGCAGCGGCAACCCTGAGGCGGCCTCTTTCGTCTTTGCAGGCATTTGGCCTTGCCTTTATTTTGATAATATCCTTGTAAGTAATCAGCCCGACGAGCTTGTAATCTTTGTCGACAACAGGAAGCTTTTCGATTTTGTATTGCTGAAGCGTCTCGGCAGCTTTTTCAAAATCTGTAAATTCCGTTGTGGTGATCAGGTTTTCATGGGTCATGATTTCAGCTACCGGGCGTTCCATGTTTCGCTCGAAGCGAAGGTCGCGGTTGGTAAGAATTCCAACCAAACGATTTCCCCGGTCAACCACCGGAATACCGCCAATGCCGTATTCTTTCATAATACTGAGTGCGTCGCGGACTTTAGCACTCTTGTCGAGTGTGATGGGATCGAGAATCATCCCGTTTTCGGCGCGCTTTACTTTTTTAACTTCGTTGGCCTGTTTTTCGATGCTCATGTTTTTATGAAGAACACCAATGCCACCGTCCTGGGCCATGGCAATTGCCAGTTTGTGCTCGGTAACCGTGTCCATGGCTGCCGAAACGATCGGGATATTCATCCGGATGCCGGCAGTAAAAAACGTGTTGAGTTCGACTTCGCGGGGCAACACTTCGCTGTACGCAGGCAGCAGTAACACATCGTCGTAGGTTAGCCCTTCTTCGGTGAATTTATCCTGATTTATAGCCATTTATAACGGTTTTTTTATTTTTCGGCAAATGTACAAAAATTGAGGATGATTGATGGTGTTTAACCTGATTTTGTGGAATTTTGTTCAAATCCAAAACAACAGTTTTCACCCGTCTGAAGATTCAGACTTATCTGATTACTGTTACAGTGCCCATCTTTTCGAGATTCTGGCCCTGGGGTGTGCGGTATTTTAGCTGGTAAACATAGCTGTCGGTGGGAACAAATTCACCTTTAAACTTGCCATCCCAACCATCACCGGATGGATCTTCGGTTATGAAAATCAATTGGCCCCATTTGTTAAAAATGGCAAGGCTGTAACCGTCAACGTCAATGAAGGCAAGGATAGGTTTAAATATTTCATTCGGAGGGCGCCCGGGCGTAAATGCGTTGGGCAGAATAGCGCGGGTTTCCTGTTTTATCTCGATTTCGTTGGAAATACTGAAGTCTTTAAACGTTTCAAATCCATTATCACCATCTTTTTCGTAGGCAACGATGTAATAATTAAAAACACCTTCCGAAGTTGAAAAAGCTGAAACTTCATCTAAATAGCTTGTTTCTGATGGAAACAAGGGATCATCAATTCCATTGTCGGTGCCGTTAACTTTTCGGAATATCTTGTAAAAATCAATGCCAGAATTTCCAAAATCCCAGCCTTCGTAATGATTCCAGCTAAGATCGTTAGCATTTCCGGTAATACCCGGAATACCTGACAAATGTATCGTTCTGGCGATATTTTCCGAAGCCAGCCTGTCAACACCACAACTATCGCACACCCTGATTTGATAATAGTAACTTTGGGCAT
>CAYOWJ010000082.1:10662-12017 GCA_964407625.1 uncultured Lentimicrobiaceae bacterium
AATCATCTTACTCTTTATTTACCGGATTTCCAACCACCAGAGTGATCATCTGATCAGTCTGCAGGTATTTAACGGCAATTTCCTGAATATCTTTTATGGTGATGTTTTTAACGGTGTGTAAAAAAGTATCGTAATAACGCATGTCCATGCCGTAATCGAGGGTAGCCTTAAAAAGGTCGGCCAGGGCGAAAGGCCCGTCAGCACTGCGAAGGAAGGTGCCCAGCAAATAGTTCTTTACCAGCGAAAGTTCTTCGGCCTTTACAGGTTCGGACTTAAGTTTTTCGATTTCGATAAAAATCTGTTCGATGGCTTTTTCGGTAACGTCGTTTCCTACTTCTGAACCGATAAAAAACATTCCGGCATGTTGAAAAGAGGCAAGGCCGGAGCCAATTCCGTAGGTGTAGCCTTTATCCTCGCGAATGTTGGTCATAAGTCTTGACCCAAAATAACCGCCAAAAATAGTATTAACGATGGTCAATGGAATAAAATCGCTGTGTTTTTTATTGATGGTTGCATTCCCGATTCTTACAGCCGATTGAAGCGCATTATCTTTTTCGATAAAATGCTCCGGAATTGCAGTTGGCGAGATAATCAGACCTTGCGGCAAATGTTCGGTTGATAAAACCTGATGTTGTCCAAAATACTGATTCAACATCTTAATCAGGCCATTATTTACTTTGCCCGAAACAATGATTTTGAAAGCCGATGTTTTGTAAAATTTCCCGTAAAACCTTTTTAAAACTGATGAATTGATGTTTTCGTAATCACTCACAACCATCGTTTTCCCGTAAGGGTGCTGCTCACCGAAAACCAATCCCGAAAATTGTTGTTGTGCTATAAAACTCCCTTTTTCCATATTCACAAGGTATTCCTGCCTGAGTTTCTGCACCATGGTCTGGACTTCATGCTCAGGAAAAGTTGGCTGCAGTGCCACCTCAGCAAATACAGGCATAAGTTTTTCGAGATGTTTGTTCAGGCTGTACAGCGAAATTTCGGCATCGTCGCGTGTGACCGAAGGTTTCAGGTAAGCCCCGTAAAAATCAACAATTTCGGCAAGTGTTTTTGAGTCGAAACTTTCGGTTCCTTCGATGAGACATTTACTCGTGAACTGCGCTTGCAGTGATTGATCCTGAAGCCGCGAACCGGCATCAAAGATCAGGTCAATTTTCACTATCTCCTGGGTGCCGGCATTGATGAGGTAAACCGGTACGCCGTTATCCAGCATGTATTTTTCGGGTTCCACCAGGCTCACAGTTTCGATGGCCTTTGATTGCGGATGTGTTTTTCTAAAATCCTGTGTCGTCATTTGTTAGTTTTTAAAGTACAATTTTTGATGGAATGGTGGAATGGTGGAA
>CAYOWJ010000082.1:12117-13417 GCA_964407625.1 uncultured Lentimicrobiaceae bacterium
CATTCTTCCATTTTCAAATTTTCAAATTGTCGAATTTTCAAATTATAAGCTTTGCGATTTGTAATAAAAAGTTGAGCAATTTTCGGGGCGTAAAATTTGCCTGGCTGTTTCACGGATTTGTTCTGCGGTTACGGCCTGGTATTTTGCACCTTCTTCGTTAACATCGGCGGCATTGCCCATCAATTCGGCAAAAGCGAGATTCATGGCTTTATCGAGCACGTTCATCTCCGAAAATTCAAGATTGGCCTCGATCTTATTTTTTACTTTTTGAAGTTCGCGCTCATCAATTTCACCGGTTTTCATTTTATCCAGCTCTTCAATGATGGCGGCATCGGCATCCTCAAGTTTTACACCTTTTACAAGCTTTCCCGAAACCACAAATAACCCTTCGTCGCTGCTGCCCAAAATATAGGCATTCAGGTCGCTGAAGAGTTTTTTGTTTTTTACAAGTTCGTTGTACAAGCGCGACGAATTTCCGTTGCTCAGAATATCTGAAAGCAAATCGGTCGGATGATAGGCTGCGTCCATGCGGCCACACATGTGCCAGGCTTTGTAAATGGCATCCAAAGGAACGTTGTTTTCGGTGACCAGCAGCCTCGCTTCGGTTTGGGGTGGTTCTTCCGGAATATTCCGCAGGTTTTCGCCGTCATTTTGGATGGGGCCAAACCATTTTTCGGCCAAAACTTTAATTTCAGCAGTTTCAACATTTCCGGCAACAACCAGGATAGCATTGTTTGGGTTGTAAAATTTCTTGTAAAAAGCCTTCACATCGTCCATCACAGCGTTCTGGATGTGCGAAATTTCCTTGCCAATTGTTGACCACTGATAAGGATGAACTTTGTAAGCCAGCGGCCGCAGCAGCAACCAAACATCGCCGTAAGGCTGATTCAGGTGCGTTTGCCGGAACTCTTCGGTGACCACGTTGCGCTGCACATCGAGGCTTTTTTCGGAAAAAGCAAGTTGAAACATCCTGTCCGATTCAAGCCAGAAGCCGGTTTCGATGTTTTGTACAGGTAGCGTAAGGTAATAATTGGTGATATCGTTGTTGGTGAAAGCGTTGTTTTCGCCTCCGGCTTTTTCGAGCGGTTCATCATATTTTGGGATGTTCACCGAACCGCCAAACATGAGGTGCTCAAAGAGATGTGCAAAGCCAGTTTTAGAAGGGTCTTCATCCCTGGCACCCACATTGTAAAGCACGTTGATGGCAACAATTGGCGTTGATTCGTCGTGATGAACGATAACACGAAGTCCGTTGCTGAGCGTAAATTTTTCGAAGTTGATCATAAAAATCCTGACAAAT
>CAYOWJ010000083.1:0-5366 GCA_964407625.1 uncultured Lentimicrobiaceae bacterium
GTTGCTAATAAAAAGGTGTTCAGTGACTGGAGTTATTTTGAAATGATTTTGCATAAATGATTCCGATAAAGGCGGTTCTATTAGAAACAGATTATTCCTCTTTTTTACGCTTTATCGATTCATGTATTATTTTCAGAAGGCTCTTGTTTCTGATGTCACCCTGCACCAACGAAATATTCGAATCATGTATCCTGCGACGATGGAAAACAAATGGAATCCTTATCATTTTCAACATTCCTTGTAATGCCCGGATGTTCCATTCTGTATCCTCATCTTTTTTATACTCCGGGTTAAAAAGGCCGATTTTTTCATAACATAACCTTTTCGCCATAATTGACCCGTTGTTGCTGGCGTCCCTTGGTTTTTCAATCCACTCCTGAAGGATCAAAGCTGGTTTTTGTACTCCTTCCTCCAGAAACATAACCTCCTGGCCAAAAATAAAACTGATTTCAGGTTGCCGGTTGAAAAAGTCAAGTCCAGCCTCAATTCTCCCGGGCATCCAGATATCATCACTGTCGAGAAAAGTGATATACGCACCCTTCGAAGCTCTAATTCCAACATTTCGGGCAACAGACACACCACAGTTTTCCTGGCAGAGGAGAATTACATCAGGAAAATCCGCAACTATTTTAACAGTATTATCTGAAGAACCATCGTCAACAACAATGATTTCTTTTGGAGAATACTGATCCGCCAAAATACTTTCAAGCGCTTCACGGATATATTTTTCGCGGTTGTAAACCACCATAATTACACTTATCAATGGGTTTTCAGAACCGGATAATGCGCCACTTTTTAACGCTGTTTTAGATGCTTCGAAATCCGGAGCCAATTCATTTACCTTTATCAGAGCTGAAAGAGCGGTTTCATCATCTCCAACAACCATAGCAGATTTATGCAAATGCCAAAAAACATTCGGGCGGATATAGCCTGATTCGATTGCTGTCGAAAATTCCTTCATTGCGGAGTAATGATTTCCGTTTTTTTGTAATACCAAACCTGACCAAACCCTTAAATGCGGGTCTTCAGAATAATGGTTTCGATATTGAAAAATCCCTCCTTCGCCACCAGCCAATACAGGAGCAGCGTCGGCAATTATGGAATCGGCAGCCAAAACCTCATCAAGGGTACTACTTGAATAACTGATTTGAAAATAAGGTGCCGACATTCCCAAAGATTGAATAAATAACTCAGCAGCAGATTCCTTTTCTGAGCTATCAGCGGGAAAATTCCAGGAACGATTGGATTTTGGAAGTTTGATCATTTGTTCATAAACATCCTGCTGCTTTCTCACCCAGTGTTCACCGTCGAAGTGGCTGATTGCATATTTCCTTGCATTTTCTCCTAATCTCAACCGTTCGTTAGGATTTTTAAAAAGAAATTCGATGGCCTCTTTATATTCAACTTCACTATTTACAATCAGACCGGTTTCGTTGTTTTGAACCAAATGCTTAACCCCACCGTAAGGAAAAACCACGGGCGGAATCCCGGCATACATAGCTTCCTGCAAACTTTTTTCGGAAGTTGCGTAAGTTCCTTCACACAATGGATAACCAAAAACATCCAGATTTTCTAAAATCGGTTTAATATTCTCAACATATCCGCCAAACCCGAATTTTCCTGCGGCATTCATTTCAACAGCCTGCTTATGGAGCTCCTTTTCGATACCCCCTCCATACACCAAAAATTTTACATCCGGGATTTCGACAGATGCACTCATCTGGATAAATTTGGGATGCAACTTTGCGAAATTCACCGTTCCGATGTATCCTACATTGAACCCCTCGTGTTGCTTTTTCACAACATTTTTCAATCTATCCCAATCAGCAATTCCATAAACCACATCGGTACAATTGCTGTTCACATTTTTAAAAACCGGTAAATCAAGGGTTGAGCAGCTTGTGGCTAAAATAAAATCAGAATAATCCAATAATTCCCGGGTAATAACCTGAGGAGCTGTAGCCCCATGAATACGAATATGAGTTAAAAAACGCATCGCAGGCTTGTCGGGTCTTAGAAATTCATAAATATCAGGGTTGTTCCAGAAATGAAAATGAACAATATCCGCGTTTTCAATTTCTTCCATCCGTGTCTGTGATGATGGTTCTCTGATTATTGTGATCCCTGCTTGTTTGGCGAGAAAAAGCGAGATGGGATAGGCCTGTATATTTAAAGCAATGATCCGATGTTGCTGCTTTAAACCAAGTTTAGCAGCAATCTTTACGGATGTAATTATCGAACGTGTTGGCCCTGATCCTGTAATTTTATCAATAATATGAAGTATTTTGACCATTGATTAACGTCTTAATTCAAATTTTCGAAATCCACATTGGTTTATTTCTGCCGCTTAGAATTAAGGGATTGCTTAACAATCTTCAGAATTTCGTTTCTGTTTGTTGCCACATCATTAGAAAGATTTGATTGATGAACCCTTTTAAGCAAAAGGATTTCAGGAATAAAACTAAATGGAATTTTCAGGTCTTTTGCCCTGGTAAACCATTCAAAATCACATCCGATTTTGTATTCAGTTTTAAAACCGCCAATGGTTTGAAATAATGATTTTCTTGCCACCAGTGTTCCCGGTGTAAGGCCAAACTTAGGCTCAGTGAAAGAGGAGGAAGTATATCCATAACGGGCTTCATTTCCAGGTTCCAAAAAGAATTTCAGGTTGCCATAACTGTATTGACTTTTAGGATTATTTTCAAATTCCATGATTTGAATCTTTAAATTATCCTTTGTCCACAAATCATCATAATCCAAAAAAGCAATAAGATCACCCCTGGCATAATCAATTCCGGTATTTCTTGCGTTTGCCAGGCCGGTTCCTGACTGTTTTAGGTAAATAATCTTTGCGTATGATCGTGAAATTACGGCGGTCCGGTCAGTCGAAATACCATCAACCACAATAATTTCATCTGGTTGATGGCTTTGATTCATAACACTTTCGATGGCGCTCTTAAGGTATTTTTCACCATTCTGCACAACCATTATCACACTAACAGTAAGTCGCACCATCCATATTTTTGATGTTTGAAATTATTTATTACAGCCTACAAACTAATTTATCGCATCTAAAACGTAAAATTAGCGAAAGCTGGCAAAAATAATAATTCTTTGCTTAAAAGACTGGAGTTATCGTGAAGGGATTTTTAATGTAAGGTTTCGGAAAAATTTTATCACTCGTGCCTGAACTCCGGAATTACCTTCATCGCAGTAGTTATTTTTGCCTTTCAGGAGCAAAAAACCACTGAATATAAAGGTAGCCAATTGTTTCGAATAGCACAACCCGAAAACCAAAGCTTGTTTTGTACCAGGCTTTTGCGTTAAATTTTCTATCAGTGATTACGATATTACCCACTTCAATTTCGGAACCAATGGCCAATTTGTACAAACAAAGACTCCGTCGGGAATGTACACCCACCGAAACCAGGTTTATAGATTTTACATCAGGGTGGTATTTCCGGAGATAAGTTTTTACTGCGGTGGCCGTATGGTAAGTTCTGTCGCGGTAAATATCTGATGTTGCAGGCACGATGGCCATTCTGGTGGTATCAAAGCCTAAATTTTTTAAAGAGTTTCCAATCAGTTCGGCAGCGGAAGAAATTCCAGAAATGTAAAATCCCTGGTCGTAGGAAGTGCCGGTAGCAATCAAAAGTTCGTAATGTTCTTCATTAAAAATTCTCATGATTTCGTCGTAAGTGTAATCAGGAACATAACCCTCCAAAACCATTACCCGGGCAGCAATAGTTTCTTCCTTCGAAAGAAATGGTACAATGTTTCGTGCAGTAAGCCAGATCCATACGGTTAAAAGTATGAGAACCACCAGCCAGCCCCAGCCTGTAAGTCCCCATCTTTCGCGCTTGTTAGCAAGTTTTATTGGCTTCATTTTCGGTTTCAAATTTGAAGTGAAGGAATTTTACTATTTTCGGTCAAATTTACTTGAAATTATCATGCACCAAAAAATCCATTAAAATGAACATTGAAGACATTATTAAACACCTAAACCTGATACCTTTAGAAGAGGAAGGTGGATTTTACAGGGAAACTTACCGAAGTGATACTATTATCGAAAAAGCGCCATATAATGGTGGTATCAGAACCAGGAAGTCAATTTATTCGTGCATTTATTATCTGATGACTGCGGATAGTTTTTCGGCTTTACACCGTCTTCCCGGAGACGAAATCTGGCATTTTTATCTGGGAGATCCCATCGAACAATTGCAACTTTCTCCTGACGGATCGGGAAAAATTATCGAAATTGGGAATAATCTGCTTGCAGGACAAGTTCCCCAAATCATTGTGCCTGGCGATGTTTGGCAAGGATCAAAACTCAAGGCCGGGGGTAAATTCGCGCTGGTAGGAACAACCATGTCGCCGGGCTATGAATTTGAGGATTATGAAGCCGGCGAACGCGATGAACTCATCCTGCAATACCCCGAATTTTCATCAATCATTAGTCAATTAACCAACCCATAAACGTTTGCAAATGGAAGATATCCTAAAACTGTTTTCTTTAAAAAACAAGGTAGTCATTGTTACAGGCGGGGCCGTAAATATCGGGCGCGGAATTTCCCTTAAACTCGCTGCCGCCGGTGCTAACCTTACTGTTATCTACAATTCAGCCGAGATTCAGGCAGCGGAATTATTACGGGAACTCTCAAAAACCGGCTGCCGGCATTTGCTGATACAAGCCGACCTCACCAATGAAACCCGGGTTATAGAAGCAATGGCAAAAGTTACTGAACATTTTGGCAGTATTGATGTTTTGGTGAACAATGCCGGGGTTTTCGGGCTGTCGATGCAGGATGAACTGACCTCGGGAGATTGGGATGAAGTGTTTAACATTAATCTTAAAGGCCTCTTTTTGTGTTCACGGGAAGTTTTAAAACAGATGAAGAAACAAGCTAACGGGGGAGTCATTGTGAATATCGCAAGTATCAACGGGATGCATCCGGGTTTTGGAATGACTGCCCATTACGACGCAACCAAAGGTGGGGTTATTGCTTACACCCGATCGCTTGCTGCTGAAGTTGCGCATGATGGAATCCGCGTCAACGCTGTAGCTCCGGGACTTGTGAATTCAGAAACCCTTCGGAAATTTGCCCCCGAACTTGCATTTACCGTTAAAGAACGCACACCTTTAAAGAAATTAACCGAACCCGACGATGTGGCCAATGTCGTTTTATTTCTTTGTACGCAGGCATCAAAAAATATTACCGGCGAAATTATTACTGTGGATGGAGGATATTTGCTGACGTAAAAGGAAGAATGGAAAAGTGGAAGATTGGAAGATTGGAAGATTGGAAAGATGGAATAATGGAAAAGTGGAAGAATGTGACAATTAGACAATTTGAAAATTCGACAAT
>CAYOWJ010000083.1:5466-10941 GCA_964407625.1 uncultured Lentimicrobiaceae bacterium
AAAAATGGAAAAATCAAAAATTCAGGCTATTCGCAAGGATTATTTAAATGGGAAACTGGAGGTGGAATCTGTCCATTCTAATCCGGTTGAACAATTCAAAATCTGGCTCCAGGATGCTGTTTCGGCAGCAATTGATGAGCCTACGGCCATGTTTTTGGCTACGACGGGCGTTGATTTGCAGCCTTCGGCACGTATTGTTCTTTTAAAAGGTGTTGATGAGAAGGGCTTCGATTTTTATACCGGTTATCAAAGCCGGAAAGGCCGTCAGATTGGAGAAAACCCACAGGTGGCTGCTACTTTTTTCTGGAAAGAATTGGAACGTCAGGTCAGAATTGAAGGTACAGTTGAGAAATTACCCGATACCGAATCGGATGAATATTTTAAATCGCGTCCTGCCGAAAGCCGCTTCAGTGCTGCTGCTTCACCGCAAAGTCAGGTTATTCCTGACCGGAATTATCTCGAGGAAAAAATCAACATGCTAAAATCGAAATATACGGCTGATGAGCTGCAACGGCCAGATTCCTGGGGAGGATACAAATTAAAACCGCTCAGGATTGAATTTTGGCAGGGACGTGAAAACAGGCTTCACGACAGGCTGGTTTATTCATTTTTATCAGGTGAATGGATAATTGAAAGACTGGCACCATAGTTTCCTATTCTTTGGATGCCAGTTGGTTAAGTTCAAAAATGACGGTTTCCATCTCCTTAGCCAAAAATCCTTTTTCCTGCATCGCTTCTTCAAGTGTTCCCCAGATAGGTTCGCCACAGGCAATGCACTTAATCCCTTTTTCTGAAAGAAATCTTACCGAAAAAGGATAATGATTCACAAGCTCTTCGATGTAAATGTCTTTGGTGATTTCTGGTTTCGTCATCGTATTTTTGCTAAAAGTCTTGAGAAAATCCAGCTATTTTGAGAATAATTATGGTAATACTTTGCTCTTGAGTTGTTAAAGCACAGCAACTAATCTTTGTTTTTCCTGCGGAGCTGTTTGTTTTTTTTCCTTTGTTTCCAGCTTTTTATAAGATTATAAGCTATTCTTGCGGTGTTGATAACCAGCATCGGATTACTGAGGATAGCCTGTGAAATCGCCCCTCTGAAATCAGAAGATTCGAGTTCTGTTTTCATATCCAAAACCTGCCGTTTTATCTCACCTTCTTTGAGCATGATTTCGGTCCGTAACAAAAGCTTCCGGTAACGAAGATCGTTGAGGTTTTTTATACTATTCATCGGTGTTTTTGTCATTTTTCAGGCTATTTAAATTTTCTTCCTTTTCAAAAGCGGCTTCAGTAAATCCCCGCAACATCGGGTTGAGAAACAAATAGTTTCTTAATAAAAAGACAGTAACAGCAAGGATAACGAAGAACCCTGCAGTTATTAAATATCCTTCAACGCGGGTTCCAAAATGCGATTCGTACCAGGCCACAAAAACAAATGAAAGAAATATCAGGAAAAAAATGATAAAGATGGTCGAAATAAGCAGTGCCAGAAAATTAGTAAATGCTTTCGAAACCCTTTCGATCAGGATAAGCGTATAAAGTTCTAATTTCAGATCGACGATTTCTTTGGCTTTTTTGGCTGTTTCTGTCAGGTTTTCCTGGAATTTTTCTGTGTCCATATTTTTATGTTTTTTTTAATAAAAAGATTGTCCCGAAAATCTTACTATTTGGTGTTGTTGATCGAATTTATTTAACGAATCTTATCCGATAAAACTGTTTTAAACCAAATTAACAAACGGGACAATCTTAAAAAATTTACAATTCAAATCCGCAAATTAAGCTTCTTTTTCTTTTGCTTTCGATACTTTGGCTTTCATTTCACCAATGGCATCGTTGACGTAGTTTTTTACGTCCTCAAATTTTTCTTCAAAATCATCCTTGATTTTGTCAGCTTTGTTGCGGATTTTCTTGCGTGTAACCGAACCTTTGTCAGGGGCAAACAAAATGCCTAAAGCGGCGCCTACAGCAGCACCTGCTAACAATCCTACGAGAAAACCTGATGTTGAATTTTTCATGGCACTAAATTTTATATAGTTTTTACTAAAAAAGTTGCTCAACAAATTTAAGGATAAATTCTTCTGATGTCAACCTTTTAAATGAATTTATTACTTAAATGTTTTTGGTGAGTTTTTGTACAACGCTAAATTGGCTTAGAAATTCTTTGGCAACAATTCTAAGTACAGTATAAGTAGGTATGGCTAAGATCATTCCGGTTATTCCGGCCATTGTTCCGGCGATGAGTATCACCAGGAAAATTTCGACGGGATGGGCTTTCACGCTGTTCGAATAGATCAGTGGCTGAAGGATGAAGTCATCAATAAGTTTTGCAAATGCAAAAACAGCAAGTACCGTAATGGTAACCGATACAATCTGAGAATAATATCCGGTACTTAAAATGGTCGAAATGGCAAGGATTACACCGATAATCGCCCCGATTAACGGCCCGAGATAGGGGATGATGTTCATCATACCTCCAAAAAAACCTATTAACACAGCGTTTTCCAGGCCAAAAATGGTTAAACCAATGGTAAGCAAAGTTATCATTGCAGTGATTTCGATGATTAAACCGATAAAATACCTTCCCAGCAAGCGTTTGGATTGCTTAATAATGTGATTCACTTCATTTTGATATTGGAGGGGTGTGAGGTTATCAACCAGTTCATCCAGGATAAATGCATCCTTTAAAAAGAAGAATGTGAGGAATAAAATCGAAAAAACGGCAATGAAAATTGTACCGGTCAAACCAACCATCGAACCCAGAACAGTCGAAAATGAAGTGAGGTTAAGGATAGATTTAAACTGGATTTCGAGGACCTGGTTAATGGTTTCATCTTTTCCGAGAATACCGTAATAATGAAGATAATTTTCTAATTTGAGTAGTGGTTCCTGGATGGATTGGCTCAGCGAATCGAGGTCAATATTTGAAATTACCGAGGCCTGGCGGGCAACAAGCGGGACAAAAATGCTGAAAAATATGCCAAACAGAAATATGATGATAAGCAAAGTTAAAAAAGCACTGATTCCATTCGGCAGCCTGAGACGCCCGATTTTGACAGAATTTATTTTTTTTACCAGGGGCTTGCCCATGAGCGATAACACAACCGACATCAGGATGTAAAAAACAATATTCGAAAATTCCCAGATGAGAAAAGCTACCAATAACCCTACGATGATTCCCGTGATAATTTTTGTTGTTCTGTTCATTATTTTACCTGGAGTATTTTGCCTGTTGCCTGTAAAAATAGTAAACTCAATTTAATGCAAGAATACAAAGAAAATTCGGTTTACAAAAACCCGGATTTTGAAGTCTAAAAATGCCATGATAGTCTAATTTCAAAAAGGATTGAAGATGAATGAAGTAAAATTTCAATCAGGTTTTGGATGTCCAATGTAAAATTGAATGTTTTATCAGAGCAGCGAAAATCATTAAAAAACTTTTGTTCCTCAGGAGAAAAGCACTTTTACAAAACAATCGGAAATCATTCCGGATGATTAAAACACTATCATAATAATCACATTTTAAAACAGATGGATAAGAAATTCAGCACTTTTACTTTTGTGAAGTCATGTTTAAAGCGAACATTTGTTTGCTCCCCTAAAAAGCTTTTATCGCAAAACAAGGCAGATATTGGGTCTTTCTGTATCTTTACACGTTTAATGGTTTATTTTAAAACAGTTTCACTTTGAGTCAGAATCAGGATCGGGAAGCGACCAACTTTGACAAGTTTCTGGCTAATAATTCGGGTTATTTGGGTAATGGATAAAAAGATATTTTTCCTGTTTTGTTGCTTGATGTTTTTTCATCAGTTAAGTGCCGAATACAAAACGAATGTGCATTCGATTTCACGGCGGGAAGGATTATCAAATGGAGCTGTTAATACCATAGCCATGGATGCCGAAGGGTATGTGTGGTTTGGGACCTGGAATGGTTTGAACAGATATGATGGCAGCAATATCGTGTCGTTTATGCCCGGAAGCAAGCCATTTTCATTGCACAATCACGTCGTCAGGGAGCTTTATCCCAACACTAAAGGCCCACTCTGGATGCTGACAAACAAAGGCATTGGTTTGTACGATAACCGGCAAAACAGATTTTATTCGTTCTTTACAAATGAGTCGGATCAGATAAATTATGAAAACGATATTTCGCTCGGCCATTCCAACCAATATGGAACAATTGCAGCAGTTTACGGAAAAGGGATTTTTGTTTTCGACAGCATCAGCAGGCAATTTATTAAGAAAACATTTGCCAAAGGATCGGATCAGACTTCACTGGAAATAAAGCGGTTATATTCGATTGGCTCGGAATTTTATTGCATAACTGCCAACAACCTGCTATTCGGAATTTCAGGCGATCATCTTAACCAGATTATTCGTTTGCCGCTCGATGCCGCCATTTCGTCTTCTTTGGGAGTTTTGATTCAAAACCGTCCTTACCTGCTCATCACCCAGCGTGGCGGAAATGCAGTTTTGGTTGATATCAGCGCTAAATTGGTCAGTGAGGTCAGGATCGGGGATGATATCATTACTTCGTTTGCGCCTTCATCAAACCCTGACAGGCTTTGGGCAGGAACCGAAAAAGGAAATATTTACAGTTTGAGTATTGCTTCGGGGAAGCTTGAAAAACTAAGTGCGCTTTCGGAGCTTTTCGTCAATAATCCAATATCAACCAGGGTTTTAAGTATTTGCGAAACCACTTCGGATATTTTATGGATCGGGACTGACGGCAATGGCGTTTATAACCTCAGGCTTTCGGAGTTTCCTAATAAAAGTCTATCATCCAAGCAATTATCTTATCCCATTGTCCGCTGCATTCTCGTTACCAAAAAAAACCAGTTTCTTATCGGGACAAAAGGAGGAGGAATTGATGTTTTTGATTCAAAAGGCAACCACGTTCGACAAATCTCAGTAAAAGACGGCCTGAGCAACAACTCGGTGCTTTCGTTTCATGAACGAAGTGACGGAACAATCTGGGCTGGCACCGATGGTGGTGGAATTGATATTATTTCGGCGGATTTTCATCAAATCAGAAACTTCCCTGCAGATTTTAATGACATCCATTGCCCTGCTTTTGGCTCGGTTTACAACATTCTCGAAGACAGCGATCAGCGTTTGTATCTGGGGACAAGTGGCTTTGGTGTAATGATGATCGAATTTGATAAAAACCAGCCATCAAATCCTGTGTATTGCGAGCAGGTAGTTTTGGATAAAAACAATATTTCGGGCGGGCAGCAAAAACAAATCGTTTACGCAATCACGCAGGAAAAGCCAGGTATTATCTGGATTGGTACACGCGGTTTCGGGGTTTACCAGTACAACACAATTACAAAGCGGGTGCTTTCGCAATTCAGCTCAAATTCGCATCCCGGTCAGATAAAAAACGATGACATCCTTGCCTTGTTTACCGATCAGGCGATGAATATCTGGGTTGGAAGCAGTTCGGGGATATTTTCGTTAAAGACCGAAGTTAATGGCCAG
>CAYOWJ010000083.1:11041-13180 GCA_964407625.1 uncultured Lentimicrobiaceae bacterium
GTTGGCGGCACCATGGGGATTGACATCATCCAAACACGCGAAATAAAGTTTTCATCATTTTTCCCTCCCATCGCCATCAACGATTTGTACATCAAAAACCAGGTTGTCGAAATCACCGAAGGCAGTTTGCTGACCAGCCGGATGAACCTCCAGAATCGTATTGAATTGAATTACGACCAAAACGCCCTTACATTTTACGTCTCGCCGCTTGCCTACTGGGGGAAAGAGCGACACCGGATTTCGTACCGGTTGTTAAATTTCGACAATAGCTGGGTTGTAAATCTTCAGGGCCAGGCCATAAGTTTTACCAATCTCGAAACCGGCAACTACACGTTACAGTTGCGGGTTAGTGATGAAAGCGGTAACTGGTCGGATCAGATAAAATCCGTCGAAATCATTATCAACCCTCCCTTTTGGAAAACAATCTGGGCAATCGGGGTCTATATTTTACTTTTTATTGGCATTCAACTGCTGATAATCCGATCGTACATCCGTAAGGATTCTCTTAAAAAAGAGGCTGCGCTGATCGAATTTAAGCAACAAAAAGAAAAGGAACTTCAAAACTACAAACTCGAGTTTTTTACAAATGTGGCCCATGAGTTCAGGACACCGCTTACGCTGATAACTTCCCACATCCATGCCCTCATCGAAGAAACAAAAGCCATCAGCGAAAATCCACGTTTACTCAAAGTTTATAACAACAGCGTAAAATTGCAGAAACTTGTGCTCGAAATTATTCAGTTCCGAAAACTGGAGAAGGGCAAAGAGCCGCTCAACATCAGCAAGGTAAATCCTGAGTTGCTGGTCAATGAAGTAATTTCTGACCTTGAATTATTGGCTCAAAAGCGGGAAATTTTGTGTGAAGTATTTTGTGACAAGGAAAACGCTGCTGTTAATACCGATGCCGATAAATACCAGCGAATTCTTACAAACCTGGTTTCGAATGCCATAAAATACAATAAGCCGGGCGGTTTTGTTCATGTTACGATTTCGTTTGGCGTAAACGAATTTATTACCGAGGTGGAGGACAACGGAATCGGCATAAATCCCGAATTAAAAGACAAGGTTTTCGAACCCTTTGGCATTTCTTCGGCAGTAAAAAAAGGGAGTTTCCCGGGCTATCGGTCAACAGGGCTGGGGCTTGCAGTAACCAAAGGCATAGTCGAATTGCTTCAGGGCACCATTGTTTTCGAGAGTAAACCAAACGAAGGAACCCGTTTTATTTGCAGGTTTCCCGATATTAATCAGGAATATCAGACAGGTTTGGTTGCCGAAAAAACCGACGGGCACAATGAAATGACCTTTATTGATGAATCGAATAATGATGGTATTTTAAATGCTTACGAAGCAGTTTCCGAAAAACAAACAATCCTTTTGGTTGACGACGATCGGGAAATCCTGTCGCTGTTGGGCGATATGCTCAGTCCGTTTTATAATCTCTGCTTTGCACTCAATGGAACCGAAGCCTGGCATTTTCTGGAGCAGCAAAAAATTGATCTGGTGGTTTCGGATATCATGATGCCCGAAATGGACGGCATCGAACTTTGCTGCAAAATCAGGGAAAATTTCGACACCAGTCACCTGCCTTTAATTCTGCTTACTGCAAAAGTCGAAATCGAAGACCGCATAAAAGGCCTGCAGGCTGGCGCAGATTCATACATCCCAAAACCGTTTCATCCCGATCATCTCAAAATAAGGATCGAAAAACTTTTGGCGCTGCGGCAGAATATCCGAAAGAAATTTGGCAGCCAGGACGAAAGTACTTTGCTGATCAAGGAGATTCCTGACCCATTCTTTCAAAAAATGCTCAGTTATATCGACGAAAACATTGACGAAGAAACCCTTTCGGCTGATAAACTGAGCGAACGCTTCGCCATCAGCAAATCGTCACTTTACAACAAAACCCGCCTGGTACTGGGAACCACGCCTCATGGCCTGATCAATCAGCGAAGAGTGAGGAAGGCCTCAGTTTTACTCGATTCGACTTCGTTAACCGTGAGCGAAATTATTGATCAGACAGGCTTTAGCAGCCGCACACATTTTTACGATCTCTTCAACAAAACCTTCGGCTGCTCTCCCTCCGATTACAGGCTGAAAAAGAAAGATTAAAAAACAAATATCAAATCACAAATCGCAAAT
>CAYOWJ010000084.1:0-12982 GCA_964407625.1 uncultured Lentimicrobiaceae bacterium
ACCAGTGGATCAAATTTAGCTGGTTTAATTACTGCTGGTTCTTCAAGTTCAGTTTGGGCATTAATAAAAACTGGCAAAATGATTAAAAACGTAAACAAGGAGAATTTTATTAATTTCCTGATCTTCAAAAAGGACATCCTTAAATTTAAATTTGATTTAAACATTTGCACGCTGAATGATTATTTTGAACGTTTTAAGAATCAATTTGAGATCGCCTAAAAAGGAATTGTTTTTGGCGTATTCGTTATCAAGCCTAAATCTTTCTTCTTCCGACATCGGACCATTTTTTCCGCGTTGTTCAACCTGCCATAATCCGGTTAGCCCAGCTGCTGTCTCAAATCGTTTCGCCCTGAAATCGACGGTAAGTTTCTCTGCTTCATTTACTGGCAACGGCCTGTTACCTACAATTGACATATCACCCTTTAGGATATTAAACAACTGAGGCAATTCGTCAATACTGGTATTCCTGATAAATTTCCCGACTTTTGTAATGCGTGGATCATTTTCCAATTTCATAAATGCCTGTTCAGTATTTTTTTGCTTGATGTAAAGATTTTCACATATTCTCTCACCTTTAATGTACAGAATCGGTGAACAAAATTCGCCATGTGGAAGTTTTTTACATTCTGAACATACTGTCTCATATTCCTTTGTAACATATTGATTAAGATGACTGAGTTCTTTGAGTTTTTTGGTTGAATCTGATCCACTGTACATCGATCGGAATTTAATAAATCCAAAAACCTTAAAATTTGCACCTGCCCTTGGTGAAATGTAATAAAATGGGCCTTTCGATTCAATTTTGATGGCAATTATGACTAATAGCATCAATGGAGATAATAACACTAAGGCAATAAATGCTCCGATAATATCAAATATCCGTTTATAAATTGGTGTATGATAAGGTATTACAGGATCAGTTTCAATAAAAGGAATGTTCGAGTTTTTCTTTTTTTCAAATAAAAACTCCAAACGTTCTTTGATTCTATTGTTGTCAACCGGAGTCAGGTAAAAATCATCCAAACCTTCTGAAAGCGCCTTTAAGGGTAATTCAGACTCATATTCCTGAGCAAACAGAATAAATGGCTTTTGTTTGCAAATTTCGTGCTTGGCGAATAATTTAAAAGTGTCAAATCCATTTGCTCCCGGAAGATGTACCTCAGAAATGATGGCTTCAATATCATGGTGTTTTCTGACATGGTTAAACGCATCAAGGCTGTTTTCTTTTTGGGTAATCGAAAAATAATCAGCTTCGCTTAGCGATTTTAGTGTATCAGGGGCACTGCCAATGTACAAAATTGATATTTTAGCACTTTTATTTTTCATCTCCTGATTTTTGAAAAATTCTTTTAAAAATCTTCCCGGCTTAAAAACTTCTCCTTTAATCTCGTTTCTATCTCGCTCACGTCGGTAGTTTCTGTCATGAAGTCAAGTGCACCCATTCTGTAGTAATAATATTTATCGCCACTATTGAACCCGTAATTTCTTACCCTGATTTTTGAATCCAGGTTTTTTTCGATCAATTCAATCAGTTCAACCGGATTAAATGGTTTTGTAAGATAATCCTGAGCTTTTAACTGGTAACACTTAACACGTTCTTTGCTTTGTTCTTCACCTGAAAGCATGATAATCGGGATGTCACCAAAAAATCCACTGTTCCTTACTCTTTTTAAAAATTCATAACCATCTAAATTTGGCATTTGAATATCGCAAATGATGAGGTCGGGAATTATCTTTTCCTTGACCATCCAATTGTATCCTTCTTCACCGTCATTTTTGGTTGTTACGTTGTACTTTTTTTTTAACGAAGTTTCCAGTATTAGCCGGATTGCCTTTTCATCATCAATTGCAAGTATCTTTTTCATGATTCCAACTAATTTTTACTTCGTAATTATGATTCTCAAAGTAAATGACCTGATTTGGTGCTCATTAATTATGCCAATTACCATAAGTAAGTATAAATCAATATTTTATATTTAATATTCCGATTTTAAATTTCCGGGAATTACAAATCACCTTTCCTTTTGAATTTCAGCATTTTCATTTCTCTAAATAGAGTGTCAAGTTAAAACGCACTCCACAAATATATCAATATTTTAACATGTGAAGTAAAGATTGTTTCGTCATTTATTAATTGTCAGTTTAGTTTAGAATTTTCTATTGTTCGAAAGTGTGATAATGCGCTGTAAACTAGTTATTTATTGTGTAACAACTTTTCGAGCCCAAAAAGTTCGTCTCTGAAATTTGCAGCCGAGATAAAATCAAGTTCTTTAACAGCATCTTCCATTTTTTTTCGTGTTTTTTGGATTGTTTTCGCAATTTGATCTTTGTTCATGTAGGCCACTACAGGGTCGGCTGCAACATCGATGCTGGTATTTTCGATGTAAGTTTTACGATGGTCCGATTTTCCCCCGGCTACGGAAGTCTGACCCAAAATCGAATCAATCGATTTAATCATTTGCCGGGGTGTAATATTGTGGTCGATGTTGTATTTGAGTTGCTTTTCCCGTCTTCTGAGGGTTTCATCAATAGTTTTTTGCATCGAATTGGTCATCACATCGGCGTAAAAGATAACGCGTGCATTAATATTTCTTGCGGCACGTCCAGCGGTTTGGGTGAGCGATCGTTCGGAACGCAAAAATCCTTCTTTATCAGCATCTAAAATTGCCACCAGAGAAACTTCTGGTAAATCGAGGCCTTCACGCAAAAGATTTACGCCAACTAAAACATCAAAAGTTCCAAGTCGCAAATCTCTCATTATTTCAACACGTTCGATGGTGTCAACGTCGGAATGGATGTAGCGGGTTTTAATCTGAACTTTAGTGAGATATTTGGTAAGTTCTTCGGCCATTCGCTTTGTAAGGGTTGTAACCAGAACCCGTTCATTTTGCTTAATCACCCGATCAATTTCATCGAGCAAATCATCAATCTGGTTCAGGCTTGGCCTCACCTCAATAATCGGGTCCAGAAGCCCTGTTGGCCTGATAAGTTGCTCAACAATAATACCTTCACAACGCTGTAATTCGTATTCTGCGGGGGTTGCGCTCACATAAATTGTCTGTCCGGTCATGGCTTCAAACTCATCAAACTTTAGAGGGCGGTTATCCATAGCTGAGGGTAACCGAAAACCATATTCGACCAACGTTTGTTTGCGGGAACGGTCACCTCCGTACATTGCCCTGATTTGAGGAATCGTAACATGACTTTCGTCGATAACCAGAAGAAAATCGTCGGGGAAGTAATCGAGGAGGCAAAATGGCCTGGTGCCTGGCTTGCGTCCGTCAAAATAGCGTGAATAATTTTCAATACCGGAACAATAGCCTAGTTCTTTCATCATCTCAATGTCATATGTCACGCGGTCTTCAAGGCGTTTTGACTCGCTGTGCCTTCCAATATTTCTAAAATAATCGGTTTGTTTGAAAAGGTCATTCTGGATTTCGATGACCGAAGATTTCATTTTCTCCTTGGAGGTGACAAAAATATTTGCCGGATAAATGGTCATTTCTTCAAATTCAGCGGTGGTTTTGCCACTAACCGGATCAAAAGAGAACAGTTCTTCAATTTCATCGCCCCACATATTGATGCGGTAAGAAAAATCTGCGTAGGCCGGAAAAACATCAATGGTGTCGCCCTTGACCCTGAAATTACCCCTGCTAAATTCGATCTCATTGCGTGAATACAAACTCCCAACCAAATCATAAAGTAATTTATTCCTCGAAATTATCTGTCCGACTCTTAAAACGATGACATTGCTGCTGAAATCGTCCGGGTTACCCATTCCATAAATACATGAAACCGATGAAACCACAATTACGTCGCGACGCCCCGATAGCAGCGATGAGGTTGTGCTCAACCGGAGTTTTTCAATTTCATCATTTATCGATAAATCCTTTTCGATGTAAGTGTTCGATGCGGGAAGAAAAGCCTCTGGCTGATAATAATCATAATAGGAAACAAAATACTCGACCGCATTTTCAGGGAAAAACAATTTAAATTCACCATAAAGCTGGGCTGCAAGTGTTTTGTTGTGGCTAAGAATTAAAGCAGGCCTGTCAACCTGACTGATAACATTGGCAATTGTAAAGGTTTTACCCGAGCCGGTAACCCCAAGTAGCACCTGCGCAGGATCTTCACGATTTAAACCTTCAACAAGCTGTCTGATAGCTTCGGGTTGGTCGCCTGTAGGCTTGTATTCTGATGTTAAATTAAATTTCAATGATAGATGATTTTCTAAAAAAGCAAAAATAGTAGCTTTTCACTTCAAAAGCCAGTAATTATTTAATTTTAAAATAACACGAAACCGGATAATGGTCAGAATAGTTGCATGCGTGTTTCTGATACTTGAAAGGTTCAAGTTGCGGGCTGTGAAGCATGTAATCGATACGCAAAAAAGGGATATCTCCTGCATAGGTCGAACCAATGCCCGTGCCGGTTTCGATGAAAGCATCCTTCAGATTATTGGAAATTGTATGATAAACAAAGGAAGATGGAGTGTCGTTAAAGTCACCGCAAACTATCACTGGATGAGGAGATTCTTTGATAAAGTCAGCAACGATTTTAGCCTGTTCGGCACGTTTTACAAAAGCATTTCTCAATTTCCAGAAAATGATTTTTGAATTGGTTTGATTTTGAGCTTCAGGATCAATAAATTCAGAAACAAACCGGTAATCAGCATTTGAAAATTTTACCGATTCGAGGTGAAAATTAAAAATTCTGATGGTGTCATTTTTGTAAACCACATCAGTAAAAATCCCTGAATTATTCCTGGAATTCTCAAATCGAATTGCTCCCCGGTTGACGATGGGGTAGGTAGAGAAAGTTGCAATTCCATAGTGGCGTGACTCACCAACGATTTTGGTGTATTCGGCATGATAATTTTTCGCAGCTTGAGATTCGATGAAAGGGCCAATGGTTGGAAAGTATTTTTCGTTACCGTGAAAAAACTCCTGAAAACACACGATATCAGCTTGTTCACTTTTAATAAAACTAAAAATTGCATTTCTCGTAAAATAGGTATCGTTTCCTTTTGCTTTGTATTGATCGAAAAGTCTGACATTGTACGAAACGATTTTCAGTGCTTCAGAATAATTTCCTACTGGCTTTACTTTATTGAACCTCACATTTTTGAGGAACATTCCATAGCCTAAAATCATAGCTATCAGCGGAATGATGAAATATTTCTTCCAACTTAATAACCAATAAATCAAAAATAAAAAGTTCAGAATATAGAATGCGGGAAACAACAATCCAAAAATTGCTGGTAACGAAGTGGTTTGAGGATTAACATAGGGCGAAATAAAAGCAAGTAAAACTGCAACAGCTAATATCAGGTTTACATAGAATAATAGTTTTTGCAGGCCAGAGGTTTTCGCGTTTTTCTTCTTTTTTGCCATGATATCGAAAGCTATTTTTTATTACTCGAACTAAAGAGTAACTCTTTCTCCTCCTTCGAAAGACTGCTGTAGCCGGATTTTGAAATTTTCTCCAGAATTTTATCAATCTTTTGCTGGTGCTGGTTTTTCATCGCGTTATAGTCTTCGTCGGACATCGGGCGGCCTTTAGCAGCCAAAGGATCACTTTTTGTCTTGTTTATTGAGCTGTTGTAAACTTTGAATTTTTTACGAAACTTTAGCCATCTGAAATTTAAAGCCAGATTTCTGCCATGTTTCATCTGTGAAATAAAAAGATAACCCCAGAAAGCTCCGCCTAAATGGGCGATATGCCCGCCGGCATTGCCTTTCGAAATACTTAACAAATCGATCAGAATGATTACTAAAGCAAGATATTTCAATTTTACCCTTCCAAAAAACAGCAAAACCACCGAATATTCCGGAACATAAGTGGCAGCGGCAATCAAAATAGCCAAAACCGAAGCCGATGAGCCTAAAGCAACCGAATATTGAAGGTCGTCGCTGAAAACAGGAAAAATATTAAAGGCTGCAATGTAAAAGCCTGCCCCAACCAAACCACCTAAAATGTAAGTATTCAGTAATTTGCGTTCATCAAGATATTCAAGGAAAATCCTTCCTCCAAAATACAAAACCATCATGTTGAAAAACAGGTGAAGAAAGTTCTCCTGCAGAATCATGTAAGTAAAAATGGTCCAGGGACGCAATAGAAGGGACTCTAAATCTGCCGGGACAGCTAAAAAGTTGATGATGATTGAGGTCCCAGCCTGGCCTTCCACATTTGTACCGATCTTAAAAAGCCACAAAAATAAATTGATGATATTGACTAAAACAAAAACGGCCAGATTGATAATGATCAGTTTGTTAAGAATCGATTTCCGGCTAAAAAACTGCCTGGCGTCGTCCAATGGGTTCTGTTGGTAATACATAATTTTAGTTGATTCCTTTGGTTTTCCAGTATTTTATCATAAAAAAGCCAAAAAACATACCACCAAGGTGCGCAAAATGAGCAACATTGCTATCAGAGTTTGTAAACCCAAGGTAAAGTTCGGCAAGGCCATAAAAAAGCACAAACCATTTAGCCTTAATCGGGAATAGAAAATAAATGTAGAGCAATGTGTTGGGAAATAACATACCAAAAGCAAGTAAAATTCCAAAAACAGCACCCGAAGCACCAACAACATTTGGCAGGTTTAGATAATATTGCTGATAATCAATAATAAATCCTTTGATTCCTTCGATGGCAATCATGTTTGAAGGGTTTGAATTCAGAAGTGCAAGGTTTTTTTGAAACTCCTGGAATTGGAAAAAAATCGGTCCTGAGTAAGTATTTAGCTGGAAAGTGTGTTGCGTTAAAAATGCGTTGATGTTAACTGCGGAAGGATCTGCAATGATGCTGTTCATGAGCAGAACATCAGGATTAATCTCAAAATAGAGGATTGCATAATGAAAAAAGGCTGCCCCAATTCCAGTTACAAGATAATAAATGAGAAATCTTTTTCCTCCCCAAACATTTTCAAGAATGTAGCCGAACATCCATAATGCAAACATATTGAACACGATATGCGATAAGTTGGCATGCATAAACATGTACGTAATAAACTGATACGGGCTGAACTTTTGGGATTGAAAATAATGAAGACCCAAATAATCGGCAAGGTTAATATGAAAAGCATTTTCCAAAGCAATGGTTGCAAGGAAAAATAATCCGTTTAAAATCAGCAGGTTTTTAACTACCGGAGGTAAAAATGAAAAACTTTGTGGTCGGTATTGTTCGTAACTCATTATTTAAAATTTGGTTTTGTTAATTACTTTTCAGGAATTAAAATTGTTTATTTTCTGTTAAATCTGTCCCATAATTCGCTGATAGTAATAATGTTAACTATCGATTCTCCATCAAGTGAAACTTCAGGAATTTTACATGCAAAAAGCTCATCAATGATCGTCCGCATTTCGATGGGCTGAAGCACTTTACCTGATTTTATAGCCATATTTTTAGCCATCGAGCGGGCTAAATTAACGCTTTTATCCAGATCGTAAGTATTCAGGTTGGTTTTAAAGGTTTCAAGGATGCCTCCGATCAAATCGTCGATGCTGGCTTGTTTCAAACCTGCGGGGGTACCATCGATGACAAACTGGAATGATTTTTTTTCGTCGTTTTTAATGCTAAATCCAAGCAGATTAAGCTCTTCCCGGATTTCATTTAATAAACTTGCATCAGCAGGGGAGAGGCTGAGTTTTATTGGAAATAATTCCTGCTGCGATAGCGAGTTACCAGCTCCCATTAACTCAATATAGCGCTCGTAAAGAATCCGTTCATGGGCTTTTTGCTGATCAATGATCATTAACCCTGATTTTATCTGGGAAAGAATAAACCGGCGGTGCAGTTGAAAAAAAGTATTCTCGATACCCAGGTTTTCACCAAAAACAGCTTCGGTTTGAGAATAAATTCTTTCCGGTTCTCTCTCGATAAACTGATTTTGAGTGGGTTTTAAATTTTTTTCGGGGAATAGTTTTTCCCAGTTTTCCAGGTTGCTCCGGTTTCTGTCGGTTTGTTGGCCCTGATTTCTTTCAAAAGGGTTGTAATCAGGATTAACTTTGATTTGCGGCTGAAGGATCGGTTGATTTTTTGGTGGTATCCTGAAATCAAAAGTTGGCTCAACTTCAAAATTTATTGAAGGCGTAATGCTGAATTTCCCAAGTGCCTGCTTAACAGCAGATCGTAATACAGAATAAACCGTTTTCTCATCCTGAAATTTAATTTCGGTTTTGGTTGGATGAATGTTTATGTCGATTTCTTTGGGATCGATTTCGATAAAGATGAAATAGGCAGGGAATGATTTTTCGGGCATCAACTCATCAAAAGCACTGTCGACGGCGTGGTTAAGATATGGATGCTTCATAAAACGCTGGTTGACAAAAAAATACTGCTCACCGCGGGTTTTCTTCGCAAATTCAGGTTTTCCGATAAATCCCGTCATCGAAAGAATCTCCATTTTTTGTTCAACCTGCACCAGTCGTTGGTTAAACTGGTTGCCGAAAATCGAAATTATGCGCTGTTTAAGGTTTGAAGGTTTAAGTTGAAACACCGGTTTTCGATCGTGGAACAGGCTGAAGCCAAGGTCGTAACGGGCCAAAGCCACGCGCTGGAATTCTTCGATGATATGCCTGATCTCGATAACGTTGGCTTTTAGAAAATTGCGGCGGGCAGGGACGTTATAAAACAGGTTTTTCACCATGATTGTTGTTCCCGCCGGACATTGACAAAGTTCCTGGCTTTTAACCTGTGAACCTTCATTAATGATGCAGGTTCCCAATTCCTGCTCGGGTTTCCGGGTCTTCATCTCAACCTGGGCGATAGCTGCAATTGAGGCAAGGGCTTCACCCCGGAATCCCATGGTACGGATTTGGAACAAATCATCAACTTTATTAATCTTGGAAGTGGCGTGGCGTTCAAACGACAGACGGGCATCGGTTTCGGTCATTCCAAAGCCATTGTCGGTAACCTGCAACAGGGTTTTACCGGCATCTTTAATAATAACATCAATCTGAGTTGCGCCGGCATCAATCGAATTTTCCATTAATTCTTTCAATGCAGAAGCAGGCCGCTGAATGACTTCACCGGCAGCAATCTGGTTGGCCACCGAATCGGGAAGCAAATGAATAATATCCGACATTCCTTTAAATAATCCCTCGAATTTAGCTTACATGAAAAAAATGAAGAAAGCCAGGATTGCCAGAAGCAGCAAGTAGAACAGAATCTGGACCTGTTTTGATCGGGTACTCACTTTGCGGTCAACAAAACGCCATTTGCGCTTAATTTCGGTTCGCAAAAACTCAACGTCAACCTCACCAGCTTTTTCGGCTTCCTTTTTCCTCTTCTCCAACTCTTCCTTTTTTTTGTCGTAATACCTTGGTTTATAATCGAATTGCTTCGGTTTGGCAGTTTTAAAAAATCCCATCTATTTCGTGTTTTTTTGTTTGAAGATACAAAAGTAAGATTAAAAATCAACTTGAAACTTGAATCGCAAAACGAATAGAAAAGTGGTTTCATTTTGTTAGTTTTGCAAAGCGAAAAAAATAACGCATCTATTTTGATGAAAAATAATGAACCAAATATCAATAAGCTTATCGTTGTTGGCGACAGGGTGCTGATAAAACCAAAAGTGCAGGCCAACAAATCAAGAGGTGGTTTGTATCTTCCGCCAGGCTACACCGAAAAGGAAGAAGTTCAGAGTGGCTATATTGTAAAAACCGGCCCGGGTTATCCGATTCCAGTGAGTGATGATAATTCGGAGGAACCCTGGAAAAATCAGGACGAAAAAACAAAATACATCCCGCTTCAGGCTAAGATTGGTGATTTGGCAATTTTCATGCAAAAAGGTGCCGTGGAAATCATTTATAGTGGCGAAAAATATTTTATCGTTCCACAACATTCCATCCTTCTGCTTGAGCGCGATGAAACACTTTTTGATTAATCTCCGACATGCTAAACCGAAAATTCCTGCATTTTTCATTGATAATATTTCTGGTAACCTTGCTTTTTGGCTGTCAGCAACCACAGCAGCCGAAAACCAATAATACCTCTAAAAAGTTTACTGTCTCTAACACTAATCCTGAATTTGCCAAAGGTTTCAAAATCAGCGAAAGCGATCATGTTAAGTTGATCGAAATTTTTTATCCCTGGGATTCGCTCAACGCTTCAAAAAAAATCTATCTCATCGATAGAAATATTGATCCGGAGTTTGTTCCCGATGATGGAATTATCATCAAAACCCCTGTCAAAACAATGGTTTGTCTTTCGGCCACGCATCTTTCGTTTGCCGATGCGCTGGGTTTACTTCAAAATGTAAGCGGCGTTTCAAGTGCCGATTATGTGGTTTCACAGGAATTTCAAAACCTTGTAAAATCAGGAGCCATCAGGGAAATTGGCATAGCCGACCATTTTAAACTGGAGCAATTGATCGACCTGAATCCCGAAATTGTGATGGTTTCGCCTCAAGCCGGGCAGGGGTTTGATCCGCTTGTAAATGCCGGGCTTACAATCGTCCCCAATGGCGATTATCTCGAATCGTCTCCGCTCGGACAAGCTGAATGGATAAAATTTATGGGCATCCTTTTTAATAAAGAACACGAAGCCGGATTGATTTTCGATTCGATAAAATCAGCTTACCTCGAATTAAAAACCCTCGCCGAAAACGTAAAATTCAGGCCAACCGTTCTATCCGGAAAACAATATGGCGGGTTTTGGGATTTGCCGGGTGGTAAAAGCTTTGTTGCTGAGTTTTTTAATGATGCCGGCGCACAGTACATTTATTCCAAAAACCCGACAACCGGAAGTCATACTTTGGATTTTGAAACCGTTTATGCGATGGGAATTAACGCCGATTTCTGGCGCTTTCTGGTTTATTCGACGGATGATTTTACCCTCGAAAGCCTGAAAAATGAAGATGTACGTTATTCCGATTTTAAGGCTTTCAGAGATAAAAAGGTGATTGTTTGCAACACCTTAAAAAAGCCATTTTATCAGAAAGGTTTGCTGGAGCCGCAAATAATTCTCGCCGATCTGATAAAAATTTTCCATCCTGAACTTTTACCCGGTCATCAAAACAAATATTACGAGCTGATTCCATGAAAAGTGCTGCCGAATTTTATGTGGAAGGGAAAAAACGCTCATGGCTAAAACTTTCAATCGTTTTGGTTTTGATCGTAATTTTCTTTGTGCTCAACATAGCCTGGGGCTCGGTGTTTATCCCGTTTTCGCAAATCGTGAAAGTCTTATCCGGAGGTCAGGCTGAAAATGCAAGCTGGGGAAGTATCATTTTAAATACACGGCTTCCACAGGCTGTGACAGCCATTTTTGCCGGTGCTGCACTTGGTCTGTCCGGTTTGATGATGCAGACTTTGTTCAGAAATCCCCTGGCTGGCCCTTCGGTGCTTGGAGTGAGTTCCGGCGCGAGCCTGGGAGTGGCAATTATGATGATGTTTATAACTCTTCCGGGAGGTAAATTTATCGTTGTAAACCAGGTTTTCGGGAGTTTTTCGGTGATTTTTTCGGCTTTTGCAGGGGCTTTTGCAGTGTTGATCCTGATAGGTTTTTTTGCTGAGCGTTTCAAAAGCAGCACTACCATCCTTATCCTCGGAATCATGCTTGGTTATGCAATTTCAGCCATTGTCGGAATCCTGCAGTTTTACAGCCTTAAGGAGGATTTGCAGGCTTTTGTAATCTGGGGATTGGGCAGTTTTGCGAATGTTTCGTGGGAAAGGATGAGTTTTTTTGTGCCCGTTATTGTGGTTGGAATTATATTGACCATTTTGCTCGTTAAACCTTTAAATGCCTTGCTTTTAGGTGAAAATTACGCACAAAATCTTGGCATAAATCTCAAAAGAGCCAGGGTTTTGATTATTGTTGCAACCGGTATTTTGACAGCCGCAGTCACAGCTTATTGCGGCCCCATCGCCTTTTTAGGGTTAGCAATTCCGCATCTTAGCCGAAACCTTTTCAAAACCTCCAACCATTTGATCAATATTCCCGGGGTAATTTTTACCGGAGCTTTGTTGGCACTCTTTTGCAACCTGATTGCGCGGCTACCCGGTTTTGATGGTGCTTTGCCCATCAATGCGATAACATCTATTATAGGTGCACCAGTGGTAATCTGGATTATCTTAAAAAGAAATGAATTCAGGGTCCAGGAATGAAAACGCACAATAATATTTTGTTCACCAAAAATCTGGCAATTGGTTATCCCGAAAAGGGGAGAAAGAAAAATATTCTTCAAAATCACCTTAACCTTAGCTTAAAAGCAGGTGAACTTGCCTGTTTGCTGGGGCCAAATGGTTGCGGAAAATCGACGCTTATCCGGACTTTATCAGGATTTCATCAGTCCATTGCCGGGGAAATCAGGATTTTTAACCGCAGGCTTTCCGAAATGTCGTCTGCCGAAATCTCCAAAATAATTAGCGTTGCGTTAACAGAGCCGACTGATGTAAATAATATGTCGGTTTTTGAAGTTGTTGGTTTTGGAAGGTCGCCTTACACTGGATTTCTTGGAAAACTTGAAAAATCTGATTTTGAAATCATTCAAAAATCGCTCGACAATGCCGGAATCAGCCACTTGCACAACCGGCAGTTTAACCAGTTAAGCGATGGTGAAAAACAAAAAGTAATGATAGCCAAATCGCTGGCCCAGGAAACATCGGTCATGTTTCTTGACGAACCAACTGCTTTCCTGGATTTTCCGAGCAAAATCGAAATCCTGCAATTGCTCCGGCAAACGGCATGGGAGCATCAAAAAGCAATTTTGCTAACAACCCACGATGTAAATCTTGCCATAAAATTTGCTGATAAAATCTGGCTGATGGGAGTGGGAGTTCCAGTAATTACAGGTGTTCCTGAAGATTTAATCCTGAATAATGAATTTGGAAAGTATTTCGACAACGAAAAAACCAGGTTCGATGTAACTTCGGGTAGTTTCACGATTGAAGCAAAAGAATCGGGTAAAGTGATCGTTGAAGGAGCTGGCCTTAAATACGAATGGTTGGTAAAAGCTTTGCTGCGCAAGGGTTTTAGGGTT
>CAYOWJ010000085.1:0-12931 GCA_964407625.1 uncultured Lentimicrobiaceae bacterium
AGGTAGTTTTAGAATTTGTGCCTGGTTTTAAATCAGAGGGTTTATCGTTTTCGTTAACAGGATTAGCTCCGTTTTTAACCTCGCTTGAAAAAGCGGATTTCGTTTCTTTTTCATCAACAGATCCTGAAATATTTATTTTTTCATCGTAACTATTTACAGTCGTAACTGCCGGCTGTGGGATTTCATTTTTTTCAACCGCGATATTTCCGGCAACAACCTGTTTAAAATCGGTAGAATCATAAAATTTGACTGTTTCATTTTTCATAATTTCTCGATTTTTGGAGATGGCTTTTTCTTCTCCAGTCGGCGTGTATGCAGGATTGTCGCTTTTCGGTGTTTTTACGATTATTGATGATTCATGGGGATTTTTCAATTCTCCGAGGGTGGGTTTAGGTATTGATTCCTGATCCTTTTTAACATCAATATTCCGGTTTTGGTTTTTATAATCCGGGGACATCAGGACATTCTTTTCCAGTAAATTATTCTCTTTTTCATTTTTACTAAGAATAATAGGTTTATCTGAAATTGTCCTATTTGGCGGTAATTCCTGGCTTGAATCAGCTACCTTAAAACTTCTTGACAAACTGTCTGAATTGACAATTTTATTTTCAGTTGACGTCTTAATGCTGGCTTTCTTTGCATCATCTTTATCATAAAAGGTAAATAAACTCAGGGCCAATATTCCGCTGATACCCAAAACAATAAGTGTGGTATTAAGGAAGTGACCACCACCAGCCATGGTATTTCCACCCGACGAACCTGACGACGAAGCAGGCATTTTTGCATCAAGCATGGTTTTCATCTGTCCCCATGCCTGATCAGCAGGAATTTCCGGCTGCGGAAAATTATTTTCCGGATTTTGGTTTATATGTAAATTATCATCATTCACTTTTAGGATATTTGTTTTTGTGTGAATAATATTCTTAGCCTGTTGCGGCTTTCATTTAAATGCCATTTGATGGTGCCTTCGCTAATATTAAGTTGTCCGGCAATTTCTTTTATCGAAAATCCCTCGATGTAAAAAAGTGTGCAAACCGCGCGGGTTGCAGCGGGTAACATCGCCAGATAATAATAGATATCTTTCCATTCGAGTTCTTTAAACGGGCTGTAAAAAGATGTTTGCTCCATTTGTTTTGTTATTTCGGGATATTCGACGCGGTAAGTGGAGTTGCTGTTAAGGTGCGAAATGGCAGCATTCCTGACAATTGCATAAGCCCAGTTAAACAATTCGCCTTTGGCCGGATCAAATTGGCCGATGTTTTTAAAAACATTCAACATTCCATTATTCAACGAAGTTAAAATATCATGATCATCTGCAAAGAACTTTTTACATAACGCAAAAAGGCCAGGATAAAACTTACGGTAAAGCTTTTCCTGACTCGCCCTGTCGTTGCTTTTGCAGCCTTCGATGATGTTATTTAAATCTTCCAATCGATAAATGAAAATGCTTTCCATTCCAAAATATCAGGAATGGAAAGCAAATTTAACAAATTTAGTTGATTATCGTTGGTGAAAGTGTGACGCCAGAATTATATGGCCAGTTGAAAGTGTAAGTTGACCCACTTTTTACAAATGAACCGGAATAGGTTATTCCATCCAAAACCGCCTCAAATACATGATTACCATCTTCTATCGGAAACCAGGTTGTACCTGATGATGCATAATCTTCACCGGCGGTGCAGAATTCCTGGAATGGGATAAATACCGATTTGAAATCAAGTTTCAAATTTTGACCTGCAAAAAGATTGTCAAATATCAATGTGTGATTAAGACAATTGTATTTCTTTTCGGTGACATGCCTGAAAATAAGTCCGCTGTAACCCATACTGTCAGTTTCTGAAACTGTTATAAAAATCTGGTCGCCTGTCAAAGGCTCGTTGGTTCCACCAAAAGGATTAGGATTGTAAATGGAATCCTGGACAGTAACCTCTGTTGTTCCTTTAATCGCACCTGAGGTGGCATTTACCGAATAAATACCGGGAATTCCAAAAAGAAAGGAAGCAGAATTGCCTGAAGGTTGCATTTGAACACCGGTGTTTGGAGTAACATTCCAGTTGACGATGCCCGATGGATCGGCAGCAGCAAGTTTAAAAACTACAGGTTCACCTAATTTGATGTCGGTAGTTTTGGATGATTCAAGGCCTGACTGTTTATTTGTGTCAGCATCTTTTTTGCAGGATGTAAATCCGATGATTGTTGCGGCAATTGCCCAAACTAAAACTTTAGCTTTCATAAATGATAATTGTTATTAGTTAAAAAAATCCGTGAATTGAATTTGTTAACTTAATATACTGGTTGCTTATCCAAAAAGGTTGGGTTAGAATAAATTTTTTTTCGTTTTTTTTGGAAACCTCCCGGGAATAGAATCTCCGAAGGTTTTTCATTTTCAAATTAAATCAACTTCAAAACACTTTTTTCTTGAAAAAAATACAAAGCGGACAGAAAAATAAATCCATTGATTTTATGGCTTTGAAAAAATTTCTTGACGCCAAAGCCCGACAATACAACAATCTTCAATTTATCCAATCCGACCCGGTTTCAATTCCGCATCTCTTCACCAAAAATGAAGACATCGAAATTGCAGGATTTTTGTCGTCCATCATCGCCTGGGGGCAAAGGCCAACGATTATTAAGAATGCTCATTCGCTGGTCGAATGGATGGATTTTTCGCCCCACGATTTCATCCTGAGCTTTACTGAAAAAGATTTAAAACCTTTCAAGAAATTCGTTCATCGTACTTTTAAAGGCGAGGACTGCGAATTTTTCCTTTGGTCGCTCAAAAACATTTATCAAAACTATCAAACACTCGAAAACGCCTTCACGCTTGGGTTTTCGATAGAAGAACCCAATGTAAAACAGGCCATTAATTTGTTTAGAAAACGATTTTTCGAAATCGAACATCCTGCAAGATCACAAAAAACATTGCCGATCATGAAAAAAAATTCTTCAGCCAAAAGGCTCAATATGTTTTTAAGATGGATGGTGAGACAGGATAGAACCGGCGTTGATTTTGGAATCCGGAATAAAATTAAGCCTTCGCAATTGATTTGCCCGCTTGATGTTCATGTGGCAAATGTTGCCCGAAAACTTGGCTTGCTTACGCGAAAAGTGAACGACTGGCAGGCGGCCGAAGAGCTCACAGCAGTCTTGAAAACTTTTGATGAAAACGATCCTGTAAAATACGATTTTGCGCTTTTCGGGCTGGGGATTTTTGAGAAATTCTGATCCGGATTTTAATAAATTCTTCCGCGTTTTCCATTTATAAAATCAGCCACAAAAGCGTCAGAATAACCTTTTTGTCTCACAATTATCAGGTAATCTTTTGCGGCAATAAGAGTGTCGAATTTCCCGACAACATAACGATAATAAATTCCATCATAATTTTCGTAAGCCACCTCATCAATCCCTTGCGACGAAAGAGAACTCAGAACTTCAGCCATCTGAACTTTTGATGCAAATATCTGGATCCCATAATAAAAGTCTATCTCCAAATCAGGCTCTGAGGTCAATGCTTTTTCGGTGATTACAGCAGGTTCAGGAGTAGTTACAATTTGCACTTGTACTTCCTGAGAAGAAAGGCTGGTTATGTTTTCGGATGTATTTTTAACCTTTTCTTCAACCTGATTTGTTGGGTTGCTTGTCGCCGATTTCCATTGATTCAACAAATCATCAATTTTCGAAAAAATTGCTGTAGTATCAATTTCCATGATGGTTGCCGGCGTTTCAGCCTTTTTCTCAACGCCCGGTTTGTATGCAATCTGGTCCACCACATTCACATTATTAAAATAATAAGCCACAGCGTTACCATCTAAGATAAACCAGGCATTTACGGGATAAACGGCATTCCGCAGGTTTTCAACAGAAAAACTCATTTTCGTTTCAAAAACCGGACTTGCCGGCATCGCACTCCAGACAACCTGCCAATTTCCAGACAAAAGATCGTATTTATAATTCAAATCATCCTGTGGTTCAATCGCGAATCCTGACGGGAGGTTAATTTCCAGAATTCCAGGCCCGGCATTCTTGCCCTTCTGAATTGAGGCTGTAACCTCGAATTTTTGATCGGCTACAATTTCGTCAGGATAATCCAGCGAAAGCTTGTAAATTGAGGCTTCGGTGTTTTTCGCCACCGGCAGGTCGGGTTTTGTGAAATTTGTTAAAGTTAAAAATGACACTTTTTCAAATTTAAATCCTGACTCATCAGAATATGAGGTTAAAATCGGGTAAACACCACCAGGAATCTGACCGGCTTTTACAGCGTATGAAATTTTAATTTCTTCGCCAAAATCCATTGTTTGCCATGAAATGACAACCTCATTATTTTCGACCTCAAAATCACAACCGGCAATATTAGCCTGCTGTGGATAAAATCCAGCTGTAAATGTTTGGCGCAACTGTCCGGCTTTACTGTAATCGAAAGGTTTTCGGATGCTTGTAACAAAATCAAAAGTATCATCTGATCGAATCAAATCAGGAAGTACAAAAGTTGCCTTAACTGAAGCATCCGGCTTAATCGCAGACACTACCGAAACCGCTGATTTTGGCTTTACCAGACTAATCCTTGTGCTAAATCCTTCTTGTAAATTTTCTAAAAAAACAGTCCCCCTGAGCGGATAAACAGCCTTTTGAATGTCACCTGTGCGCACACTTAAATTTAACATGTAATTTTCACCGGCAGGCAAAATGTCCGAAAACAACGAATATTTCAGTCCATCAAAGGTTAATGCAACTTGATCATCTGACGGTTCCAGTATTTCAAATCCTTTCGGAAAGTCTAAAACAAGGCGAAAATTACCTACATACCCGGCATCCTTCCGAATTTTAAAACCAATTTCAAAAACTGTTTCTGGTTCAACAGTTTCAGGTAAAGTAACTTCGATGGATAACTTTGATGACGCGTCCATGGTAGTTTGTGCCATTAAAAAAACAGGATGCAAAATAAGCACCAGCATCAGGACGGAAGACTTGAATGGGGTTTTAACCTTCAACATTTCGATATTTTTTAAAGATGTAAAATTAAAAAATTATCAATGAAAACAACCATTTAATCGCTAAAGAACAAGTTTTTTAATTGGAGTCAGAATTTGCCAGAGCCCAAATTACCGCGAAACGTCCGGAGGCTTCCCGAATGCCTCATTAGAAGTGCTTTTCTATAAAATACCGATCCTTTCCATTTCAATCATCACCAAATTATTCGGACTACTTGTTTTACAAGGTGAAGAGAAAAATTCCATCAAATTTCTTTCTTTAAAGTGAAACACCATTTACAATTCAGGTGATAAGCAAAGGCGAAATTTACCGGATTTAATAATTGGTTTTGAACATTGTTAAAACAACCGTTGTTAAAGGTACCATAAATCTAAAAAATATGAAAAAACAAATTTTAGCACTTATCACATTTAGTTTATTGATGATGACCGTCGCAGCCCAAAACACAAAAACGTTTCATGATTTCAAAGTGAAAGATATCGAAGGCAAAGCATTTGATCTTGCCAGCTTAAAAGGCAAAAAAATTATGGTGGTTAATACTGCATCAAAATGTGGATTGACCCCACAATATGAAGATTTGCAGAAGCTTTATTCAAAATACGTTTCAAAGAATTTCGTAATCATTGGATTTCCTGCAAACAATTTTTTAAGCCAGGAACCTGGCTCAAACAGCGAAATCAAGCAATTTTGTACTTCCGAATATGGAGTTACTTTTCCGATGATGGAAAAAATATCGGTAAAGGGCGAAGATATGGCTCCTGTTTACCAATGGCTGACTAAGAAATCGGAAAACGGCGTGCTGGATTCTGAAGTTAAATGGAATTTCCAGAAATACCTGATCGACGAAAACGGTAAACTTGTAAAAATGATTTCGCCACGTGACAAACCTGACAGCGAAGAAATCATCCAATGGATCGAAGGTAAATAACCAGAATTATGAAAATTGTAGGCGCACACATCAGCACTTCGGGCGGCGTTGAAAATGCCCCCGTAAATGCCTCTCTGATCGGGGCTAAAGGCTTTGCCCTTTTTACGAAAAATCAACGGCAGTGGGTGGCTAAACCATTTTCCGCCGAAAACATCAGCGGATTCCGGGACAACCTTGATAAATATGGTTATTCGGCAGATTTTATTTTGCCTCACGACAGTTATCTGATCAACCTTGGCCATCCCGAAAAGGAAGGCCTCGACAAATCGAGAGAAGCCTTCCTCGATGAAATGCAGCGCTGTGAATTACTGGGTTTGAAACTTTTGAATTTTCACCCGGGCAGCCACCTTAACAAAATTGATCCCGAAAAAAGCTTGTTACGAATTGCCGAATCCATCAATATTGCGCTGAATAAAACACGCGGAGTAACCGCTGTAATTGAGAATACTGCCGGCCAGGGAAGTAATCTTGGTTTTGAATTTGAACAATTGGCTTTTATTATCGAAAATATCGAAGACAAAAGCCGTGTGGGGATTTGTTTCGACACCTGTCATGGTTTTGTTGCAGGTTACGACATCAAAACATCAAATGGGTTTGATGAAACTTTTGGCAAATTTGATGAGATTATCGGATTAAAATATTTAAAGGCTTTGCACCTGAACGACGCCAAAAAAGGCCTCGGCAGCAAAGTTGACCGGCACGAAAGTATCGGTAAAGGCGAACTTGGCCTTGACCCTTTCATCCGGATTATGAACAGCCCGTTATTCGATAACATGCCATTAATCCTTGAAACACCGGATGAAGAAATCTGGAGTGAAGAAATAAAGCTACTTTACAGCCTGATCAGGAATTGAATCAACTCGTCCAACTGCCATGAAATCGTTGCCCGTCGGATTTTGAAAAACACGAAGATCGAATTCGGGGATCACTGCAAGGACATGATCAAAAATATCAGACTGGATATTTTCATAACCTGCAAATGCTTTTTCCCTGCTAAAAGCAATGATTTCGATGGGAAGCCCGGTTTCGGTAGGTTGTAACTGCCTCACCATAAACGTCATTTCGGTGTTGATATCCTGCCGGTTTTGCAGGTAAGCCATGAGGTAAGCCCTGAAAATCCCGATATTTGTCTGGCGACGGCTATTTACGATGAGTGTTGGATCGAGGGAAATATCGGCATTACTTTTCTTAATTTGTTCTTCCTTTTCGATAATGTAGTTTGAAATATTCTGGAATTTTTTAAACTTTTCGATCATTTCCGGCGTACAAAAACTGATGCTGTTCATGTCGATGTTTATCCATCTTTTTATGCGCCGCCCGCCAGATTCCTCCATACCACGCCAGTTTCTGAACGAATCGCTGAAAAGTGAATAGGCCGGGATTGTTGAAATGGTTTTATCGCCATTCTGGATTTTGATCGTGGTGAGGGTAATATCAATTACGGTTCCATCAACATCATATTTTGGAAGCGTAATCCAATCGCCCGTCCTCAGCATATCGTTGGCTGTAAGCTGAACTCCGGCAACCAAACCAAGGAGGCTATCTTTAAAAACCAACATCGCCACTGCCGAAAAGGCACCAAAACCACCGATCAGCAGTGTGGCACTTTTTCCGATCAACACCGAAATTATCGAAATCGAAACCAGGATGTAAACAACGATTTTAATTACCTGAAGATATCCTTTAATAGGCCTGGATTTTGAAATTTCGTATTGTTGATAAATGGCTAAAACAGCATTTAAAAATGCCAGAATTACCAACATCACGATAATAATGGTACAAACCCGCAATACCAGTAAGAAAAACAAGACCAGATCAGGAAAAGGTTCAAAAACCGTTGGGATTAAAAAATAAGCCAGATAAACCGGTGCAAGATAAGCAAGCCGGTTAAAAACACGTCGTTCGATTAAAATGTCATCCCAGGCCGATTCGGTTTTGCGGGCGATCGATTTAAGAACGACATTGATGAATTTCCGGAACAGCAGAAAAAGCAGGTAGCTGATAATTAAAGTAAGTAAAAACTCAATAAATGAAGAAATTAGCTCATTCCAACCCTGAAGTACACCAAGGTATTCGATGAATTCACCAATCATTTGATCAATTTTTTTGATCATAATTACTTGCATTTAAATTTAAACTGGCAACAGAATTACAATAAGTCTTGTAAAAGCGACCCTTGATAAGAAAAATTATAATCCTGGAAAATTTTTTAATTTCTTTGAAATGAGAATCACATCAAAGCTCCTAAAACAGGCATTTTACATGACTCTTGAAATCTCTTCGAGGTATTTTTTTTGCAGATATTTAATGTCTTTCGCTTCCACTGGTTCATGAAAAATTCTAACGACATCAACAACTCCCTTTTTTGTAAAAAATACACCAAGAGCAGCATCAAAATCATTATAATAAACATTTGGCCTCAAGCTCAGTGTAATCTTGGCAAACACATGCCAGCTTAACTGACCCGGAATTTCGAAATAGGCAATATGCGGGACATCCAGGTCAAAATAAATTCCTTCGTCAACAATGTCGAGCGTAAAGTATTTTCTAATTTTAATCAGCCCATCAAAAGGTGCGATTTTCTTATTTTTCAGAAAATCAATCCCTGCTTCACGATAAAGTTTCACCAATATCTCAACGTCATCAATTTTAGTAAGGTGCTTAACCCTGATACAGGGCTCTGGGTTGTTAAAAACAGTTATAATACCAGGAACTGCATCAAAAGTTGGCTCAAATTTTTTCTTCACCTCCATTGTAGCCCTGATAATGGTTTCGCCGCTGTACTTTTTGTTGGTTACAAAAAATAAAGAATTAATGCCAAGGCTATCAGGAACTGTTGTTCCGTGATATCCGGGGTAAGGTTGCAATGTTTCGAACACGAGCGCTTTATCAGTTTCATAATCAAAAGATGCAAGTAATTCATTTTTTGATATTGTCCCAACTGTTTCAAATAAGTTTTGTGGTTTCATAATGATATGAGTTTTTTAAATGCTTAATTATGGCGAAAATAGGCACTTTTAGACTGGAATACAAATTTTTAAAAATTTTAACATCCAAAATCCGTAAAACTATAACCCCTATTGTGTGAAACGAATTCGGCTGGTTGGTCGAATTATGTTTATTTTGCAGAATATTAATTATCATAATCAGAATATTACCGGATGAATTATCTTGCAGTCGAAAATCTGACTAAATCTTTTGGAGAAAAACTCTTATTCGAAAATATTTCCTTTGGGATCGAGTCCGGGCAAAAAATTGGGTTAATCGCCAAAAATGGCGCCGGTAAGAGTAGTCTGATAAAAATTATCACCGGCGAAGAAGATGCCGATTCAGGAAATGTTACCAAAGGCAACAATGTAAAAATTTCCTATTTATCGCAAAATCCCGAGATGAAAGATTCTGATTCGATCCTGGATTATCTTTTTGATTCAGAAAATGAACTTATCCAACTCATTCATGATTACGAGGACATTACAACAGCGAATTTTGCCGACCGCAAAAAACTTGATGAGGTGGTGGCAAGAATGGACGAATTACAAGCATGGGGTTTCGAATCCGGGATAAAGGAAATACTCAGCAGGTTCAGCATTACCGATCTCCAGCAACCAATTGCTGAACTCTCGGGCGGAATGCGCAAAAAAGTTGCCCTTGCAAAAGCCCTTGTCGAAAATGTTGACTTGATCATCCTTGATGAGCCAACCAACCACCTCGATGTTAGTATGATCGAATGGCTCGAAAATTACCTGAGTCGTCAAAATCTCAGTCTTTTTGTGGTAACCCACGACCGGTATTTCCTCGACAATATTTGTAATGAAATTTACGAACTCGAAAATCAGACCATTTACAAATACAAAGGCAACTACAGCTACTTCCTCGAAAAGAAGGCTGAAAGATTAGCCAACGACCAGTCGAACCTCGAAAAAGCCCAATCGTTGTTTTATCGCGAATTGGAGTGGATGCGCCGACAGCCGCAGGCTCGCGCCACCAAAGCAAAAGCCCGTGAAGACTCGTTTTATACGCTCCAGGAAAAAGTGAGCGCCAGGCAGGACGGGCCACTTAAAGATTTCGACATTCAAATGCAGCGCCTGGGCGGCAAAATACTGGAGCTTAACAATGTTCATAAATCATTTGGCGAACAGAAAATTCTCGACGATTTTACATACACCTTCAAAAGAGGTGACCGGATTGGCATTATCGGGAAAAATGGCACAGGAAAATCAACATTGCTCCGCATCATCATGGGCGAAGAACGGCCTGACCGGGGAAAGATTGTAACCGGGAAAACTGTCGAATTTGGCTATTTTCAGCAGGAAGGTCTCCCTATCAAAGGCGATAAAAGGATTATCGAAATTATAAAAGACATAGCCGAAGAAGTTGAAATGAAAAAGGGCAGCATGTCGCCGGCTCAGTTTTTAACGTATTTCAATTTTAACACTAACGTACATTACAATTATTTCTCGAAACTCAGCGGAGGCGAAAAGCGGAAACTCTATCTGCTGACAACGCTTCTTAAAAATCCGAATTTTTTGATTTTAGATGAGCCTACCAACGATCTCGACATCGAAACGCTGAATAAACTGGAGGAATTCCTGCATAATTTCGGGGGTTGCCTAATGGTGGTTTCTCACGACCGATATTTTATGGATCATATGGTTGATCATATTTTTGCTTTTGAAGGTGATGGGAAAATAAAGGATTATTACGGCAATTACAGCGAGTATCATCAGATCAGAAAAACTGAGGAACAAGTAAAAAAACCGAAGGCAATTAAAGAGAAGGCTTCCATCGAAAAGCCAAAATCCAGGCCAACAAAATTTACCTACAAACAACAAAAGGAGTTTGAATCCCTCGAAAATGAACTCGAAATCCTGGAAACCGAAAAAGCATCCATCCTCGAAAAGCTGAACGCGGGCAGCGGCACCCAGGAAGAGTTCCGCGACTGGTCGTCCCGATTTGCTGAACTGATTGAACTGATTGATGAAAAAACAGACCGCTGGATCGAAATGAGCGAATTAATGGAGGAGAAAGATTAAAAAATCCATAAAAAAAGGCCGCGGGCGCGGCTCTTTTTTTTGCAATCAAAATCAGATACTAACTTAAATCAAAATATGGGGAGGGAAAATCCTTATTATAAATTATGAGAGTGATTGGAATAACAATGAAAACCATCTTATCAACAAATCAACCATTGTAAGGTGCTCATCCTTAGGCGCTTTATTTTCATTTTTATTATTTGGCTGAGTTTTTATTTCTTCATAATTTTTTACTTCACACGTATCACTTTGAGATACTTTCTTGCCTGACTGATACTTGAAATTTTTATTTAGCGTGTCATTAAAAAAAGCAGGCCTGGCCATCATTCCTTCTGTTTTTTCTTCAGTCCGGGCATCTTCACTATAATTCTCCGCCAGTTGTTGCTCATTTTTTTGAGACATACTCAGCCTGCCTGAATTTAAAGCAAACACGCTGCTGACAAATACGAATAATATGCTCAAATATTTAAAACTCATAAACAGGTAAATTGTAAACTATGAAATTCTAAAATTGTGCCGAAATTCACGACACATTGATTACGTGATAATTAAGCATTAAGGCATTCCATATAAACACAAGATGTGTCCGTTATCAAAATAGCCATGTCCGAATGCGCACATGGCAATAATTTTTCAGCCCAAACCTTTGCAACCATGCAAAATCCTTTACTTTTACCGCATGAAACAACAAAAGAAAGCATACTTATTTGCCCTTTCGGCCATACTTTTATGGTCAACTGTTGGCTCGGCTTTTAAAATTTCGCTCCGATACATTTCTTTTATCGAATTACTGTTTTACGCAGCCCTCGTTTCGACGATAACGCTTTTGCTGGTGCTGATTTTTAGTAAAAAACTAAACCTTTTACTAACCCTGAAGCCGGTTAATTTTTTGCGGGCATCCTTTTTAGGGCTATTAAATCCGTTTTTGTACTATGTTTTTCTGCTTCAGGCCTATAACCTGCTGTTGGCGCAGGAAGCAGGAACACTAAACTACATCTGGCCGGTAGTTCTTGTTTTACTTTCGATCCCGTTATTAAAACAAAAAATAGGATGGATAAGTCTTGCTGCAATATTGATCAGCTTTACAGGAACAGTCATCATTGGAACCCAGGGAAATCTTTTCAGTTTAAAATTCAGCAATGTAACAGGTGTTGGACTTGCCCTGGGCAGTGCAATTTTCTGGGCTTTATTCTGGATTATTAATGTGAAAGATCCAACAGATGCCGTGATTAAACTATTCCTGAGTTTTGCTTTCGGTTTAATTTACATCACCATTTATCTGGTGTTCACCAAAGGTTTTTCGCCTCCACCTTTAAGAGGATTAGCCGGAGCGGTTTACCTGGGTTTGTTTGAAATGGGGATCACTTTTGTTTTGTGGCTCATGGCGCTAAAACATTCGGCAACTACCGCAAAAGTTTCGAACCTGGTTTACATTTCACCATTTATTTCATTGTTTTTTATCAGGTTTGCTGTGGGTGAAACAATCTTAATCTCTACAATACTGGGTTTAATGCTGATTGTTGGTGGGATTTTACTGCAGCAATATGCCGGAAGATTTGCAAAATAAAACCAAAACCCTGAAATTTTTATAAACGTATCTTTGGGCCAAAATTCCAGCATCATAAATTTAAACAGCACACGCTGATGTATCCTCGCTTTAGCGATATTTTAAACAATTTATTCGGCACAAACATCAACCTGCCCATTCAAACTTATGGGTTTTTTGTAGCACTTGCATTTATCGTTGCCGGATTTTTGGTTTATCACGAATTAAAACGCAAGGAAAAAGCCGGGCTCATCCCGGCACAAACCAAAGAAATCATCAAAGGTAGGCCACCAGGCTTTGCCGAACTATTTATTACAGGCTTTTTTTTCTTTATTCCGGGGTTTAAAATTTCCGGAATACTACTCGATTACCAGGTTTTTACCAATAATCCTCAAAATTACCTCCTCTCTTTGCAGGGAAATCTCCTTGGTGGGA
>CAYOWJ010000086.1:0-2643 GCA_964407625.1 uncultured Lentimicrobiaceae bacterium
AACATTTCCATCAGCAACCATTCCATCCCGTTTTACAGCCTTTTTAATAAACATCCCAAAAAATACCACTTTAATGTAAGTCATGGTTTCACAACCGATGAAGCTATCCAACAAATTCATGATGAATACCGGCAACAACTCAGCGGGCAAATAGCCTGTTTTAAGGGGGAAACGCTGGTTATTTCCGGGGAAGACATTTCGCTTTTGGAAACAGATGAAATTCAGAACCTCAAAGCTTATCTTAAGGAACTAACACATCCTGATGTGCATTTCAAAGTGGTGATGATGTGCCGTCATCCTGTTTCACGATTCCGGAGCGCTTTGCAGGGCAGCGTTTGCGCCTTTGGAATGACGATTGAAAAAGCAGTCGAACGTCATCTCGGGCGAACACAGTTATATTGCGACCTTTTTCATGCTTTTTCGGAAGTTTTCGGGCGCACACAACTTTGTTTGATGAAATATGAAGACACCATCGCTCACCCTTTTGGCCCGGCAGCGGCATTTTTAGCGCTTATTGATAAGGATTTACCGGACAAAATCAAACCTGTCCGTCTGCATGACAACCCAACCCGTAAATACGAAACCTTTGTGCTGCTCAATGCAGTGAATCAGACTTGCTACCATACTTCCGCTGATGAACTTCAACCGGAGAGAATGGTTGAGTTGAATAAGCTTTTCAGGGAAATGCCGGGGCAGAAATTTATGCTTCCACAAGGGCTGAGCAAAAAAGTATGGGAAACTTTGGCCGGGGATGTGAATTGGCTTTGCCAGGAGTTTTCGCTTCCGGAATACCCTTTTATGGATGAAGACATGAAACCTGATGCTGATTTGTGGAGTAAACAAACCCTCGAATATCTCGGAAAAACACTGCCACACTTACCCATTAAATATCGCAAAGCCATATTATTGGAGTTATTGCGCCTCATAATTAAACGTAGTACAATACTCTCAACATCCAAACGAGGCAGGATGCTGCTTTTTGTTGCAGCTCATTCAAAAACACTTTTATGATTTACAACGAAACTGACCTGGCCGGCTTTCTGAAAAAATACTCCGGCAAACAAGTTGTTTATTGCGCCAATCCTGGTAATGCTGGCGATGCCATCATCGCTCACGCTACGTTCCAACTGTTTGAAAAGCTGGACATCAAGCCCGAAATCATCAAACATGAAGAAATTGTAAACGATAAGATAATTTTTTATGCCGGAGGTGGAAACCTGGTGGAAGGTAAATACAAAAATGCTTATCATTTTATCAATAACAACTACCGGCAAAACCAGGAGATTATCCTGCTGCCACACACGGTTCACGGATATGATGAATTGTTGCTCTCAGCTAAAAACCTGACAATTTTTTGTCGCGAAAAAACCAGCTATCAATATTTACAGGCAATTGGTTTCCCGTCCGAAAGGCTTTTTCTTTCCCACGACATGGCTTTTCATTTATCTAAAACATCGTTTCAGGAATATCTCCGGAAAGGCGAAGGCATTGCAAATTGTTTTCGCACCGACCAGGAAAGTGCCCGGACATCCGATATCCCAAACGATAATCTGGATATTTCACTTTCGTGGAATAGCGGGCTTTGGCACCGGCCTGATTTTGCCAAAAACGTTACCCACAATTTAGCAAGTTATCTGAGCGCTTTCGAAACCGTGAAAACCGACCGGCTTCATGTAGCCATATTAGCAGCAATCATGGGTAAAAAAGTTGTTTTGTACCCAAACAACTATTACAAAATCAAGGCAGTTTATGAGTATTCCATCAAAGCTGCTTTCGATAATGTGACCTTTATCGAAATTCCTGTGCAAAACGAAACACTGGCTTTCGTAATCAAAATCAATGAACTTCGGGATAAATTGAAAAAACTTGAGGAGACATTGCAGGAAAAAGAACTGCAAATTGCAGGATTATCTTTGATGGCTGAACAATTGCAGCAAGTATTCCAAAGCAGGTCGTGGAGGATAACAAAACCCCTGCGCGATATGATTGCAAAATTTAAACGCTAAAAGATTTTCAAATGAAACAAGCTTTTTTCAGGCTACTTCATCCTCGCAAAACTCAGATTTATGTTATTGGAACTGGAAAATCAGGGACTCATACACTGGCCCGGATTTGGGGAAACCAACTGAGAGCTGCGCATGAGCCGGAAGCTGATTTTTTGCTAAGTAATTTTCTTGACTGGAAAAGTGGACGTGTTTCCGATTCATCGTTGCGACAGATTATTCTGGAACAGGATAAAAGGCTGTGGTTAGAAGTGAATTCTTCGGCGGTAAATTTTTTGCTACTGGATTTTATTCGCGACCTTTTTCCCAAATCAAAATTTATCCTTAGCATTCGCAACCCTTATTCCTGGCTCGATTCTTTTTTCAATCATCAACTAACAGGCAGTTGTTCAGCCAACTGGCAAAAAATGAGGGAAATCAGGTTTCGACCGGATGCAAACAGGCATCCGGAAGAGGAATTGGTTTTAAAAAACAACAATCTTTACACACTCGATGGTTATCTGTCATATTGGAAAGAACATAATACAAAAGCAATCGCTAGTATTCCGGCGGATCGCTTGCTGATTGTTCGTACCGATCGGATCGGTCAAAGCCTTGAAGAACTTGCCCGTTTTGCAGGTTTAAAGAGCACTTTGCATTT
>CAYOWJ010000086.1:2743-12903 GCA_964407625.1 uncultured Lentimicrobiaceae bacterium
ACAAACCCAATGTCATCACTTCCGGCAATGCGTCAAATTTATTCAAATCAAAAGAATCTTTTGAAAGTCAATTATCACAGAACCTCGTAAAAACCGGCGAGTCACTTCTGTTTTCCAGCGAACATATCTTCTGGTATTTTACCAAAACAAATGCTGTAGATTATCTTGAAGAAATTGCAGCCAAATATGATTTTGACAAAATCAGTATCCTGCTATTTATTCGTAACCCTATCAGTCTGGCTGTTTCAATATGGCAACAACGTATTAAACGAAGAGGCCATCACCATGTCTCGCTATCCAATCTGCATGAACACCCGGATATTGGGTGGGGTGATGTACTTTCTGTTGAATATCTGATAACCTGTTTAGAAAAATGCAGGAATGTTTCTCTATCCATCAGAAACTACAGCAATTGTTCCGAAGGACTGATGGATGAAGTTGCAAGCTGGCTGGAGATTCCTGTTGAAATATTTTCTGTTCAGCCTGTTAACCGCATTAACCGATCATTAACCTGGTCAGAGCAAAGCTTTCAAACTTCGCTGAACAAAATTCTTGGGCAGTCGGGTCGGATTTTTTCCGATCCATTATGCGAAAAATTACCGGACATGTTACCTGATAAAATCCTGCCTTCTTTGGAAGTTCAGGAGGCCATCTGGTTGGCGCTAAGCGAAACCATCAACCGGCTTAATTTGATAATTCCTGAAAAACATCGCTATCAATGCGATATCCAAAATCCTGAACCATTGCCCGAAATCTTAACTTTTAACCAGCATCAAATCGAAATTATGGCCGAAAGCCTGGGCAATGAAATTCTTAGCCTGCGCAAACAAATCGAAAACCTAAATAAAACCATTTCCATGTTGAAAGATGAAAACGCGGCCTTGAAAACCAGACTTGAACATCCTTTCGAGGGGATAAACATACATAGACTATTCACTCAAATTCTTAAACAAATTGGAATGAGCATTTCAAAACTATTTGAAAACAATATCATAAAAAAATGATGGTTTCAGTTATCATCCCCAACTACAACTATGCCCAATACATCAGGCCGTGCGTGCAAAGCGTGCTGGATTCTGATTATGATCAGAATAAAATGGAAATTATTGTCGTGGATGATGCCAGCACAGACGACAGTGTGAAGGTGGTTGAGGAAATGATGAAAGACAGCCGTTTTCCTTTCAGACTTTTGAGAAATGAAACCAACCTGGGGCTGATTTTAAGCCGAAATCGTGGAATTGCCCATGCCCGCGGTGAGTTTCTGTTTTTTCTCGATTCCGATAATTACATTCATAAAGATTGTATTAAAATTCACCTTACTGCTTTGCATCAAAACCCGGAGGCAATAGCCTGTTATGCCCCGATACAGAATTTTCTGAATAAAACCGGCGAGCACTGCGGACGACGGTCAAATCAACCTTTCGATTATTATCAACTGCTTGACGGTCCATACATTGATGCCATGGCCATGTTCCGCAAAAAAGAACTTATCGAAGCCGGAATGTACGACAACAAGATGCCAAACTACGGATGGGAGGATTATGAACTCTGGCTGAGATTGGGCAAATTAAACAAGAAGGTTACTTTTATTGAGGGTGAGCCGCTCTCCTTTTATCGGAAACATCATTTAAACAAGTCGCAGAACTACAAACCTGACGAATACAACCACCTTGTTTACTACCTGCGACAGTATTACCCCATGAAGTTATATTTACTCCAATCTGAAGTTTTAGATAGTCTGATTGATCAAAAAAAACATACAGCCCAACTTTATTACCAATCCGATAATGCCAGCTTCGATGAACAAAATTCTATCCTGAATCACATTGAGAATAACCCGTTGCATTTCAAATTGCCGGCAGGAAAAACTTTTCTGCAACTACGCTTCGACCCTATAAACGATTTTGCAATTGTAAAACTTAATCACATCAGATTTTTCGATGGTGATAGCGAAATATTCCCACATCCAGAAATAACTTCCAACGCCGATGAGGTTGAAAGCGAAACCTATTATTTCTCGAATCCCGACCCAAGGATTATCATCAGATTTGATGAAGCCATAAAAATAACTGAGGTTGAGGTGGACGTCGAATATCTGAAAACCGGGACTGATGTATTTTCGGAAATTGGAAAAAATAATAAACTGAAATCAGAGAAAATCATAAATCTTACCGAAAGCAATCAATATTTTAAAGATCAGTTAGCTCAAAAAGTAGCTGAATTGGAACAGATTAGCAACGATCTGGATCAAAAAATTCGTTCCCGCCAAAATGAGATTAACGACTTACAAATTCAGGATGCAGCTTTGAAAGAGGAGCTTATCAAAATAAAAAGCGGCTTTTCGTATAAAATAGCCAAACATTTATCATTGGTTCAGCCTGTGCGGTATGTCCGACAAATTAAAGAAAAAAACAGGTTTACAAAAAACATCAGATTGATCGGTGAAAGCAGCTTTTTTGATGGCGAATACTACCTGAATAACAATCCGGATGTAAGAGATTCGGGAATGGATGCGGTGAAGCATTTTCTGCTTTATGGCGGGTTTGAAGGGCGAAATCCTTCCGAAAAATTCGATGCCTCATTTTATCTGGAGCAAAATCCGGAGGTAAAAATGGCTGGCATAAACCCACTGGTACATTATCTTCTTTATGGGAGAAATGAGGGACGATTGCCCGGCAAAACTTCATCTGAGCCAACTATCAAAAACGCAGCAAGTGAAGAGCGTTTCCTGAACAGACAATGAGTCCCCCAGCAATTTTGGTTGTAAAATATCCTGAAATGTTTAAATCGTTAATCCTCGAAAACAACGGGAATACTGAGTTTATCAACAAATATTTCGACAGAATTTATGTGATTAACCTGCGGCGAAGGCAGAACAAACTGGCCGAAATCACTCAAAAACTGAAACGATTAAATATCAGCGCCGAAATCATCGAAGCTGTTGACGGCTACAAAACACCACACATCGATGAATACGAGGTTTATAAAAACATTCCTTTGTCGCCCGATTACGCCTCCCCCGAAGAAATTAAACTTAACCGCAAATTGATTTACAGTCCGGGAGTTTGGGGACATCTGAAATCGAACCGGCTGATACTGCAGGATGCGCTTGCGGAGGGCTACCAGAAAATACTGATCCTGGAGGATGATGTACTGTTCATGAAAAATTTCCATCATGAGTTCGAAAGCTTCACAGGAATAATATCCGGAAAAAACTGGAAGTTTCTTTACCTTGGCGCAACACAGGCCAGTTGGGATATTCCCGGATGTATTTCTTACCCGGATAAATCCGTAAAAACCTATCAGCCCGGCCAACCCTTTTACCATCCGGTTTCAACGGTGGGTTCTTTTGCTTTGGCCATACACTATTCTCAGTTCAAAAGCATCATCAGCAAAATTGATGAGATGAACTGCCCTTTCGACTGGATTTACAAACTATCGTTTAAGCAACTCTCCGAACAGAGTTTTGTGGCACAACCCAATCTGATTATTGCCGACAATGCCGAAAGCGACAACATGCCCGAAAACATTACTTCTGACCAGAAACTTTTAGCCATAACCAGAAGAAAATGGGATTTGACGAAATATGACTGACCTATCACAAAAGCATAATTTTATATTTAGAAATTGATGACTCTGCAGGAAAACATCACACTCAGCATTTGCTGCCTCACATACAACCACAAAGGCACCATCGAAAAAGCCATCAATTCGTTTTTGATGCAAAAAACTGATTTCATGTTCGAAATTTTTATCCATGACGATGCTTCAAATGATGGATCTACACAAATCATCGAATCCTTTCAAAAGCAACATCCCAACCTGGTAAGAACGCTCACACAACCCGAAAACCAATACAGCAGGGGAAAAAGCCTTTACGAAATTTACACCCGAATTGCTTTCCCACAACTTCGCGGGAAATACATCGCTATTTGCGAAGGCGATGATTACTGGACTGACCCGTTGAAACTGCAAAAACAGGTTGACTTTCTGGAAACCAATCCCGATTACTCCTTCTGTTTTCACAATGCCGGTTTTACCGGGGATACTGAAACCGATTATAATGAGCATGCCAACTATTTTCGGGATGTTTTAACCAACCGCTCCACTTTTGATTTTTCAGATCTGATCAGGAACAACTTTATCCCGAATTGTACAGTGGTCTACCGCAATTGTATCGAAAATTTTCCTGAGTTGTTTAAAAGCAATGTCTTCCCCGACTGGCCTTTACACATCATTTTTTTGCAAAATGGCAAAATTGGCTACATCAGCGAGATGATGGCCGTGCATCACAAGCGCAGTAACGGAATTTGGGAAGGGCTGTCGATGGATTTCAGGATAGATTCTTTTTACCGGTTTTATTATGATTTGTTGATTTTTGCCGGAGAAAATCATCGGCCTGAAATTTTGAATGCTTTGCAGAATCATGCAAACGCTAACTCTTCCAACGATCCGAAAACACTTCTCGATCTTGGCTTTTCGCTGGGATTGAAGCAGCAAAGCCTTCAAAACGATGCACTACAGTCCGAATTAAGCCTGATTTATACTTCATACACCTGGAAAACTGCCAATTACCTGAGAATAATTTCCGAAAAAATCCTTCCGAAAGAAACCGTACGAAGAAAACTTGCAGCAAAGCTTTTTCATGCGATAATCAGAACCCAATCTGTTTTTAAAAATGTCCTTTCAGATGTTATAAACCTAAAAAACCAAACTTTCCGAAAACTTAAAATAGTAAAAGTCACCAACAAACCCTGGCCAGTTGACAAACCGCTGGTTAGCATCATTATTCCTAACTATAATTACGGAAAATACATCGAAGAAACCATTGCCTCAATATTGGATCAAACCTTCACAAATTTTGAGGTTATTGTTGTGGTTGGCGGTTCGGACGACCCTCAAACCCTTAAGGTGTTAGGAGGAATTAATCATCCGAAAGTCAAAGTTTACCATAGACAGGAGCGGCATTTTGTAGTCTCAAACCGTAATTATGGCATCGAAAAAGCATTGGGAAAATACATGTGCTGCCTTGATGCCGATGATATCATCGAGCCAACCTATCTTGAAAAAGCGATGTTTTATCTCGAAACTTTAAATTTTGATGTGGTTTATCCCTGGGTACAAAGTTTTGGGGATGATACAGTACTATGGAAAACCGAAACAGCAACTTATGAAATTTTAACCCAATCACAAAATGTGGTAGCAGGTGTGGCGGTTTACCGGAGGAAAGTATGGAAAAAAGCGGGTGGCTTTAAAGATTACCCAATTGGAAAGGGTTATGTGGCCGAAGATTGGGAGTTTTGGGCTCGCATTGCCGGATTGGGATTTCGTTTTGTTGTAATTCCTGAACCCCTGATGAGGTACAGGGTACATCATGACAGCATGTGGAGGTTAAATAAAACACCACTGGAAGAAATGCTCAGCATTATCCGCTCTGAAAATCAGTACCTCGAAACCCTGAAATACCAGAAAAAACGAAAAAAAATTGCCGGTAAAAGTTTTATCGTTAAAAACCCATTCATCAATCTCCATGTTCAAAAAACCAAAAAAAGACTTCTTGTAGCTCTGCCGTTCATGGTGGTGGGTGGTGTCGACACGTTGTTTCTGAACGTTTTTGGTCATTTATCGCAATTTTACGAAATCACCTTTTACACCACCAATCCTTTTGGAGATGAGTATGGCGACAACACCTCCTATTTCCAAAAAATTACATCTGAAATTTACCATTTACCCCGGTTTTTAAATTCGGAAAAGGATTGGGAAAAATTCATTATCCATTTGATTCAATCCAGGAATTTCGATTGTATGTTTCTGGCAGGCAGCAGTTTTACTTATGAAGTTTTGCCACTTATTAAAAAAAACGCTCCTCATTTACCGGTGGTTGATTTCCTTTTCAACGAAAAAGGCCACATCGAAAATAACCGGAAGTACAGCCACTTGATTGCTATGAACATTGTTGAAAATGAAAAAATCGAACAACTTCTTCTTCTCAATCACCATGAAAAACCCGAAAAAATCCGTCTGATACACAATGGTGTAAATATCGGAAAATTCTCAAAAAAAGCAAATTCCAGGGTCGTTAAAGAAAAATATGCATTGAAAGAATGCCGTTTTCTGGTGGCATTTCTGGGAAGATTCTCCGAAGAGAAAAACCCTTTTGCCGTAATCGAAATTGCCAAAAAACTCAAAAATCAGCAGGTTGAGTTTTTTATGGGCGGACATGGGCCCATTTATAATGAGGTTGTTGAGCAAATTAATGAAAACCATTTGCAGGAAACCATCAAAACTCCAGGCTTTGTAGAAACAATCGAAATTCTGTCGGTTGCCGATGTTTTGATTTTACCGTCAACATTGGATGGGCGCCCCAACATTGTGCTCGAAGCCATGGCTATGGGCGTGCCGGTAATTGCTACAAATGTAGGTGGGCTTCCGGGAATTATTACACACGGAGAAACCGGATTTTTATTTAATCCTGATGACCTGGAAGGATTTGCACAAACTATTCTGAAACTAAAAAATGACCCGTTGTTGCGGGAAACCCTCGGTAAAGCTGCCCGATTTTATGCAAAGGAAACTTTGAGCGACACATTTATGCATAAAAAATGGGAACAGGTTATTGAGGACATGATTGGAAAATAATTCTCAGGAAATGAAAAAAACACAAGTCAGCATCATTACCCCCTGCTACAACGACGGCAAATATCTGCCGGATGCAGTCGAAAGTGCCCGCGAATCGGTAGAATCGGGCTTTTGTGAACATATTATTGTTGACGATGGCAGCGATGACCTGGCCACGCTCGACTATTACAAAACCCTTGACCCCAAAAAAGTAAAGCTGATTTTTGCCGGGAAAGTAGGGCTGGGCAATGCCCGCAACATTGGCCTCGCGGCTTCGAAATGCGATTATTATCTCAATCTGGACGCCGATAACAAAATACACACCGATTACCCTGTAAAAGCCGCTGCCATTCTCAATAATAATCAGGATGTTGGCGTAGTTTACAGCAACCTGAAATATTTTGGTGAACAACTGGAGGAACTTCATGTTGGCGAATTTAACAGCTACAAATTGCTGGATTTTAATTATATCGATTCCTGTGCCGTCATTCGGAAACAAACCTGGAAGGATGCCGGTGGTTACGATGTACATGAAATGCTCTGGGAAGACTGGAATTTTTGGCTTAGCGTTCTGACTACCAGATGGAAATTTCACTTTATTAACGAAACCTTGTTCGAATACAGGATCAGGCAGGAGGTAAGTCTCAGGATGACATCTTTGGTGAGAGGTGAGGAAGTTGAGAAATATCTGGCATGGAAACACAATTTCTTATTCAGGAAAAAATACACAGCGCTCTATAAAAAAAACCAGATTATCCTCAACCAACTTTCGTCACTTGAGGCTGAGAACCAGCAACTGAAAAACCTGATTACGGGAATCGCACATTCAAAATCGTGGAAACTTACAGCACCCCTGCGTTGGCTGTGCCGGGCGCTAAATATCCGTTAAGAAGAATGAAAAACGAACCACAAATCCGTCAACTCACTCCTGAGCTTTTTGAAACCTGGAACGCCTTCGTGGACACATCACCGCAGGGCGATGTTTTTTGTTACTCGTGGTGGCTCGATGCCATCACCAAAGGGAATTTTAAAATTTTAGCCATTTTCGAAAATAATGAGATCGTTGCCGGGATTCCCCTGGCCTGGTATCTTGGTAAAATCAACGAGCCCCCGCTTACACGGACGCTGGGGCCTCTTTTCAAAAAGCAACCAACACTTTCAGATCATGACCGTACGACGGTCGAAAGGCGCTGGTTGAACCTGCTTTTAGATCAAATTCCACTTGACGAACTTGAGCAGTTTTGCACCTCCCATAACTTTACCGACTGGCTTCCTTTCAGGTGGCGGGGGCTTAAGCAGATGACCCGTTACACGTATCTGATTGATTACAATGGCAAAAACGAATCTGACCTGTGGTCTGCTTTGAACAGAGGAAGAAAAAAAACCATCAACAAGGCAAAGAAAAATGATGTTCTGGTAAAAATCACGGATGATTTATTGACCTTTTATCAACTCAATGAATTAACTTATCAAAAGCAGGGCGTGAAATTCCCGTTATCTTTTGAGGATTTTAAACTGCTTGATGATGAAATAGCAAAAAGAGATAAACGCCGTATCATTACCGCTTTTGATAAAAACAATCAACCACATGCCGCAATTTATCTGGCTTTTAACGGCAAATCGGCGTTTGCTTTGCTGAGCGCCGGCGATCCGCAATTCCGGCATCTTGGAGGACACACTTTGGTACTATGGGAAGCCATTAAATATTTTCATGGAAAAGTATCCTTTTTTAATTTCGGAGGGTCAAACATCGAACGAATTGAAAATCATATAAGAGGGTTCGGGAGTAAATTGACCCCATATTTTCATATTTTCACCGAAAAACCATTGATTAAAGAGGTGGAGGTAATAAAAGAAATAACTGTTATCCGTGAAGTTCCGGTTCCTGTAACACCTTCTGCCGATGATTGGAAATATCACCTCGGAAGGATGCTTTACCATTTGATGATTTTGATAAAAAAAGCCCTTTACAAAATACATATCAGATTTTAACCATGCAAAAGATTTCAATAATCACACCCTGCTTTAACCACGGAAAATACATCCCCGAAATGTTGGATTCCGTTTTTAAACAAACGTTTCAGGATTTTGAGGTCATTATTGTAAATGATGGATCTACCGATGATACAGCACAAATTCTGGATACGGTTCAACATGAAAAAGTCAGAATTTTTCATACCAAAAACCATGGACCTGCTCATGCACGAAATCTGGCAATAAGTAAAAGCAATGGAGAAATTATATTAAATTTAGATGCAGATAATAAGATAGCACCTGACTTCATCGAAAAATGTGCAGCTATTTTCGACACCCAACCAAATGTTGGGATTGTTTACTGTGAACTGGAATTTTTTGGTGCAAAAACAGGACATTTTATCCTGGAGGATTTTCGTATGGAAAGCATGTTGATTGCCAACTGTATTGACGGAAATGCTTGTTTCAGAAAATCAGACTGGCAAATTACAGATGGTTATTCGGATGCTTTTATTTATGGTTATGAAGATTTTGATTTCTGGCTATCAATTTTGGAATTGAAACGCGACGTTTATAGAATAAAGGAACCGCTGCTGTTTTACAGAACCTTCGATGTTACTGAGCCGAGCCGTTCGATGCGTTGCATTGCTGATCCAGGAAAAATTATGGAATCTATTGTTTTGGCTTTTCAACGTCATGAGGAACTTTACAGCCGATTTCCGAAAGCCTGGGATTATTGCAGGAATCTTGAAAGTGAATTATTTAAAGACATAAATAAACCAATGGTAACCTGTAAACTTATGGCACCCACAGTAATGAAAGTACCTGAATTTTCAATTATCACCCCGACCAAACATCGTCCGGAACTGCTCAGGCGGGCAATAAACAGTGTGCTTTCCCAATCATTCGTTAATTTTGAACAAATTATTATCGACGATGCCAATGATCCTGATACAGAGCGGATTGTTGTTGGTTTTAAGGATGAACGGATTAAGTATGTTTCTCACGAAAAGCCCTCCGGCGCTGGCGCTGCCTACAATACCGGAATGAGCTATGCCAAAGGCAGGTTTATTAATTTTCTGGATGATGATGATGAATATTTACCTGGAATTCTTCAGAAAATTCATGATTCATTTGAGAATTCATCAGGCAATCCAGGCTTCATCTGGACGGGGATAACAAGGGTGAGAGATGCCGAAAATGGGGAAGAACATATAATAACGCAGGTTTGGCCAGCCGAGTTTAGTACCAAAGAAGATGGCCTGACAATTTCAACAGCTATTGGAAATGGCTATGGCTTCAGCATAAAAAGAGAATGTATTGATGAGATTGGTGAATATGACCAAACCTTAACAACCGGCCAGGATACCGATTTTTTAATACGTTTATCCAAAAAATTTGAATTCAGGACCATCCCCGAAGTGATGGTAAAAATACATCATCATGGAAAAACGCAGCTTACCGATTTGAGCCGGACCGAACTGCGGTGGAAATGCTATGGGCAAATCATGGAGCGACATTTTGATTTTCTCGCAAAGTATTTTAAAGTTATTCACATCCATAGTTTA
>CAYOWJ010000087.1:0-12878 GCA_964407625.1 uncultured Lentimicrobiaceae bacterium
AGGCCGAAATTCAGGCAGTAAAGCCTACTTGATATCCTTTGACCGATTTCAAACATTTGACACTTTTATCAATTTGCTGTCTTTTGTTTGATTTTGATTATCTTTGCAATCTAAAGTAAACAAGACCTTGGCAAAAGATTTCATATTAGAACGACTTAAAAAAGAATTCAAAGCTAGAGAATCATTTTCCAGAGCAGAACTTTTTGAATTCTACCGACATGGTGAACCTGAGTTGAAAGAGACAACTTTCAGGTGGAGAATTTATCATCTAAAAAACAAGCAGGTAATCACAACAATTTCAAGAGGACTTTTCACACTGACATTCAAACCAGTTTTCAAGCCTGATGCTGAAGACACAGAAAAAAATATATTTTTAATAATTGAAAAGCAATTTCCGTCACTTAAACTCTGCATTTGGTCAACCAAAATCGTCAACGAGTTTATGCTCCACATCCCCGGAAAATTCATAACGATTTTACAAGTTGAAAAGGAAGCATTAGAACCTGTTTACAGTTTTCTAAAAGACCAAAATTACAGTAATGTCTTTATTACGCCAGAGGAAAAAGAAATTGAACGCTACATTTATGAAACCGAAACAGCTATTGTATTACAGCCTTTAGTTTCAAAATCACCAACTCAAAAAGTAAATAAGATTGTGACAACAACGATTGAAAAATTGATAGTAGATTTATATTGCGACAAAAAACTTTTCGCTGCTTTTCAGGGAAGTGAATTCATTCACATCATTAACAACGCTTACAAAAGATATTCAATTGACTTCACCAGGCTTTTTCACTATTCAAAAAGAAGAAGGAGGGAAACTGAACTTGAAGAATTTTTTACAAACAAAACCGATATTCCAATTAGTATTTTGAATGATTGACATTAGATCACTTTCAGCAGAATGGATTGCTGAGAAAAGAAATCAATATAGCAAAGACCCCAATTTGATGGAAAGCATGATTCATGCTTTGTATCTGTTGGAGCAGTTACAGTTGACAGGATTAGATTTTATTTTCAAAGGTGGAACAAGTTTGATTTTGCTGATGGAAGCACCAAAAAGATTTTCGGTTGACTTAGACATTATCATTAACCCAGGGATTAAGAGAGAAGAGTTAGAAAAATACCTTTCAAAAATTATTGAGACAAGTGCATTCACAAGAATTGAGTTGGATGAAAAACGAAGTTATAATGGCGATATTCCTAAAGCGCATTACAAGTTTATTTTTAACTCAAACTTTCCAAAGAGAAATATCGAAGGAAATGTAATTTCCAATCCCGAAAGAGAAGTTCTGCTTGATATTCTTTTTGCAGACAATCATTATCCAGTTGTTATCGAAAAAGCATTAGAAACAGAATGGCTTTTACAAACTGGAAAACCTATAACTGTTAGAACTCCTGATATCAATTCAATTACAGGCGATAAACTCACAGCATTTGCACCCAATACAACAGGTGTTCCTTACAAAATTGAGAAGGAAAAGGAAATATTGAAGCAACTATTTGATGTTGGTTGCTTATTTAACTTGCTGACTAATGTGGAAGTATTTAAAAAATCATTTACCGATTCCGCAAAAGGAGAAATTGCCTTCCGACCTGAAAGAAAAATTGAATCTGTTGAGCAAGTGCTGAGAGATATCATTGAAACCGGACTACTAATCGCAAGAAAGGACATCCTTAAAACTGATGATGAAAAAGCTAATTTTAGTGAGATAAACAAAGGCATCAATCAATTCCGGCACTTTGTGTTTTTGGGCAAATTTGACATCTTAGAAGCACAGGTAGCCAGCGCAAAAGCTGCTTATCTGGCTGCAGTAGTTTTGACTGACAACAAGAACGATTTAAGGAAGTTCAGTAAAGAAATTCCTCTGGAGATCTATTTAATAACTAACCCTGAATACAATTATTTAAACAAGAGATTAAAATTTGTGGCAGAGGGAGAAGCACTTTTTTATTGGTTTAACACAATCAACATACTTTTCCCAACTGATGAATAATACAGCCCACGCATAAAACCCGGTAAAAATACACCTTCAAATTAAAGTCCAGTATTAAACTTGCCTTGCTCTTGAAAAAAAACTTTATGTTTTGCGAAAAAATCCAAAGAGTTTTCGCGTACTTTGTTAGGCCGAAATTCAGGCAGTAATTCACATCAAAACATCTAAAAAAAAGAAGAAAAATGCATATTGACAGAATCGAACTTCGCCATATAAAAATGGTACTGGTTAGCCCGTTTGTAACCTCGATGGGCACCGAATACGATGAAGAACACATCATCGTTCGTGTTGACGCCGACGGAGTAACCGGCTGGGGCGAGAGTGTAGCCGAGGGCACACCTTTTTACTCCTACGAAACAGTCACAACAGCCTGGCATATCCTGCAGGATTTTTTAATTCCTTCGATTTTAGGGAAAGACATTGCAAGCGTGGATGAAGCCATTGCTGCCTATTCCAAAGTTCGCGGCCACATGATGGCAAAAGCCGGGCTGGAAGCTGCTTTGTGGGATGCTTTCGCAAAATCGAAAAACATTTCGCTGTCGAAAATGCTTGGCGGCACAAGGGATAAAATTGACGTTGGCGTAAGTATCGGAATTCAATCGTCGGTTGAAGGACTGTTGAAAAAGGTTGAAGGTTACAATGCCGAAGGCTATAAACGGATTAAGATAAAAATTGCACCCGGTCTCGACATGCAGTTTGTTGACGCGCTTCACAGGGAATTTCCCGGCCTGCTGTTGCAGGTTGACGCAAACTCTGCCTACACTTTGGACGACATCGGTCTTTTCAAAAAAATGGACGACTACAACCTGTCTTTAATCGAGCAACCGCTGGGTTATGAAGATATTTACGACCATTCAAAATTGCAGCGCGAACTCAAAACCCCGATTTGCCTCGACGAAAGTATCCATTCGCTCGACGATACCCGCGCAGCCATCGAACTCGACAGTTGCCGGATTATCAACATCAAGCCCGGCCGTGTTGGCGGATACACCGAATCGATACTGATACACGATTATTGCCAGAAAATGAACATTCCTGTGTGGCATGGCGGGATGCTGGAATCCGGAATCGGACGCGCCGGCAATGTTGCGCTGGCTTCACTTCCCAATTTTATCCTTCCGGGAGATATTTCGGCAAGCAAAAGATATTACGTCGAAGATATCGTTGATCCTGAGTTTGTGGTTAACCCCGACGGAACGATGGATGTTCCGAAAGGACCAGGAATTGGCGTGGAAGTTAACATGAAAATGCTCGAAAAAGTTACGGTCCGGAAGCAGACTTACAAAATCTGAAAATGAAAAAGCCTGGCTTATTTTTCCTGCTTTTTTTAGTTTGGACGGCGGCACTTTTTTCGCAAAAGGATAACACCATTTCTAAAAGCGATTTCTCGGGAACCCTCGCCTTTCTTGCCTCCGATTGGATGGAAGGCCGCGAAGCCGGTGCAAGAGGCGGTTTTATAGCTGCTGATTATATTGCTTCGATGATGGAAAATTACGGCTTAAGGCCTTACGGCGATAACGAAACCAGCAAGAATATCAATAAACGAAGCTACTTCCAGGATTTTGAGGTCATCCGCTACAAAACCGAAAATGCAACATTGTCGTTGATTTCCAAAACGGCTTTCTCCAAATTAGAATTTCAGTTGATACCAAAAATTGATTTTGAAGCCGAAACAGGGCCAAACTCAATGGTGGCAGAAGCCCCGCTGGTTTTTGCTGGTTATGGTATCAGCGCTCCGGATAATGGTTACGATGATTACAAAAAGTTAGATGTAAAAGGCTGCATTGTTGTTGTTCTGAAAGGTTTTCCCGGACATGCCGACACCATGTCGGCAGGCTGGAAAAAGTTTGGAAAAAGCTACGAAGATTCAGATGTATTGAAAACATCCAAACTTACAACCGCAGCAAAACTGGGCGCAATCGCTGTTCTTGAAGTTTTTCCTGACGGCAGTTTTAAGCCTTCCACAAACGAAATTGCAAATCTTTCCGTGGTTAAGTCTGCCTTGAAATCCGAAAATCCAGTCGATCCGGAATATGAAGATTTTTCGCACATCCTACCTGCCGACACAAGCCTTCCGGCGATACCATGCTTCAAAATTTCGTCAAAAGTTACAAATGAGATTTTTGATGGAACCGGAATCAATTTAGCTGCTGCTGAAAAAAAAGCGGCAAATTCCCTCGAAACTTCTTCGGTTCCATTAAAAGATAAAATTGCCGGTTTCGCAATTACTGTAAAAACGGAAGCAATCATGGTGAGAAATGTTTTAGGTTTTATTCAAGGTTTGGATAGCACCAGAAGCATCGTAGTTGGCGCTCATTACGACCATCTCGGAGTTAGGGACGGTCGCATTTACAACGGCTCCGACGACAATGCCTCCGGTACAGCCGGAATGCTGGCACTTGCCAAATACTGGGCAACTTCAACCGAAAAACCTGCCTGCAACATCATTTTTGCAGCCTGGACTGCCGAAGAAAAGGGAATGCTCGGGAGTAGTTTTTTTATCCAAAATCCTGAAATCAACAACAAAACCATTCCGCTTTATCTCAATTTTGATATGATTTCGCGAAGCGCGCCGGAGGATTCCTCAAAACTGATTGTGAGCGTGGGAACGGTAAAGGGCAGCGACAGTCTGAAAAACCTCGCCTTTAAAAATAACAGTAAACTTACCCGGCCATTTACACTCGATTTGTGGGAATGCTCGGAAAACGGTGGCAGCGATTATGCCTCTTTTGCTACAAAGCAAATTCCGGTAATGACCTTCTTTTCGGGATTTCACGACGATTATCATTCACCGCGTGATATTTCAGCGAAAGCTGACTTAGACAAAATGGCCGCTATTTTAAATCTGGCCAATAATTGCATTTATGAGTTTTCGGATAATGATTAATTTTTTAGCACATTCATGAGATGATGCTGAAATTTAAGAATTTATCAATATAACGGCACGTTTTCACAAAAGCCGAGTACCGGTTGGTTTATCTTTCTTGAAAACGGAAAATAAAGAAATATCCAAAGAAATGTAAAGCAATAAGCCAACATAAATGTGAGCTCTTTTGCGAAGTGAAGAAATAATTCGGGCAATTTCGGAATTTTCAGCCAATTCGATTTGTATTTTAAATACTGCCGGAAAAGTAATCTGGGTTAATGATGCAGTACTGAAAATGACAGAATATGCCTTCGGAACAGGTTTATTCGACAGAATTTTATATTACTTCCTTGCACCTGAATCGCTTGATTTTGTTAGTGCCAATTTTACGTTGTTTGTTAACAATGAACCTAACGAGCAACTTTATCAGTCTTCCTTCATACGTTCGGATGGAGAAAATCGTATCTGCGAAAAACACATGACACATTTTGCAGTCCGGAACAGTAATTTTAATCTGATAACCAGCATGATTGAAATTACAGACCACTTTCTGTCCGAACAGGCTTTACACACCAACTGGCAGTAAATGATTGCAAGTATTCGGGGTAAAGACAACACTTTTTGGATAAAACTGCCGGCAGCCGAAAATTGGAATATCCACCAGAAATTAATCCAAAAATCTGAAGTAAAACAAGCACGTTATCGTTGATTACAATCAACACCGGGGCTATGTCAGAATTGATTGAGTGGCTAAAGCAGGTAGGCACAAATACCAATTTTAACAACCCTGTTAAAGTGGATGGCCTCTTGAAAAAAGTGATACCTTTATAGCCTGATCAGGGGAGTGAAAAAAGATGTAGAAAATGGAATATCATCAATTAACAAAAGACGAACTCATTCTTGAACTGGAAGCCATAAAAAAGGAATTCACCGACTTAAAAGCATCCTTTAAAAATGACATTTCCGAAAGGCAACGTATTGAATTTGAACTTCAGGAGCGATTAAAAGAGCTAAGGTGTCACAACGGGATTTCAGCGATTTTGAATCAATCGGAATTGTCGCTTGATGAGGCAGTCGAAAAAATCGTCCAAATCATTCCTGCCGGAATGCAGTTTCCCGAAGCTGCAATGGCAAGAATTACCTTTTCAGATAAAATATTTCAAACCCGGAATTTTTCGGTTTCCAAATATTCGATAACCAGGGAAATTAATGCTGATGGTAAAATTGTTGGCCAGGTCGCAATTTTATATCCTGAAAACAATTTGCCGCAAACCAAACAGATCTTCCTTCCAGAAGAAACCGATTTATTGTTTTCAATTTCTGTAAGAATTGGTAACCTTATTGAACGAATCAATAAGAATGAGGCGCTCCTGCATAGCGAAACAACTTTCCGTAAATTAGTTGAAACCATTAACGATGTAATTTTTGAAATTGCCACCGATGGAATTATAAAATATGTAAGCCCGGCCATCGAACGAATGCTGGAATTCAAACCAAAAGAATTATATCAGTTCCATTCTATCTGCCATCCCCGATGTAATGTTTGTAATCGATAAAAATGGCGTAATCCTCGATGTAAATTCAGGAAAAGAAGATGAACTTTATGTACCTCCGGATGTATTTTTGAACAAAAATGTCACCGAAGTCTTGCCACCTTCATTGGCTGCAGAGTTTAAAACCGCCGTTAATAACACGCTGGCTGGAAATACAACAGCACCGATACAATATAAACTACCAATAAAAGAAAAATTGGCCGATTTTGAAGTGCGTTTCACTTGTTTTGGCGACAACAAAGTAATAGCACTGGTAAGCAATATTTCCTCGCGTAAACAAACCGAAGCCGCACTCATGGATAGCGAGGAGAAGTTACGAAACCTTGTAAATTCCCAAACTAATTATGTGATAAGAACTGATCTGGAAGGCAAACATACCTATTGGAACAGAAAATATGAAGAAGATTTTGGCTGGATTTACAAAGAAAAAGGATTTGAAAATGGTTTTGCATTGACCTCCATCTGCGATTACCACCACAATCGTACGCTCGATACCGTAGTAAAATGCCTCGAAAAACCTGGAGAAATTATTAAAGTTGAATTAGATAAACCGCATTTTATTAGTGGAGTAAGAACAACTTTATGGGAATTTGTATGCCTCACCGATGCCAACAACGTTCCTATCGAAATCCAGTGTATGGGAATTGATATCACCGACAGGAAACTGGCAGAGCAGCAACTTCGGCAAAGCGAAGAAAAATACAAAGTACTGTTTTTCGATTCCCCCGACGGTTATCTCATCATTCGTGACGGGCAGTTTATCGAATGCAACAAAGCCTCCGAAAAGCTAATCGGTGGCAACAGATCACAAATAATTGGATGTACCCCCGGCAAAATCTCACCGGAATTTCAGCCAAACGGTAGAAATTCGTTTGATTATTCACAGGAATTGGTGAAAGAAACTTTTGAAAAAGGGAAAAACTCATTTGAATGGCTGCATAAACGATTTGATGGCACCGAAGTACTTTTTCAGATAAATCTTACGGCTATTGAATATGAAGGTGAAAAAGTTTTATTTACCACCTGGCGGGATATTACCGAACGCCGCAAGGCCGAGGAAAAACTACGCAAACTTTCGCTTGCCGTCGAGCAAAGCCCGGTAAGCATCTTTATCACCAACCTCGATGGAAATATCGAATATGTAAATCCTAAAGCCAGCCAAACAACCGGCTATACTGCCGAAGAGCTTATTGGCAACAACCCGCGGGTACTAAAATCAGGGGAAACCGTTAAAACCGAATACGATGAACTCTGGGGAAACATTAGCATTGGTAAAGAATGGCATGGGATTTTTCATAATAAAAAGAAAAATGGCGAACTTTACTGGGAGTCCTCAACTATTTCGCCTATCTTAGATGCAGATGGGAAAATTACGCATTATCTTGCCATAAAAGAAGATATTACCGAACACCGGAAATTTCAGATAGCGTTGCAGGAAAGCCAGGAGCGCTTTACGCAAATTGCCGAAATAAGCCAGACCATGATTTTTGAAACTGATGCCAACGGTTTATTCACCTACGTTAGCCCGATTGTTGCTAAAATACTTGGGGTAAATCCAGATCAAATCATCAATAAATTTCATTTTTTCGATGCAATTCCAGAAGATTTCCGTGAAAAAGCCATTAAATTGTATGAAAAAAGAGAACTCATCTTACAATTTATTTGCCCAATGATGATGGCCAATCAGAAATTGATCTGGGTTGAAGTTAACAGCGCACCGGTTTTTGATAAAACAAATAACTTCTTAGGCTTCCGCGGAGGGGTAAACGACATCACCGAAAGAAAATTAGCCGAAGAAGAATTGCTCAAGTTCCGCACCATTTCTGACCAGTCAAATTATGGCAATGCCATTTCCGATCTTAATGGAAATTTAATCTATTCAAATGATGCTTTTGCTCAAATGCACGGTTATGAAGTAGCCGATCTGGTTGGACATCACCTTTCGATGCTTCATAATGAGCAGCAAATGATCCGCGTAAATAAGGCTTTGGACATTCTAAAAAAGCAAAGCGGCTTTGTTACCGAGGAGGTGTGGCGAACCAGAAAAGACGGTTCAGCGTTTCCTTCACTCATGAATGCCAAGATTATTTTCGATAGTAAAAACAAACCCCTGTATTTATCGGCTTCAGCAATCGATATTACAGAAATAAAAGAATCGGAAAATTTAATCAGGAAAAGTGAGGAAAACCTAAACTATGCCCAGATACTTGCCAAAATGGGGAGTTGGGAATTTGATGTGAGAACCGGAGAAGTAAGCTGGTCAAAAAATTATTACCACCTTTTAGGCATTGATCCATCACAACCTCCTTTGAATTTGGAAGAAATTAAACAACGAATTCATCCCGAAGACCGGGATTTGTTTGAATCCAAACTTCACGACATCAGCAATTCACATAACCTTGAAAGCATCTATTTCAGGTTATTAAAGCCCGATGGCCACATAAGATGGATCCAGGCTAACATGGTACCAAAATTTGAGAACGATCAACTCGTTTCCATTAGTGGAGTCAGCATCGATATCACCGATAAAAAGGAGGATGCGGAAAAAATCAGGCAACAAAATATCAGGCTTAACGCGATCATTGATGCGATGCCCGACCTCATTTTCGTTTCCGATCGTGATGGCAATTATCTGGAATATTTTAGCCCTGATTCCGAAGATTTACTTTATCCAAAGGAAAAACTCGTGGGTGCCAATTTGAAGGATGTTTTTGATGCCACCACCACCGAACTCCATCTAAAAAAGATTAATGAATGTTTGCAGCAAAAAAAGCTTATTAGCTACGAGTATTCCTCGTCAAAAAATGGCAAACAACAGTTTTTTGAAGCCCGGACAGTGTCGCTCGACGAGAAACGTGTACTTCGTTTTGTGCGCGACATCACCGAACGCAAAATGCAGGAAAAACAAATCCGTAAACTTAACCTTGCTGTCGAACAAAGCCCTGTTTCGATTGCTATTACCGATCTTGATGCAAACATCGAATACATTAATCCGGCATTTGTAAGATCTTCCGGCTATCCCGGGGAGGAATTAATTGGCAGGAATACCCGAATCCTCAAATCGGATAATACCGATATCTCCACTTATAAAAACCTTTGGAGTACCATCATTCAGGGCAAAACATGGAATGGTGAATGGATAAATAAAAAGAAAAATGGTGAGTTGTATTGGGAAAGTGTTTCCATTTCGCCCATTTTTGACGAAACCGGAACCATCACCAACTACCTGGCCTTAAAACAAGATATTACGGAGCGGAAGAACGCTGAAAAAGAAATCCGCGATCTTAATATGAACCTGGAACAAAAAATTAAGCAACGAACAATTCAGTTGATGGAATTGAACGACAGCCTGGTCATCGAAATCGATGTTCGCAAACGTACCGAATCCGAACTCATTAAAGCAAAAGGCGAAGCCGAAGAAGCAAACCTTGCCAAAAGTGAATTCCTTTCGCGCATGAGTCATGAGCTGCGGACACCATTAAATTCGATCCTTGGTTTTGCTCAATTGCTCGAGATGGGCGAACTCAACACTTCACAAAGCAAAGGGGTAAAACATATTCTCCGAAGCGGGAAACATCTGCTCGATCTCATCAATGAAGTGCTCGATATTTCAAGGATCGAATCAGGCCATATTGCGCTCTCACTGGAGCCAGTTCAGGTAGGTAGCGTTATCATCGAAATGATTGATATTGTAAAACCATTAGCTACTTATCAGCAAGTTACCATCGATCTGGTCAGTTCTCAGGATAATTATCTTTTTATTAGTGCCGACCGGCAAAGGTTTAAACAAGTGATGCTAAACCTGCTCAATAATGCCATTAAATACAACCACCAAAATGGAATGGTTGTCGTAAAATCAGAGGCAGACCCTGAATTCATCAGAATCTCGGTGACTGATACCGGGTTAGGAATTTCCGAAGAAAATCTTTCAAGGATTTTTACACCATTCGAACGCATTGGAGCCGAAAAAACCACCACCGAAGGTACAGGCCTTGGACTTGCCGTGGTTAAAAAACTCATGGAAGCCATGGGTGGAAGTATTGGCATTAATAGTGTTTTAGGCGAAGGCACAACTTTCTGGATTGAATTTCCGACAACCAAAAGCCAGTTAGAAATTGTGGAAACTACAATCGGGCAAATGAAAACTGAACCCGACAAGAACAATTTCAAAGGCCTCATCCTGTATATCGAAGACAATATTTCAAATATCGAGTTGGTCGAACAAGTTCTGATAAATCAACGCCCGGGAATACGGTTAATTTCAAATACGAGTGGGATGGAAATCGTGAAACTGGCCACCGAATTTAACCCCGATTTAATCCTTCTCGACCTCAATTTGCCCGATATGCATGGTAGCGAAGTGCTTGAGCTGATACAGGCAGACCCAACAACAAAACCAATTCCGGTGATCGTTATCAGCGCTGATGCCATGCCTCATCAACTGGAAAAAATTATGAAATTAGGAGCCAAAGATTATTTAACTAAGCCATCAGATGTTTTTAGTTTCCTAAAAGTTGTAGATTTGTGGATTAATAAGAAAGGATAAGATAGAAAGAAATGTAAAAGTACAAAAACCGGAAATTCATAAAAATTGAAAGAGGAATCTTGTCTCCTCCTTGTGCATGCTGAAAATTTTAATTCAAAACTCAAAACTATTGTCAAATATTTTTTAGAAATCATTAAATAGTAAACTATGATCAATTCAACTTTAAAAAACTCGAATATCCTAATTATAGATGATCAGGAAGCCAATGTTGAGGTTTTGTTAGGCTTGCTCGAAATGCAAGGTTACACCAATATCAAAACTTCTATCGACCCTCGTGAAGTAATATCACTTTACCGAAGTTTCGTCCCTGATTTAATTTTACTTGATCTTATGATGCCCTATGTGAGTGGCTTTGAAGTAATGGAACAACTTAAACCATTAATCCCCGAAGACACCTATTTACCCATACTGGTTCTTACTGCTGACGTAACTCCGGAATCGAAACAACGGGCACTCTCAGGCGGTGCAAGCGATTTTCTTACCAAACCGTTCGATTTAATTGAGGTTGGATTGCGTATCAGAAACCTGCTTCATACCTCCTACCTTCAAAAACAGTTACAAAACCAAAACCTGATCCTGGAAGAGAAAGTTAAAGAACGAACTGCCGAACTCGAAAATATCAACATCGAACTTATTGCAGCCAAAGAAAAAGCCGAAGCCAGCGACAAATTGAAAGGAGCCTTTATCAATAATATTTCGCACGAAATACGCACCCCATTAAATGGTATTCTTGGCTTTAGCCAGATTCTTACCGATGCCGGTCTTTCCAAAGAAGAAAAAGCAGAATATCTTTCAATGGTCAACGAAAGCAGCGACAGGCTCATTAATACAGTAACCAATTTTATCGACATCTCGCTGTTAACATCAAAAAACCAGGAAGTTAACCGGCTGGAATTTGATCTGGAGCCTTTGCTGTGTGGTGTGGTTGAAAAATTAAGAGATCCCTCCCGTAAAAAAGGACTGAAAATTTCGATGGAAATACCAGAAAACGCTGATGGCCTCAAAGCTAAAACCGACAAAGACCTGCTCGAAAAAGCGCTTTTTCATTTGCTGGACAATGCCGTAAAATTTACCGAGCTTGGTTTTGTTAAATTAGGTTTTGAAATTAAAGGAACTAATATCCGGTTTTTTGTTGAAGATTCCGGTGTTGGAATATCACCTGAAAACATGCTACATATATTTAAAGGTTTTACACAGGAACATGCAAGCATGACCCGCGGCTACGAAGGCAGCGGCCTTGGCTTGTCGATTGCCAGTGAGATTGTTGAATTATTGGGTGGCAAAATCGAAGTCAATTCCGAAAAAGGAGTTGGTTCTACATTTTCCTTTTCATTACCCTGCAATAGTCAATCTTTTGGTATTGTGGATGAAAATATCCCTGTCAAAAAAAGTAAACCTGGAGATAAATTAAATGTTCTCGTTGCTGAAGATGATGAGTTTAACTATTTCTACATCAACAAAATACTAAGGCATGAATTTATAAACCTTATTCATGTTGGAGATGGCCAGAAAGCAGTAGAAATTTGCCTGAATAATCCCGAAATTGATATCGTTTTGATGGACTTAAAAATGCCTGTAATGGATGGTTTTGAAGCCACCCGGCAAATCAAATTATTCCGGAAAGACTTACCAATTATTGCCGTAACAGCCTATTCAGGAACCGAAGACCGTAAAAACGCTATGATGGCAGGTTGTGACGAATTTATTACCAAACCTGTTAAAAAAGAAGTCCTCTTAAAATCTCTGTCACTTTTTGGCATGGCTATTTCATAAGCATCATGTATTGCTGGAAATCAGGCTTAACCGGAATTAATTTCTAACAAACACGCTGGGAGGAATTTCTTTAACTTTTAAAAGTTTTTTGGTAAAAAAATTGAAAGCTCCATACACGATGCGGCCTAATTTCGATAACCGTG
>CAYOWJ010000088.1:0-12854 GCA_964407625.1 uncultured Lentimicrobiaceae bacterium
TAATCGCCATGATTGCTCAGGAACCAGGGGAATACGAATTCTTCACTTTCGATATTGATGTCGGGCTGGAAAATGCGATTAAAAAGCACAAATCCATCAACACCGGTTTTATCCATTTCGGTAATTGTGCCAAGCACATTGGTGTAAAACGGACTTAATTTCACACTTACCGGAATTTTTACGGTTTGTTTCACTTTATTTAAAACAGCCGTTTGCTCATCAACAATTTCGTTGGCTGAACGACCTGAATTGGTTGGGTTTGCGTAAAAATTTAGTTCCAGTGCGGCAGCACCAGCTTCTTCGAGTTTCACGGCATATTCGGCCCAGGAAACATCGTAAACGCAATTAAGACTTGCAATAACCGGGATGTTCACTTTTTCGATTGCTTTACGCAGTCCCAACAAATGAGCTTCCGGGCCGGCATGCTGGATTTTGGGAAACAAAGTAAGCATCTCGGCATGACGCTCGTTATATTCTTCCAGTCCGTCGTCGTGCTGCATCCGCTCCAACTGAATCTGTTCTTCAAAAAGTGATTTGTAAACGATTGCCGCAGCTCCGGCGTCTTCAATCTGGCTCAATGCGTCCAGGTCGGTAACTAAATTACTTGCCCCGACAATTAACGGGTTTTTAAGTTCGATACCTAAGTATGAGGTCTTTAAATCGGCCATATTTCAATATTTTTTGTAATGTTAAAAGTGCAATTTTGAAGTTCGCAAAAATATCAAAAAAATTGGAGCAGGTGCTTAAAATTTCTAAAATATGCGCAGCAGGTTTAATCATCCCGGATAAATTTAAAGATAAAATCCACCCGCCGTTTCTTAGCATGCTATTCTAAAAGCTTTTAGCGATGGAATTTACTTATCAGGATAATCTAAAATGATTTTAAATAGTTGATTTTGACCACAGGAAAGCATCAAAACAGAAATTTGTTAAGATGAAATAAGTAATTTCGCACCCAATTTTAAAGAGAAAATCATAAGGTTTTAAATATAATTTTATCATGACGAAGAAGAAAAAATTTATTACTTGCGACGGTAACTATGCTGCTGCCCATGTAGCTTACATGTTTAGCGAAGTAGCTGCTATTTACCCAATTACTCCATCATCTACGATGGCCGAATATGTTGATGAATGGTCGGCAAACGGACGGAAAAATATTTTTGGCGAGACCGTAAAAGTGATCGAACTGCAGAGCGAAGGTGGCGCATCCGGTGCACTTCACGGCTCATTACAGGCGGGAGCCTTATCAAGCACATTTACAGCTTCACAAGGTTTGATGCTGATGCTGCCAAACATGTACAAAATTTCAGGTGAATTACTTCCCGGAGTATTACACGTTAGCGCCCGCAGCCTTGCCGCACAGGCATTGTCAATTTTTGGTGATCATTCAGATGTGATGGCAGCCCGCAACACTGGTTTTGCTTTCCTGGCAACCGGCTCAGTTCAGGAAATCATGGATCTTGCAGGCATTGCTCACCTTGCTGCTATAAAATCAAGAATTCCTTTTGTTCATTTTTTTGATGGATTCAGAACTTCTCACGAAATCCAGAAAGTTGAATTCCCAACCAACGACGACATGGCCAGCATGCTCGATTGGGAAGCTTTAAAAAGATTCCGCGATAATGCGCTAAATCCTGATCATCCTGTAACAAGGGGGACAGCTCAAAATCCGGATATTTATTTCCAGTCACGCGAAGCAGCCAACAAATTTTACGACCCAATTCCTGATTTGATTGAAGAATACATGCAGAAAATCAAGGAAATGACCGGTCGTGAATATCATCCTTTCTCCTATTATGGCCATCCTGAAGCCGAAAACATCGTTATTGCGATGGGTTCAGTTACCAGCACCATCCAGGAAACCATCGAACACCTCAACAATAAAGGTGAAAAGGTTGGTTTGATTGCAGTTCATCTTTACAGGCCTTTCTCCGAAAAATATTTGATGAAAGCCCTGCCAAAAACCGTTAAACGCATCTGCGTTCTCGATCGCACCAAGGAGCCGGGAGCTAACGGCGAACCATTGTATTTAGACATCAGGGATCTTTTTTATGAAAAAGAAAATGCTCCGATCATTATTGGCGGACGTTATGGACTTTCATCAAAAGACACTACACCTTCGATGATTATTTCGGTGTTCAATAATCTGAAAATGAACGAACCGAAAAACCATTTTACCCTCGGTATTGTTGACGATGTTAAATTTTCGTCGCTTCCTTTGCTTCCTGAAATCGGAATTTTACCCAAAGGAACTTTTGAAGGTAAGTTTTACGGCCTTGGCTCTGACGGAACTGTTGGTGCCAACAAAAATTCGATTAAAATTATTGGTGATAACACCGACAAATATTGCCAGGCGTATTTTGCCTACGACTCAAAAAAATCAGGAGGTATCACTACTTCCCACCTGAGATTCGGTGATAAACCGATACTTTCGTCGTATCTTGTCGGAACACCTGACTTTGTTGCTTGCCATGTGCCTTCGTACCTGAATAAATACGACATGCTGAAAGGTCTTAAAAAAGGTGGCACATTCCTGTTGAACAGCATCTGGGATGCTGAGGAAACGAAAAGTCATCTGCCCGACACCATGAAAAAATACATGGCCGAAAACGATATCCGGTTTTTCATTATCAATGCAACAAAACTTGCCGAAGAAATCGGACTTGGAAACCGCACCAACACCATCATGCAATCGGCATTTTTCATGATTTCGAATGTGATTCCTTACGAAATGGCACTCGAGTCAATGAAAAAAGCCATCATCAAGAGTTTTGGACATAAAGGTGAAGATATCGTTAACATGAATTTTGCTTCTGTAATAAAAGGTGGCGAAGTCGAACAAGTTGAGATTCCACAGGAATGGGCAAATATTGTTATCAATAAAGAAGTTGACACACGCGACATTCCTGATTTCATCAAAAACCTTGTTGAGCCTGTAAATGCGATGAAAGGCGACGATTTGCCAGTAAGCATTTTCAATGGCCGCGAAGATGGCACCTTCCCTGCCGGAACCGCAGCCTACGAAAAACGCGGTATCGCCGTTAACGTTCCAGAGTGGAATGCCGAAAACTGTATTCAATGCAACCAGTGCGCTTATGTTTGCCCTCACGCTTCTATCCGTCCTTTCCTGCTTAATGCTGACGAAATGAGCAAAGCTCCCGAAGGATTCAAAACTTTAAAAGCTATTCCAAAAACTTTCGACGGACTTCAATTTAAGATTCAGTTAAGCCCGCTCGACTGCACAGGTTGCGGCAACTGCGCCGATGTTTGTCCTTCCAAAAAGAAGGCTTTGGTTATGCAACCACTCGAAAGCCAGATGCACGAAACTAAAAACTGGGATTTTGTTTCAAAACAGGTTACTTACAAAGACACCATTGTTGAAAAGGATAAATCGGTTAAAAACAGCCAGTTTGCACAGCCATTGTTCGAGTTTTCAGGTGCCTGTGCCGGTTGCGGTGAAACACCGTACATTAAACTTATCACCCAGCTTTTCGGCGACCGGATGATGGTTGCCAACGCCACAGGATGTTCGTCAATTTATGGAGGTTCAGCACCGTCAACACCCTATTGCACCAACGCTGAGGGCAAAGGTCCGGCATGGGCAAATTCGTTGTTTGAAGATAATGCCGAATATGGTTTTGGAATGATGCTTGGCTCCAATAAACTCCGCCAGCGTATCACCGAAAAAATGACTGCTGCTCTTGCAAATGGCATTGACGATACTTTAAAATCAGCTTTTGATGAATGGCTTTTGAACATTAACCATGGCGAGCTATCGAAAATCGCTTCTGCAAAGGTTATCGCAGCCTGCGAAAAATCTGATTTGCCGGTTGCAAAGGAAATCTTAGACCTGAAACAATATTTGATTAAAAAATCGGTATGGGCATTTGGTGGTGATGGCTGGGCTTACGATATCGGCTACGGCGGACTTGACCACGTGCTTGCTTCGGGCGAGGATATTAATGTTCTGGTGATGGATACCGAGGTTTATTCGAACACCGGCGGACAGGCATCAAAATCGACTCCTGTTGGTGCAGTTGCCAAATTTGCTGCTTCTGGCAAGAAAATCCGTAAAAAAGACCTTGGCGCTATGGCCATGACTTATGGTTATGTTTATGTTGCCCAGGTTGCGATGGGTGCAAACCAGACGCAATATCTTAAAGCACTTAAAGAAGCCGAAGCTTACCCGGGACCATCATTGATTATTGCCTATTCGCCTTGTATCAACCACGGTTTACGCGCTGGGATGGGAAAATCGCAGGAAGAATCAAATCGCGCAGTTGAAGCCGGTTACTGGCAACTTTACAGGTATAATCCAGCTTTGGAAGCCGAAGGGAAAAATCCTTTCCAACTCGATTCAAAAGAGCCGGATTGGGACAAATTCAGTGATTTCCTTGCCGGAGAAGTACGTTACACCTCGCTTCACCAGGCCTTCCCTGCTGAAGCAGAAGTTCTTGCAAAAGAAGCTATCAAAAACGCCAAATGGCGCTATGAAAGTTACAAACGACTTGCTTCGATGGATTTTACCATCAACGAATAGTTTAACATATTTTCGAAAAAAAGCCGGGCAAATCGCCTGGCTTTTTTTTCGACCCTTCCATTGATTTTGCAGAAGACCAGAAATTGAAGAAATCTAAGTTATAATCGGAGCTGATAAATTCTTTGTAGATTTACTTCAAAATTACTTCCAGAAATAAAACATTGTAACATGGCTATCGAAAAACTGATTTCGGGAATTTATGCACGAATATTTTCGGAGAGGAGCATCAAAACAATCGAAAAATTCGCAGTCTATTTTGCGTTAATTGGCTTCGCAACGCACCTATTGCTCATTTTCCTTTGGAACGCCGGGTTAATAAATCATGCGGCTTTTGATACATTTTCGGGGAATTACATATCGGCCATTTACACACCATTTTCGATTTTACTGATTTATGAAGTGTTTTTGCTGCTCGTTTATCTGCCAAAATCATTCACAAAATCAATCGGCAAACAGTACGAAATCATTCTTTTGATTGTACTTCGCCGGATTTTTAAAGACATTTCGTCCTTCGACATGCAGCACCTCACCGATAATCTCACCAATAACCGCGAACTGTTGTTTGATATGATAGGTGTTTTGCTATTGTTTTTCCTTATCGGGATATTTTACCGGCTCAAAAAAAAGCAACCGAATATTGATAGTTGTGGCAACATCCAAAATTTCATCAGCATTAAAAAAGCCATCTCAATAATTATGGTGCCTGTGATGATATTTATGCTGCTTTACAGCTTTGGAAACTGGTTTTGGGAAATGATACGGTTTCACGAATTACAAGCATTGCCCGTTACGGACATCAACAATGTTTTTTATGATATTTTTTTCACAATACTCATCTTTATTGATGTTTTTATACTGATCATTTCGTTCCTCTACACACACTATTTCAGCCAGTTGGTGCGAAATTCGGGCTTTGTAATTTCAACGGTACTCATCAGGTTATCATTTTCGGCACCTCATCTTACCAATCTTTTTCTTATCGAGATGTCGGTAATTTTTGGAGTATTGATCCTGTTAATTTTTAACTTTTTTGTAAAAGAAGAAGGAAAGCGGGAAAGAGAAGATACTGAGTTTATCACCCGAATAAAGCTCTGAAAACATCTTCCATCCTGGAAACAGGAACAAGTTGAATATTTTGAGTTTTCTGAACCAGGCTTTTAAAATTGTAGTTAGAGATAAAGATTTTTTCGAAACCCAATTTTTCGGCTTCGCTGATTCGTTGCTCGATGCGGCTAACAGCACGTATTTCTCCCGAAAGGCCCACTTCGGCTGCAAAACAAACTTTCTGGCTCACAGGCATATCTTCGTTGGACGAAAGTATGGCCGACACCACAGCCAGGTCAATAGCCGGGTCGTCAACGCGGATGCCTCCTGCAATATTCAGAAATACATCTTTTGAGGCTAAACGGAAGCCGCTGCGCTTCTCCAGCACAGCAAGCAACATATTGAGACGCCGTGAATCGAAACCCGTTGTAGAACGCTGTGGCATGCCATAAGCCGCCGAGCTTACCAGCGCCTGCGTTTCGATAAGCATCGGGCGCAATCCCTCCATCGTTGCTGCAATGGTTATTCCGCTGAGTTGCTCGTCACGATGAGAAATCAAAATCTCCGAAGGGTTTGAAACCTCCCTCAATCCATCATTTCTCATTTCATAAATCCCAAGCTCCGAGGTTGAACCAAAGCGGTTTTTTACTGCCCTGAGAATCCGGTAACCGTAATTTCGGTCGCCTTCAAATTGTAAAACCGTATCAACCATGTGTTCGAGGAGTTTTGGCCCGGCAAGCTGACCATCCTTGGTGATATGGCCAATTAAAAAGATCGGTGTATTTGTAATCTTGGCATATTGCTGCAACTGATTGGCACACTCTTTAATTTGCGAAATGCTGCCTGCAGATGAATCAATAATATCGGTGTGAAGGGTTTGTATCGAATCGACAATAATAACGTTAGGCTGCAGGTTTTTCAAATGGCCGAAAATTGCCTGAACGGAAGTTTCAGTGAGGATAAAAGTTTCGGGATTGCCGTCGCCGAGGCGCTGCGCCCTCATTTTTATCTGTTGTTCGCTCTCTTCACCCGAAATATAGAGCACATTTAATCCTTGCAATTTCAATGCAACCTGCAACATCAGTGTAGATTTCCCGATGCCAGGCTCCCCTCCTACCAGAATTACAGAACCGGGAACCATTCCTCCACCCAGAACCCGGTTTAATTCGGCATTTTTGGTGTCAATCCGAGGCTCATTTTCGATCTGGATATTTTTAATCTGCTTTGGAATGCTGTTTCGCGAAAGCGAAAAATCGACAAGCGTATTTCGGGATGTTTCCTTTTGAATGACTTCTTCGGCAAAAGTATTCCATTCGTTGCAGGAAGGGCACTTTCCAAGCCATTTTGGAGATTGGTGCCCGCAGGATTGACAAAAGAAAACGGTTTTGGCTTTGGCCATAATTATAAAATTAAAGGGAGTAAACGCTATGCTTTGGTGATTTTTTCGATGATACGACTCGTCGAAAAACCATCCAGAAAATCGATTGTTTTAACAAAGCCACCTTTTGCGGTAACAATATCAAAACCAACAATATCTTCGGCCTTGTAATCGCTGCCTTTTACCAAAATGTCGGGCTGCACATATTTTATTAATTCAAATGGTGTATCCTCATCAAACAAAACCACCGCACTTACAAATGATAAAGCAGCGAGAATCATTGCCCGCGATGTTTCATCCTGAACCGGGCGGCTATCACCTTTGATACGCTGAACGGAAGCATCAGTATTCAGGCCGACAATGAGCACACTTCCTTCATCGGCGGCCTTTGCAAGGTAATCGATGTGACCCCGGTGAAGAATATCAAAACAGCCATTGGTAAAAACGATATTTTCGGAGTGGAACCGCCAGTAAGCCAGTTGATAATTCAGATCTTCTTTGGCTTTAAAAATCTTTGACTGGAGAATTTCGATTTTATGCATTTTTTAATTTATTAAGTACAGGAAGTAAAATTAAGGATAAAACCCCGGCAATTAGAATCATCAGCGTTTGAGCAGTCCAGATCAGCCACCCCAAAGCATAGCCTGTTGTGCTTGCCACCTGGTAAATGACAAGTGTTTCGGCGATAATAACGGGATAAATCCCGATTCCGCCCTGCACAACCATGATGCCGATCGAACCAAAAATCAGCAGAGACAGCGCTGCATCCCAACCAAGATGAGCGGTTTCGGGCAGGCTAAAGAAGCACAAATAAACCATCAGGTAATACAAAACCCAAATCAGAATCGACTGAAAAACAAATGTCCAGGGTTTCTTGATTTTTGATACCGACCACAGCCCATGCCACAAGCCAACCAGAAGATCAGCGATTTTTTGATAAAAGTGTAACTTCTTAAGTCTTTTTCTCAAAATAAAAAAAAGACCAACAACCAGGGCTATAGCCAGCACAAAAACCAATAAATACAACCCTATTTTTTCGCTGATGTCGAATTTTTTACCCAATGGGCCATAAACCTTCTCCTGGACGTAAAGATTAATCTTATCAAAAAAAATGATCAGGTTAAGAAAAAAGAGTGCAAAAAAGACGACCATATCCACACTGCGCTCAACAATCACCGTCCCGAAAGACTTGTTGAACGGTACTTTTTCGTATTTGGCAAGAACGCCGCAACGGGTAACTTCACCAAGGCGCGGTAGCGCCATGTTGGCCAGATAACCAATCATCACAGCAAAAAATGTGTTCGAAATTTTAGGCTTGTAACCCAGTGTTTCGATCAAAATGTTCCATCTCAATGCACGCACGATATGGCTGCAAATTCCGATTATAATTGAAAAAACTACCCAGGTGTAATCGGCGTAAACAAACGATTGCCAGATTTCGGTTTTTTGATCAGGAGTTAATTTGCTTAAAAATATCCAAATAAAGAAAACGCCAATGGCTAAGAAAAAAATGATCTTGAGTAACGAAATGATGTTTTTTTTCAATGGATTAGCTGATTTGATTATGTTGATCAGGAAATATAATGTGCGGAACAAATTTTTTCGCTTCTTCAAAATCCATTGATGCGTAGGATACAATAATTACAAGATCGCCGGTTTGTACTTTTCGGGCAGCAGCACCATTGAGTGAAACCATGCCTGAGCCACGTTCGCCCTTGATAACATACGTCTCAAAACGTTCACCATTGTTGATATTGTAAATATGAACCCGCTCATTTTCGATGAGGTTGGCGCCATCCATCAGATTTTCATCAACCGAGATACTCCCGACATAGCTTAAATTGGCACCAGTTACGGTTGCCCGATGGATTTTAGATTTCAGAACCTCAATATTCATGCTTTGAAATAGAATTAAAAAATGATAAAATTATCGATGAGCCGCACACCTCCCAGAAATACTGCCGTACATGCGATTGCGCTTTCAACTTCTGACCAGTCGCTGAATGGCCTGAGAGTTTTTGAATCGGTGATTTTAAAATACTCCACATCGAATTCCTGAAACTTTCCAAATTCCTGAATAGCCCAGTTTTCGAGCTCAAATACACTCATTGAGTGTCGTCGGTTCTGTGCCTCCGATAAAATACGATAAATGTTGGGCGCTATTTTCCGGGCTTCAGGGCTAAGCCTGACGTTACGTGAACTCATCGCCAGGCCATCACTTTCCCGAACAGTGGCGCAGGGAATGATTTCGACAGGCAAATCAAGCATTGCAGTCATGGCCTGAATGACGCACAGTTGCTGATAATCCTTCATCCCGAAGTATGCTTTTTCGGGCCTAAAAATTTCAAACAATTTTCGTACAATCACAGCTACTCCATTAAAATGTCCAGGCCGATGTTCTCCTTCCATCACCTTATCCAGAAAACCAAAGTCATATTTTTCGGTAACGGTCCCGGGATACATTTCGTCGACTGACGGATTGAAAAGAAAATCACAGCCAACTGCATCTAACATTTTTACATCTTCTTCAAAAGTCCGGGGGTATTTTTCGAGGTCTTCTTTATTGTTAAACTGAATCGGATTAACAAAAATGCTGCAGCCGACAACGTCATTCTCCTGCTTCGCCCGTTCTATTAACGAAATATGCCCAGAATGCAAAGCACCCATCGTAGGGACAAACCCAATCGAAATTCCGTCCTGCTTGCATCGGACGATATAATCATTGATTTCAGGAATGGTTGTGAAAATCTTCATGCTTTAAGACCCATTAATTATTCCTGGCTAAGTATGAGCAGCATACTTTTTTCGAGGGTGCTGGACGGTTTTTCGACGATGCGCCCAATTTCCCGTTCGTTGCGATAGAAAACAAATGTTGGCACCCTTTCGATATTTAAACCCGAAACATCAACATCTCCACCGGCCTTTTTGCGATCGACAGCAATAATTTCGATACGAGAATCCGAAAATTTTACACCATCAAGTATTTTATAAAATGCCGGCACCTGTTCCTTGCTATCACCGCACCATGTTCCCAACACAATTAAAATCTTAACATCATTCATTTTCTTCTTCAGTTGCTTCATGATGATTTCGTCGGGGGTGTATTTATTGTAATTCTCCTCAAAAAAAGCTTTGAATGGCTCCATTTGCAAACCTTCCCGGTTGCAGCGGCCTATTAAGATATTTGAATTTTTATCCGGGTCGGGGACAATTTTATTGATTTCCTGTGCGAAAAGCATGCTGCCGGCAAACAGGATCGAAAATAAACAAATAAGTTTTTTCATGTGATTAACTTTTGAATGATTTTTGGCAAAATTAGAAAACCTTTTCATCCTAAGCGTAAAAAACGAAACGTTGATAGTTTTTCCTATTTGCGGAATATCAAAAAAAACGCACAATCAGCTTAAGAAAAATAGTAATAACACTGGTTTAAAAACAGATTAACCAGAAATGTCTGATTTTAACCTTGACAGCATCTGGTCCAAATCCTGCTGTAACTGATACTTACCCCTCAATTCCAGGTCGTATTTAAACTGGATTTTATCTAATTCTTCAGTTAAAGTTTGATTAAGGAGCAAAAGTTGTTCATAAGTCTTCATTTCATCAGTAATGTGCAGCAAATCCCCTTTTCCAGGTTTGAGAAATCCACCTTTCTCAAGTTGGTTAATCAGATTATTTAACGAATCTTCAGCATGCTTCCTGTAGGTAACTTCTCCTTCCAGTGCGGCCAGGGTTTTATTCAAAACATTACTTATCCCGATGTTTTCGAGTTCCAAAAGCCTGATTTTTTCCTCAAGCTCAATAATTGTTCGCTGTTCATTTACGGCACTATTGCCTAATCTGCCATGCTGCTGAGCCAAAACCAGTTCTGATTCAGTTTCCATCCTCTTCCATACCTCGTGATCGTAAGCTTTTTTAACCTCAATAAGCTGGTTTTCGAGTAATAATTTCCCATCTTCAATAGCAGATTTCTCATTAAGGAGCAGTTTAATTTTTTCCTGATAGCCTGCTTCAAGGAGGTTCAATTTATGAGCCAGATCAGACTCTGTGGTTTGCATTTTTTCGATTTCATCGCGGGCGTCATTGAGTTCAGCAAGATAACTTCGCGACTCCTCATCCCGAATGGCAGCTTTTCGCCTGGCGCCGGTATAGCCAAAAAAGAGGATTATAAAAAGAATAAGAAATATTGCAGCCACTAAAATGGAAAAGAGAAATGTTGTGTTCTCGAAGGAAGTATTATGCTTCAAGATTTTGGACTGGGCTAGAATGTCCTGATTTTCCTTAGTGAGTTTATCAACTTCCTCTTGCAGATCATTAACCATCTGGTAGGTTTTATCGACTGAAGCGTTTTTGCCTGATAAAAGCAGTGAGTCAGTTCTTCGGATTTCCTCAAGAAATTTATTTGAAGTAATAACATTTACCCAGGTTCGCACTGTAATAGTATCGCGGTGTGCAAAATATGCTTCCAGTAAACTATCCCGTTTAATCTGAATCGTGTTAAAAGATTCCTGACCTGAAAGGATAAGGCTGGAGGAGAACAAAAACAGTATTAATACATTAGTTTTCATCAAATTACCTGGTTTGTAAATGTTACCCACAAAATTACTGGTTTTTATTACGATGTGAGATATCATTAAAAGATGTTGCAATAAAAAAAGGGGACCAGTGGTCCCCTTTTTCATTATCCAAAACTACTTATTAATTAATAGTAAGTCTTTTGGTTATTACGGTTCCATCAACGCTTTGGATTTGTACAACGTACATACCCGGGCCGAAGCTGGATGTATTGATCTGGATATTCATCTGATCAACAGCACGATCAAATACTACCTGACCTACATAGTTAATAACTTTCAAACTCGAAATTTCGAAGTTTGTCTGGATGTTAACAACGTTTTTAGCAGGATTCGGGAATATTTGAGCATTAAGATTTGAAGTAACTTCATTAATTGATGTAGCACTTAATTTCAATCCGGTAATAACCGAAATACCTTCTTCATTAAAGATGTTGGTATTTGGCATTGAAGATTCAAAAGTAGCGGTAGCATCAATTACTTCACCATTACGGTAAACTTTAAACGACATCATATCGCCGTTTACGAAGCCTTCGGTTTCGTTGGTAAAGCTGTTGTCAGCATAAACGCTAACAAAAACATTATCATTCAGATTATCGAGTTCTACCATACCGGCGATGGTGCCATTCTGGTTGAAAATACCAATAACATCACGTCTTTCCAACTGAGCAAAAGCATCGGTTGTAATAGCGATAGCATGCATTGTACCTGTATTTTCAACATCATTCCAGTTGGTATTGTTTACTGCCAAAACTTCATCAGAAACGGCCTTGTCAACAACTGTACCAATACTAAAGTCAACAGTAGCTTCGGTAGTTAAGTTGACCAAATAAGCGCGACCAGGAACAAGGTTTTGTAAAGTATAGATACTCTTAGCAGGCCAGTATGCATTTGCGTATGTAACACCCATTGCTAAAACAAGTGGGCCGTCACCATTATCCCACAAAGGATCTAAAACACTCTCAGCAGTGACAACAATCTGACTCCAAACCGGCAATAATGACCAGCCAGCAGGCAAAGTAACTTGTTGGCCAAGCGTTGGATATCCTATAACTGTATCTGATGTAGGCCAGCTATTATTCTTAAGACCAAGTTTTGCGCCTCTTTCTTCGGTCCATGGGAAAGAAACCCCACCAGGAACATAGGTTTGATCTGGTCTCATGAAAGAGAAATACTGAAACTTATTTCCCAAAGAAGCAACATTATTTGCCACACTATTATCGTCTAAATTGAGGTATGTAGAAACACCGTTGACTTTTGAAGGTAGGCCAATAACCTGAGACCAAGGACGAACTTCAAGTGTAACAACATCACTGTT
>CAYOWJ010000089.1:0-12822 GCA_964407625.1 uncultured Lentimicrobiaceae bacterium
CCAAAACCAGCGTAATGATAATTTTTGCACGGAAAGTGGATAAATTTATTTTCATTTTCTTCCTTAATTTGCCTTTAATTGTTGTTTGTCATTTTGTGAGTAATAATTTGACTTATCAGGATTAAGATTATTCAAAGGATTTGTTGCCTTAACATCAAGGATAGTTCCAGCCATCATGATCCTCACCATGACAGGTAAGAAAGCAACGTCCTCTTCTTATTCCCTGATCTTCAAATCTTATAGCTCCATTGCCTGGGCTGGGAGTCATAATACCAGTCCAAAAATTAATCAGGTTCGAATTGTTGATGCTATTTCCTTGTGAGCTGCTGATACCATGCGGATCGTGGCAGGCATTGCAAGGCGTTTTTTCACCCTGAATATGTTTACTGTGTTCTTTAAAAGAAACATCACTCATGATACTGGTACGGCTGTGGCAGGAATAACACAATGCATAGGCGGTTGCCGATTCGGTAGTATTGTTTGCGGTACTGTATTGCAATTTTAAGATTCGTGGAAAAGTTGAGCCATGCGGTCCGGCAGGTGAACTGGCGCCATCGCTGGCATGACAATCGGAACAGTAAATTCTGCTTGTGATTGTCCAGGGGGCGATCAGGCTGGGAACTGAGGTATTTACACCAACAGCGGCTACCGAATGAAATGAAGGATTTCCAGGTGCAAATTCTAAACGGGTATTATTCTGGACAATTACTCTCGGAGTAACAGCCGCCGGAGACCATGGATTTCCTGAATGGCAACGGTAACAAATTTCGTATTCAAACTGAACAGGATTAACCGGATTTCCGCTTTGGTTAATACCTTTTACTCCTGCATTAAATCCATTTACAAAAGGCGCAACCGCCGTAGTTGCGCTAGTGGCATGCGGGTTATGGCAGTCTTCACATTCGACGTGTTTGGTAACCGCCCAGTTTGCTTCCAGTGGGTCGTGCACTCCGGTGTAGCCATAAATATTGTGTTTGTTGGTTTTTGCAAATTGTGCCTGGATGTTTTTTGCAGCCACATTTGCATTATGACAATCAAGGCAATTGTTTTCTTCGGGGGTAAAATTCATTAAACGTGGTTTGGTCGCTGCTGAATGTGGGTTATGGCAGTTCTCGCAGGCATTTTGTGCAACATTGGTAAACGTTGGCGGAGTGTGAGTCCACGGGTCGGGAGCGGTTCCATTCCAGGTTTTTGTGGAGGTTTTATGGGTTGAAGTAGCCCAGTAGGTCGTTTGATGACAGTTTAAACATAATTCGGAATTCATGGAATTAGCAACCAGAAAATCGGTGTAAAGATTTTTGTGCGGGTCGTGGCATGAAGTACATTGCATTTTTGCGTTTTCGAGTTTTACTGCGCCAGTTAGCGTTGAAGGGTCTTTTAATTCACCGTCGGCCGATGCTAAAGCTGAGTTGTAAATAAATGAAACAGGATGATCGTTGGCAAGGTCGGTTGTAAGGTTATGGACTCCGGCTGGCATGGTGGTTATTCCGCTTGCAAAAGTAATGTTGGTTGTCCTGCTTAAGACATTTCCCAGCGCGATTGTTCCATCGTGGCATGACAGGCATAAAACGGCTGAACCATCGGGTTGTCCCATCGTAGCCTGAGTTGTTGAACTGTTATATAAAACATAGGTCGAGCCAGGGTCATTTCTGTTCCATAAAGGATGATCAGGCCTGGAGTTATGAGGTGTGTGGCAAAAAATACAAATTTCGGATTCGGTGGTGGCTTTTGTTGTTCCCGGTCCGCTGACGGACATATTATGTAGAGTTGTCACAATAGATTGTGAATTCGATCGCATCGAAATCCCAATGATGATGCAAAAGCAAATTAATAAAATCCTATTCATTCAAACCCTCCATTAACCCTTTGAAAAACCTGGACCCTGAAATTGTAACAATCCGCAACATAAATAAAATCTTTGTCATCGATAAAAATTCCTGAAGGCATCCAAAATTCTCCTTTTTCACGGCCTTGAAGCCCAAAGGTATATAAAAAATTTCCAGCCTGATCAAAAATCTGAACTGCATTAAACAGGGCATCAACGATGTAAATATTTCCAAACGAATCAGTTGCTATTCCTTTGGGCCTTGCAAAATATCCTGTCGCATCCCCAATTTTGCCAAACATCGAAATAAAATCGCCATCCTTCGAAAAAATCTGAACCCTGAAATTCATTGCATCAACAATAAACGCTTTACCTGTTTTATCAATCCAGATCGACGTAGGATAATTGAATTCACCGGGTCCGGTGCCTCTGCTACCAATCCTTTTGATCAATTGCCCATTGTCGTTTAAAATGGCAATTTGATGGGCTTTGGTTTCGACTACCCAGGTTTTGTTGGTTAGTGGCGAAAATGCAATCCCGGTAGGTTGGTTCAAATTGAGCGTATCGTTAAAGGTTACAAGTTCTTTTTTTTCAGGATCAAATAAAAACACCTTATTTAAAAAGGAATCCGTAAATAATAGTTTGCCCTGAATAAAAATACTGATTCCAACCAGGGAGCTAAAATTTTTGAGTTTATTATGCCGAAAGTGGGGGATTTCACCCAATTCGTTTTCAATTTTAAAAAGAACCCCATTTCCCTGGTCTAAAATCCAGAAATTGTCAGGATTCGAAGCCAATACTGCAACAGGCTTACTCAGGACGATTTTTTGGTTTTTGCCCAGCACAAAGTCAACTATTTTGGCTTTTGTGCTTTTTCCGGCTGATTGCCCTGCAATTGGCGGGTATTGTTTTACCCATTTAATGGTTGATATTTGATTTTTCGTTGAATCCTGAACAGGTCTGGTGTCTTGTGCCTGAATAATATAGGAAAATTGTGGAGTAGCAAATACAAAAATCAGGATCACTAAAGCAACCTGGATAATTATTCTTTTGGTAACAATTCTACTGAGCAAATTGATCATGATAAATTTAAGTGAAAACACCCCTGTTTTTAACACAAGTCAAAATTGGTGCCACACAGCCTGCCAAATTTTTAAAAATGCCTGATGCTGGTAATTCGCGGGATCGACTTTTTATTCGATGAATTGGTTTTCTGTTCCCTTAAATCGATGAAAAGCCAATTTTGAAAAAAAACGGGTTATTTTTTTCAAGAGATCGAAAACAGTAAAATCAGGAGTGGTAAACTAGAAATGATCATTATTGCAGCCAAAACAAAAGTTACAATGGTGAGATATTTTCAAGCCCAGGTTCTAAAAAATTAATACGTCTTCGTCATATTTGATGGAACACAAATAATATAATTGGCAAGGTTTAAATTTCCGTCGCTTAAGTTTTGGATGGTGTCTTGTTCTACGGCACTTATTGTCAGAATTTTAAGGTCTGGGTTCTGCTTTTTCAGATACCAGTAAATCCCGTCATAGTTGTCGGAATGAAAAGAGCCGTGATAATGAATGAGCAGTTTTCCATTTTGCCAGTTTTTGAGAATAGAATTTGCCATGGTTGCATCTTTAATGGCCTGTGCCTTTGGTAAATTTGGTGTAACATGCGATTGGCCCATACTTCCGGTGGTATCCATCATTGATTTGTATCCCGGTAATTCCGGGTCATAAGCAACAGGCAAAGGTGCAATCAGTACTTTGGCATCTGCCGAAAGGCTGTCCAAACTTTCAAAACCTTTGCTGTTGACCAGCGAGGCATATCTTCGTGGGATATTGCTGGCAACGAACCGTAGCGAATTTTCTTTAGCAAATTCAACCAACGGTTTGTAGTCGGTGGGGTAATTTTTCCAAAGTTTTACTTCCTTTTCAAAATTCGATTGCTTGATCGTTCCAGCGAGATATTCATCAATAATTAACTGGTTGTCTGTTTCAAACATCTCGGCAGCAATGACAAGGTCTTTTCCTTTTTCCGCAAAAACATCTTTGGCTAATTCTAATTCGAGCCAGTGAATTATTGGATTGTTGTGTAGTTCTCCAAACAGCACAACATCAGCATCAAGTGCGTCATTCACCAGATTTTTATACTTAACTTCCTTGCCATCTGCATCATAAAGGACATAAGCCGGGTTATCCGATTTTAGGGCAACTGATGTAGCCACAATAATAAAAAGTAAAAAGTAATGGAATTTTTTCATAATGCTGTTTGTTAACTATATTTTTCGATTGTTTTTAATAAATCCAGGCGGATGGTTTGGTTGATAGGAGCGGAGTTCCCATTTTGATCGACCTTGACAAACACAATTTTTGTCGAACAAACGGTTTCTTCGTCAAAGGTGTCGAAACAAAACCTCCGGGCTTCAACATAAAGCGAAACAGAGGAATTTCCCACGCTCATGGGTTTTCCGTAAATCCGGATATGATCATTTGTTTTTACAGGTTTTTTAAATAATACCTCATTCATTTTAAGGGTAATCATGTTTGGCGAGCAGCATAATTCGCTGGCCATGATGCCTCCGGCTTCGTCGAGCCAGGCAAGCATCACACCGCCAAAAAGGTTGTTATTTACGCCAATATCGCTGGTTTTACAGATTTTTGTCGAGATCAGCCGCATAAATATTTATTTTATTTTCAGTTCTTCAGCCTGAAACATCAGAGGCAAAAGGCTTTCGACACTTTCTGATACGAAAACTGATCCTGTTTCGCCCATCATTAAAACCCGGATTTTTCTTTTCTGGATATTCTCCGTCTCGGCCATTACCTGACGGCATGACCCGCAAGGTGTGACTGGTTTTTGAATGACAAATGCTTTTGATTTTGCTGTGATGGCCACAGTTTCGATTGTTTTGCCGGGATAATTGGAATTTGCATGAAAAAATGCAACACGTTCAGCACACAATCCTGAAGGATAAGCTACATTTTCCTGATTATTTCCAAGGATAATTTTACCATCTTCAAGCCGTAAGGCTGCTCCAACATGATATTTGGAATACGGAGCATACGCATTTTCAGAGGCTGCAATGGCTTGATTTAAAAGGTACTGATCTTCTGCTGAAAGTTCATTAATCGAATCGAATTCTTCAATTTCGATAAGATATTTATTTTTTTTCATGAATTAATTTTTCGATGACTGTCGCGAAAATACAAATATTCTTGTTGGAGGCGTGTAAAAATCAACGAAAGAGGCCATCACAGACAATTAAATAGATTTTGTTTGTGTGATGGCCTCTTATTATCCGCTAAAAACTGAGGTTTAATTCATCTTATCCGAAGCTTTTTTTGAATTTCCGCTTAAGATTGATGAATAAACTTCTTTTTCGCCAATGAGTTCGATGGCTTTCTTAATTTCAGGATCCGACTCGAGGCTTGCTATAATTTTACCCTTCTGGTAATAATACCTCGAAACGATCTCAATCTTCAGAATTTCACTGATTTCCAAACGATGTTTATCCAAATCTTCATCTTTGTTATGAATCAATTTTGATTCAAGTGTCTCGATTTCAGTTTTAATGTCATTGTAATACTTCTCACTTTCGGCAATTTCCTTGAGCTTTTTGAGGGTTCTTTCACTGTCGGTGGTGTACGAAAAATCTAATTTGCCAACGTAATTTTTAAAGTCATTATAAATTTCGTCGTTGATGGTAAATTTTTCAACTGGTGGAATACTATCGTGTTCGCGGTTAAATTTGTTGGCGAAATCAAAAAGAATATATTTTGAGAAGAGCGCTCCCGTTATCGGGCTGAACATCTCAGGCTCCATTTTAACATCAGGTTCGATGCCACCACCATCAAAAACTTTACGGCCATTTTTTGTCGAAAACTCCGAAATTAACGAATCCGGCACTTTGCTGGCTTTTCCGTCGTCATCTTTATGCGAATAATCAATCGATTGAATGCAGCGGCCACTTGGGATGTAATATTTGGCCACGGTTATTTTAACTTTTGCGTTGTAGCTGAGTGGGAAAACATTTTGAACGAGACCTTTGCCGTAGGTCCGCTCACCTAAAATTACACCTCTGTCCATGTCCTGCATAGCTCCGGTAACAATTTCGGATGCTGAGGCGCTGCCCGGATCGACGAGAAATATCAGCGGAATTTCGGTATCAACAGCTTTTGCCGTGGTGTAATACGATTTATCGCGGATGCTTTCTTTGCCTTTCGTGCTAACCACAAGTTCGCCTTTATCGGCAAAAATGTTAACGATATCAACGGCTTCATTCAGCAAGCCACCGCCATTTCCACGTAAATCGAATATCAAACCTTTGATGTCATTCTTTTCCTTAAGTTCGAGGTATGCTTTTTTTACTTCACTGGCTGCATTTTGCGTAAAACCGGATAGTTTCAGATAACCGATGTTTGGCGTCAGCATCCCGTAATATGGGATATTGTCGATTTTGATATTTTCGCGCTGAACATTGAGCAAAAACGGCTTTTCGGTACCTTCCCTTTGGATAAGCAGTTTTAAAGTAGTGCCTGGTTCGCCTTTAAGGATCTGGCTAACATCGTCGGTGGTTTTTCCTTTTGCCGACTGACCATCAACTTCAAGGATTTTATCACCTGGTTTTAGCCCGTTTTTTTGAGCCGGAAAGCCTTCGTAAGGTTCCGAAACCACAACGTAATCGCCTTGTTTATGGATTAATGCGCCAATTCCCCCATACTGCCCGGTGGTCATCAGTTTATAATCCTCAATATCCGACTCGGGAATGTAATTTGTGAACGGATCCAGTGTTCCAAGCATGGCATCAATACCGGTTTTTACAAGGTCGCCCGGATTAATATCATCAACATAGTTCAGATCGAGTTGTTTATAAAGTTCGGTGAAAATGTCGAGGTTTTTCGAAATCTCAAAATCATTGTTTTTCTCCTGTGCCAGGCCTTGAAATCCTATCAAAAGCATTGAAACAATCCAGAAGAAAATACTGAAGTGTCTTTTCATAATTTATTCGAATTTTTAATGATGTTTTCCTGATGATTAACCGAAGGCTTTATACTTTTTTTATCCTCCCTGTTAACTTCCTGGATTAAACGATTAATGACTGATATTATTTTTAATTCTGTTTTGCCGTATTCCGGGTCCCGGGGGCCATTGTAAATAAATCCAAGGATCAGCCTTTTGTTTGATTCAGCCAGCTTTTCACAGAGAGGCATTTTGTTTTTACGATAAGCCTCCCGCATCATTCGTTTAGCCTGATTTCGTGAAACAGCATTTTTTAAAACGCGTTTTGATGCGGTGAACAGCACCTGAACAGGAACATCAGCAGGTAAAATTTCGGTTGAATCGACAAAGTAATACACTATTTTAAAAGGAAAATCAAAGAATGAATGACTCTTTTTGAAGAGTTTTTCGGTAAGCTTCTTCGAGCAAAGTCTTTCTTTTTTTGAAAATGTGAGCCTTTGGTGCATAAAAAAATGTTTTAGCAAATTACTCACCAAAACATTTTTCAATTTTTTATTATTGATTAAAAATTGTTAAAGCAGTCAAATGCAAATAATCAGCAATTAAACCTGCCCTACTTTATGTCCATTCTTTTTAAACGCTTTTTCCAAAAACTGGTCCAGTGCCATTGTCATGGATGGAGCATTTTTAGTAGGTGCATTAAGATCAAGCTTTAAGCCTGCATCTTTAACTGCTTTGGCAGTAGTTGGGCCAAATACGGCAATTCTGGTTTCACCTTGTTCAAAGTCAGGAAAATTTTTCATCAGAGAAGTAACTCCTGAAGGGCTGAAGAAAATCAGCATATCATACTTCTTGATGTCAAGATCAGAAAGATCACTGGCCAGGGTACGATAAATTACTGCTTTGGAATAGGTAATTTTCTGATCATCCAGCATCCGCGTCATTGCCTGTTTATGAATGTCGGAACACGGCAGAAGATATCTTTCATCGCGGTGTTTTTTGATAATTTCAACCAAATCTTTAAAATCCTGCTTACCGTGGAAAATTTTCCGCTTACGGTACTGAACATACTTTTGGAGATAAAATGAAGTGGATTCCGAAATGCTGAAATATTTCATCGTTTCCGGAACCTCAACGCGCATTTCTTTACACATCCTGAAAAAGTGATCGACCGAATTTCGGCTGGTAAAAATCACGGCAGTGTGGTCGGGAATGTTTACTTTATCTTTACGGAAATCACGTGCCGGGACACCTTCTACCGTAATAAATTTCCGAAATTCAACGTTGAGGTCATACTTCAACGCTATTTCGAGGTAAGGTGATTTTACCGGATCGGTTGGTTTTGGTTGGGAAACAAGTATATTCTTAATCATTCAAATAAAGTTTTTGATGTTCGCTTTTATTTTGCCTTTAAAACCTTAATTTATTGACAGTTTTGACTAAATTATAGCCTTAATAATGACTAAAATGGGTAAAAATTCGAGCGTGCAAAGATATAATAAATTTTGATACGGCGAATACTTTTGCATCTCCAGCGAAATTAAAATCCCTCTTAAAATTCTGTAAATGAATAATAAAGCAGTTACAATCAGCGAAAGATAAATTAAAATAGATGATTTATCGAAAATCGAAAAGAATAGAAATGGCAAAAGAGAGACAGCCGTGATGATATGAAAATAATAGGAATTGGAAGCGTATTCTTCTGCTAATTCGCTGGTTTTAAACAGGAAGCCAGCACCACGAACCAATAAAGTCTTCGTTAACAGCAAAACCAGGATTCCTCCAAAAAGATAAGAAAGTAGCTGAATCTGGACAGTATTGGCAAGAACATCCGGATTAATAAGATTGATAATTTGATAGGTAAAAACTGAATAGGTTAAAAGCACCACCAAAGTCATTGGAAAAACCAATCCCGACGAATACAAAGCACCTTCTCTGATCATTTGCCGGAACATTGGCCTGCTGTAAAGCCCCAATAACATATCTTTTACATATTTTTTGCGGGTTATCCTGATGTATGAAATCACAAAAAAGCAAAATATCAGGATACCAACCAGCCAGTCGCTTTGTTGGTTTTTGATTAGCTGAGGATTGATAACAGCAGGTTTTTGTGAGGTGATTGTAAGAAAACGTTCGGTAATCGAATCCTTGTTAACGGAGGATATTTCGTTAATTTTGAGCCAATTATAGGGAAATGAATCAACCTGCTGAACAAAAGGAAAATTCAACGACCGAATATAGGCAGTATCAATTTCCTGAGGCATTGTGTCAACCGAAATGTTCTTTAGCGTATCATCCATAATTGGCCGCAAAATTAATTATAATTTTAGGTGTGTTAATTATAGAAAACAATTAAATTTGAACCATGAATTTTATCCACAATTAAATGATTTTTTTATGTTCAACCTTGTATTATTTGGAACACCCGGCTCAGGAAAAGGGACACAATCGGTGAAAATTGCGAAGGAATTCAATCTGGGCCATATTTCGACCGGTGATATTTTCAGGAATGAGATCAAGAATAAATCCGAGCTAGGTTTAAAAGTTAAAAGCCTTATCGAGAACGGGATACTGGTTCCTGATGAACTGCTTATTGAAATTCTTGATAAGGCCATCAGTAAATTTCACGGTGTGAATGGTTTTGTTTTTGATGGTTTTCCACGTACTCTCCGTCAGGCTGAGGAATTGGATGAACTGTTGGCAACGAGAAATGATTGTGTTTCGCTGGTGTTGGCACTTGAAGTCAACAATGCCGAGATTCTTCAACGGTTGTTAAAACGTGCAGCCGAGGAAGGACGAAAAGACGACACCGAGGAGGTTATCAAAAATCGTTTGGATGTTTACACCCGCCAAACCAGCCCATTAATTGAGTATTACAAAACTCAGGGAAAGTTCAAATCACTTTACGGCATTGGCTCTGTTGACGACATATTTGCAAACATCTGCCAGATCATAAAAAGGCAATTGTAGTCTTTTTACTCACTAATATAGAGTATTTTACCAATTTTACACATAATTTCTTCGGCGGTTCCCAGTAAAAATACATCTGTTATTGTATTCGTAAAGTGAGTGGGTTCAATATTGATCTCGATTATTTTTGCCCCGTTTTCTTTGGCCCTGACCGGAATATCGGCTGCCGGAAAAACTTCTGCATTTGTTCCGATAATCAAAAAGACATCCGCTTTCTCCGCTTCTTCAAATGATTTTTTTTGCGTAAACACCGGAACAGGTTCATTAAAAAAAACCATGTCTGGTTTTAAAATGCCTTTACAAATAAAACATGTAGGTGGAAGGAAATTTAGATCTGCAAAGCTGAAATCATATTCGGTGGTGCATTTGGTGCAGACGAGTTGTTTGTAGGTTCCGTGTAATTCGTAAACAGGATTTGATCCCGCTTTTTGATGCAGATTGTCAACGTTCTGCGTAATCACCGATTCGATAAATCCACGGGTTCCCATCTTTGAAATGATATGATGAGCCTGGTTTGGTTCGGCGAAAATGAGATTATTGTAAAACATTTCCTTAATTTTCAGCCATGATTGAAATGGCTTTTTATGAAAGAAATCTATTTCAAGATAAATTGGATCGTACTTGTTCCAAAGCCCATCTTTGCCTCTGAAAGGAGGTATTCCACTGGCTACCGAAATTCCTGCACCAGTAAATGCAACTGCATGTTTTGCTTTGCGGAGCATTTCGGCAGCAATTCCAATCAACTCGTGATCAACCATTTAATTACAGGGGTTAATGATATCAAAAAAACAGATGATATTGTTTATTGATTTTTTTAAATAAAAGCAGGCGATTTTTATCAATCCGGATTAAAATATTTAAACGGTTTTTTTCGTGAGGTCTTTTGATACCGAAACCGTATTGTCGGCATTAAAATGAACCTTGAAGTCCAGCTTTTTAAATACCGCTATCATCGGCTTATTATCCAACGTTGTTTCGGCAACCATGCGTTTCAAATCGTTAATTTCGGCAATTTCAAGGCAATACTCTGTAAGTATTCTGCCTAAATCCTTACGTTGCCAGGCATCAGTTATCAAAACTGCATATTCAACGGTTTCAACGTCAGGGTCAGCAATGAGTCTGCCAATACCAATTAGTTTGCGTCTGCCTTCTTCTTCAATTTCGGCAACGATGGCTATTTCACGGGCATAATCAATAAAGCAGAACTGGGTTGCAATTTCATGTGAATCGTAATGGAAATTATATCTGAACCTCGAATAGATGGATTCTTTGGAGCAATTTCCCAACATTTCGAGCCAGAGTGGTTCGTCCTCAGGTTTGATTGGGCGCAACAATGTTTTGGTGCCATCAACAAGCGTAATGCTTTTATTGTACCTTTCGGGATACGGCCTCAAAAGCAGATGTGAGTAGGGTTGTACCGGATGTTTGAGGGTTTCTGCATCCAAAACCACGCGGGCATCGAGGGCAACAACATCGGTATGAGTAACGATAATCGGGTTGATGTCGAGTTCTTCGATTTCGGGATAATCGGCTGCCAGGTACGACAACCTGATCATTACCTCAACAAGTTTCTGGATGTTTTTAGAGCTTTTTCCACGATAACCTTTCAGTAAAGGGTAAATTCTGAGCGATTCGATCATTTGGTGAGCAAGCCGTTCGTTGAGTGGCGGGAATTCCAGCCTCCGGTCGTTGTAAATTTCGGCTTCGGTACCGCCTAATCCTATCAGGATAACGGTTCCAAAAATCGGGTCTTTTTTAATGCCAAGAATCATTTCAACCGAATCGTGAACGAGCATCTTTTGAACAGTGATTCCTTCAATCATGGCTTCGGGTGCTTTTTTTCCTACTTTTTCCAAAATTCCATGATAGGAAGCTTTTACCATTTCATCGCTGTCAACGTTAAGCACCACGCCTCCAACGTCCAATTTATGGGTAATATCCGGTGATTGGATTTTTAAAACGACAGGGAAGCCAATTTTTTGAGCAATTACAACAGCATCATCTGCATCTTTTGCAAGTACCGGGTTGGTGGTATCAATTCCATAAGCGTTGATAAGTGCTTTCGAATCTTCCTCACTCAAAACATTTTGTTTGGGGAAAATTTCGGTCACAAATTTCTCTCTGATTTTAGCCCTGTCATAAGTGAATGAAACAGGAATTTCCTTAGGCGTTTCAAAAATAGCATCTAAATTTCTGGAATATTCCACCAAAGTCATAAATGCTCTCACTGCTTGTTCCGGAGTAGGGAAGGCTGCAATTCCTGAGTTGTTAAAAATATTCATTCCTTCGCGCATGCTGCGGCCACCAAGCCAAACTGCGATAATTGGTTTTGATGAATTTTGCGAAATTTTTACAATAGCCTGCGCGGTTTCGGTAGGTTTGGTCATAGCCTGTGGAGTAAGGATTACCAGCACAGCGTCAACCCCCGGATCGCTCATCACAAGTTCGGTGGCTAACGAAACCCTTTCCGGAGTAGCGTCTCCCAGCACATCAACAGGGTTTCCATGCGACCAGTAAGGTGGTAGCATCCTATCAAGCTTTTCCATAGTTTCTTCCGAAAGCTTGCAAAGATGCCCATTTCTGGCTATCAAAGCATCGGTGGCCATAACGCCGGGACCTCCGGCATTGGTAATAATGGCAAGGTTTGCACCCTTTGGAATCCGTTTCCTTCCAATCAAATCGGTAAAATCGAAGATATTTCCAATGTTATAAACGCGGGCAATACCGGCACGCCTGAAAAGTGCATCGTAAATAGAATCTTCGGAAGCCATGGCTCCGGTGTGCGAAGCAGCAGCTTTTGCTGATTCCGGAAAACGACCGGCTTTATAGACGATGATTGGCTTTTTACGGGCAAAGGCGCGAGCGGCGGTCATAAATTCGTGTGCCCACGAAATGGATTCAACATACAAAACAATGGATTTTGTGTTTGGATCCTGACCAAAATAATCAATCAAATCGCCAAAGCCAACATCCATCGTATTTCCGATGGAAACGAAATATGAAAATCCGATATTTTCTTCCTCTGCCCAGTCGAGAACTGAGGTACACAAAGCCCCTGACTGCGAAATAAAAGC
>CAYOWJ010000090.1:0-12709 GCA_964407625.1 uncultured Lentimicrobiaceae bacterium
GCACCGGTTCCACCAATATTGTTAAGCGAATAGGTTTCGCCGGCACCGCCAAATTCTCTGTTCATGTTCCAGTCTATCCAGACTTTGACATAATCGCTTGCCCACGGCGTTCCGTTGATGATGGTCATTGGCATTGGTACTCCCGGGGCAAGTGTTGCAGTGATGTCGGTGAAATTTGATACACCTCCCTGCCAGCCGCTGGAGTTATTTATTTCGGCAAAAACTACTTTCTGGATATATTCATCCTGGGTGTTTGTTGAGGCGTCACAATAATCGACAAAGTTAATTTCGATTACCGTTGTCTGTTCAATGCCCAAATCGGCTGATAAATTCAGAATTAGCTGTGCAGAATATCCAAAAGGAGTATTTGCTGCTGCACTTACCGTATAACTTGTTGAAGCTGTGGCGCCCGGGATAAGATTCCCTAAAGGCTGCGGGCCGGTTGTGGAGACTGTAACGTAAGGATCGGTGCTGGTAAGAAGACTAACAACTTCGTAAGCATCAGCATCACCATTATTGGCAACAGTTATTGTCATCGTTGCGGTTTCACCGGCTTCCAGGACACCATTGTTGCCATCTTCGATCTGGTAGCCGGCAAGAACAAGCTCCGGAGCAAAGGCAGTAAGATAAATATGACTGTTATAATTTTCGAGATCGGATGTTATTTGTGTCGAAAACACAAGGTTGTGATCGTTGGGGACTGTTGAGAAAACGTCGAAATTAAAAGCATTGGTGAGGGTTTTTACTTCGCCGGGCTGAAAAGTAGTAAGTGGTTCATTATTATCGTTTATCGTGATGTATTGATCCTGCGAAATGATTACCATGTTTTGTGCGTTGATTACTTCCAGGGTTGTATTCTCCAACTCTAAACTTATACTTACATTTTCGCCATAGCCGATAATATTATCATCTCCGGCAGTAACTGTTACATTTCTGATAACAATATCATTAACACCTGTGCTGAAAACAAGGGATTTTGTATTTCTCATCCCGTTGGCATCTTTAATGGCGAAGTCGATGTTTAATGCTTCATAAGGCACAGTTGGTGTTCCGTAAAATAGTCCGTCACGGGTGAGCTGCATTTCGGTAAAACTATAATCTGGCTCGATAGTAGTTTTTGTGTTAGGCTGGATGTTGTAGGTATTTGAAATATCAAGCAGCTCATAATTAAACGAATTTCCCTCGGAAATGCCGGCATACCATTTATTCCAGACCGAAGCTGTTACATCGCCGTAATAAAATTCGATTTTCCCTGATGGGAAGATGGTAACAGCAAAGTTGAGTTCATTGTTGGAACTGTATTCGATGGCCTTCCACCTGAAGGTGGCTTTTTCGGCATCACCTTCGTACCACATGCTACCGCCACCTGAAGTACCAAGTGGTTTACTCATATAGGGTGAAATGCAACGCAGATTTCTGAAAACATTGAATTCGTCGACCACAAAAGTCCATGGAAACTCGTTGGCTTCAAACATCAGGTATCCGTCGGTGTGGATGAATATTTTATTATACGTTTTATCGTAAAACGGAAAGTCAAAATCAATTTGCTGTGAAGCATAGCCAGAGGTGGTGCTTGTAGGCGTTAACGTTTGATCGGTAATCAACGGAAAAACAGCAGTTGAGTTATTGCTGTTATAATGCTGCATCAAATACCAGCGATAAGGTTCGGTGCCCTCAGCGCCATACATTTGGTTTTCGTAAGGCTCATCGATTATGGCCATCGGAAGTTCTTGACTGGCCACCTGCGGAAGAGTAAAAGCCACCGAAGTTCCAACCGAAAGTGTTGTCAGTCCGTTTTCAACCAGCGGAACATTGGTCTGCGAACAAGGTGTTTCAATTAAATCGCCGGTATAATCCATCACCGACCATGAATTAACCGAACCGGTTGCCGAATTGCCGCTGTCGTCTTCATCAACCATCAGGAAAAATGTTGCAGGTTGTCCAACTTCAATATGAGCCAGCAAAGCAGTAACATCTAAACCAAATTCAAGGGTTTTTTCGGCAGCCGAAGTTCCTCCCTGCATGTAAAAATCACCGCCCTGGTAGTTTAAGATTGGAAAATCCATCACAAAAGCGGGTTCAGTAGCATTTGGCTCTGATGAAACGCCCGCCATTACTTTGATTTTATTTCTGGAATTGTGCGTTAAGGTAATTTTAAAAGTAAGCTGAGGATCGGTATTTTCTTTGGCCTGCATCACACTAACACACTGATTCCACACGCCTCCCTGCGCCAGCGAGCGGCAAAGCGCATTGTAGGTGAGATAAGCAAAACCATTATTTCCCCAACTGAAAGGATAGTAACTGTTGGCAAGTTTTACGCCGCCGATTTCCCAATCTCTGAAATCAACAATTTCATCGCCGTTAATATCCATGTCATTGGTATATTGACCGTCGTTATTGTAATCCCAGCAGATCGAATCGTGATAGCCAACCACACAAAGCGCGTGATTAGCATAATTGCCCAGAGAAGTTGCCACATATTTCCCGGCTTCAGGAGTGCCAGCAGGTAATTGCTGACTTGCAGAAGGGACAGAGCAATAAATATTTCCAACTCCACCGGTTGCCGAACCATTAAGATGGTTGTCGATCCAGTTTTTAAGTGTGGCAAGTCCTTCTTCGTCTTTTAAAGAAATGGAAAAAAATTCCCACATCCGGTTTTTCATGGCGTTGTAATATTTATCATAACCGCTCATCCAGCGGGAAGTGCCTCCGTAATTCATCGTTCCGCCATAATCGACAACATTTGGGGTTCCAACTTCACGAACGATGTTCCAGCTATCGAAAAATGCACAGGCTGAACCAGCCCCCTGGTTACTCCAGTTAAAAACAAAATGCGTGGGGTATTGATTTTCGATGACATTTGCAGGCAAATCCCTTAACCGGTTGATTTCGTAAGTAAACGAATAGCCTACACCACTGGCCTGACCACATTCCATGCTGGATTGCTGAAAAATAGGCCTGAAATATGGAAGCAGTGAATTATCAACATTTACCGGCAAATTACGGTTGCGTAAACTTTCGGGAAGCTTCAATACCGGCAGTGAAGCCTGAAAAATGGAATCTTCCTTAGTTAACAAGGGCAACCCATCAACGAAAACAATTTCTTTTCCGTTTTGAATAACCACCTGCCTTTCCTGGGCAAAAGAGGTATTAAGAAACAGAAAAATCAACAATACGTTGAAAAGCGAAAAAGTAAGTTTTTTCATAAAGCTTTAAAGTTTGAGGTGATCAGAAAAAATGAACCAGTCATTTGAATATCATGAAATAAACATCGCCGAAATTTATTTCGGGCCGCAAAGATAATGTTTTGAGAAACATCTGGATTTCTCAAAAAAATACCAAATAATCCTTTTAGCAGGTTTTAAAACGTAAATCTGTTTTCCAGCTTCAAAATTATTTTAAATTTGCACCTGTAAAAAATCTTAAATTCATTTCATTAGTGGAGCTTTTCGCAAATATCACAATATGTCAGGCAACCATTTTATCAGTTTGTAGTCAATTAAATAACTAAAAAATGTCGGATGCAGACCAGTTGATAGTTGAAGATTGTAAAAAAGGTAAGCGAGATGCCCAAAACAAGCTTTACAAAAAATTTGCACCGGCTTTGCTGGCATTGTGCATGCGTTATGCCCGAAGCCGCGAAGAAGCGGAAGACATTTTGCAGGAAGGATTTATTAAAGTTTTTTTGAATATCAGGAATTTCAGGAGCGAAGGTTCTTTTGAAGGCTGGATGAAACGAATTATGATAAATACCGCGATAACACATAATAAGCAAACATTAAAACATCAGTTTCACAGTGACATCGACGATATCGAAGAAACACATTTGGTTGAAGAGATAGAACAAAATGAGGAAAATAAGATCAAAATATCAACAGGCAAACTGATGGAAATGATTCAGCAGCTTCCGGCAGGTTACAAAATGGTTTTTAACCTGTATGTTTTTGATCAGTACACACACAAAGAGATTGCAGAAATGCTCGGGGTTTCGGTAAACACTTCAAAATCGCAACTATCAAAAGCACGCAGACTCTTAACATCCCGGATTATCAAAAATACCAGTAATCCTAAAAATTGAATATTAAACAATGAACTCAGAATACGATAAAATAGACGACATTTTCAGGAAAGCTTTGGAAGGAGCTACTGAACAACCCCCGGCGGGCCTCTGGCGAAGGATTTCGGCGAGGCTTTTATGGAAGGAAGTTGCCCATTTTAACTTCATCAATTTTCCCACAGGATGGGCTGGAATGGCTGCAGCAGGAATTTTGGCTGCAACCATAATGATTTACAATTTTCAGGAAACAGCTCCCGAAAATATTCCTTCAACAACGATTTCAGAAAAAACAATTGTTGATGAAGCACAAAAACCCTCATCTCAGCCAGTTTTGGTTGATGAAAACACCGAAATAAATTCTTCCGCCACCGAAACAAAACCCGCGGCAAGTAAAACCTTCCAGGGTAATCTTACTGATAAAAACACTGCTGTTGTTGATGAAGAAAAATCATTGGCTGCAGCCGTATCGCAAAATCCATCATCCATAGCCCGGCAAGATCAGAAAGCAAATAATACAGGGGCAGGATTTCAAAATAATACTGCAACATCAAAACTGCCGGATAATCCGGTTTCCGGAAATGTAGTGACCGAATCTGCTGCTGCCATTGCTGCAGCCCGAAGTACAGGTGAATTAAAAACCAATGAAGGCCATCAGCAACCTGCACTTTCGTCCAACGAAAATATTCTGCCTGAGCAACAGCGTGAAGCACTCGAAATCAACCAGCTCGAAAAGCGTAAAGGCCTCATCAATCCTGAAAATAAGGCCACCGGATTGGACGAAAATCCAAACTCCGGTGAAGGCCTGGTTCTTACCGGGAATACGGTTGTAAACAATTATGAAAGAAGCACCGGGAAAATTCAGAAAATGCACTCGCTTTCTTTTAGTCTTGGACAGTTTTTTAAAGGAAAATACAAACCACCAAAGCGCGACTACGAAAAACTTAATTCGTCGAAATATCGTGGCAGCAACCATATTATTTCGCTTGCAGCCTATTTTGCCCCCGAAATGACCGAATATGAAAGAACTGCTTCAACATCGCAGGAGCAAAACTACATCGGCGGTCTGGCTGTAAATTACAGCAGGTTAAATTATTTGTTGCAGGGTGGTTTCGAATTATGTTATTCGTACGATTTAGGGGATTACATGGTTCACATGGAAACTTTCGACAGCACCGGTTATTACAACGACATCGGTTCCTTCACCATTGATCCTCAAAATCCGGATTCGATCATTTTTAATACGGTTCCCGTGGCTGTCTGGGATTCGGTGCCACATCAGGCCCTCCAGCAAACCCAAAATGAGTACACCTATTTGCAATTCCCTTTCATGATTGGTTACAAAGCTTACGAAAGAGGCCTTTTTTCGGCATACATCAAAACGGGGCCGTGTTTTTCGTTTCTGCTTAACCGAATAGAACCAACTTTAAATTACTATAATCCCAATGCCACTGTTCAAAATATCGACAACTACACGCCTACGCGGATGAATACAAGCATCCAGATTCTGGTGAGCCTGTTGCTTCAATTTCAACCCACCGAAAAATTCGGGATTATGGTTGAACCAACTTACCGGTATTATCTCCGGTCGGTTTATGAGGTTCAGGGTTCTTCGCTTAAAAATCCTTACGGAATCGGAATAAGAGGTGGTGTTTTTTATAATTTCTGATCTAACAAAAAATTTTACCCTGGAATGAGAGGACTATTTTTACTATTGCTGTTGTTTGTGTTTACTGGAATTCTTTGGGCAAAACCGGTTACTGTTACGGTTACAGGTTTTGTTTTCGACGAAAATACCGGCTTGCCAGCCAGCGGACAATTAATCACACTCAAAGCACGGAGCAACAATCCGCCTTTTGTTTATTTTCAGAAACTTCTTACCGATAATTACGGCTACTTCAGCCAAACCATCGAAATTCCTTACTCAAAAGGCATTATTGATGTTTCGACAATTGATTGCAACGGCCAGTTTATCACACATTCCCTGGCCTTCGGTATCAATCTGACAAACCTGACCACGAGTTTTGTAATTTGCTATAATCCACAACTCACTTATTGCCGCTCCGATTTTTTGTATCTCAACGATCCAAAACGGGTAGGTAATGTTATTTTTAAAGAAACCTCCATCGGCGATATTCAAAACTGGTATTGGGATTTTGGTGACGGGAATTTTTCGGATAAACCAAATCCGGTACATCAGTATCTCGAAGACGGGAATTACACGATCTGCCTGACAGTAAGCGGAATTAGCGGAAATTGTTCGGATGTGTTTTGTGAGAATATTTCGGTAAAAAGCGAAACCTTGTGTTCGGCAATGTTTACCTGGCTCGAACATTTCGGAACACCAAACACCGTTCAGTTCTGGGACCTTTCGCAGGGAGATATTTCGGACTGGCAATGGGATTTTGGTGATGGCACGGGAAGCACCAATCAAAACCCGATTCATTCGTTTCCTGGTGAGGGGACTTACGAAGTTTGCCTGACTGTGATCGATTTCAGCGGAACCTGCAGCGATGTTTTTTGTACCGAAGTAACAACCGGCCTAAACAACGAATGCCAGGCCATGTTTTTTAGTTTAAACGACTCAACAAATCCATTTACCCGGCAGTTTATTGATGTTTCAACCGGCGGGCCTACCAGTTGGCAGTGGAGTTTCGGCGACAGCACTTATTCCAGTGAACAAAATCCTGTTCATGTTTTCGGTCAGGATGGGGTTTATCATGTTTGCCTGGCCATTTACAGCGAAACTACCGGCTGCAGCGACACCTACTGCCAGTCGGTTATGATTTCACAGCAAATGCCCTGTTCGGCTTACTTTAACCATGTCGAAATTTCGGCGCAGCCATACACTTACCAGTTTGTTGATTTATCGGTTGGAAATGTTGAAAACCGGGAATGGGATTTTGGTGACGGAAAATCGACAAATCTGCCGAATCCTGTTCACAGCTATTATCAAAACGGGGAATTCGAAGTATGCCTCACCATCACCAATGAGGATGGAAGCTGCTATGATGAATTTTGTAAGATAATTTATGTGGGGACAACCCCGGATTGCACCGCAGAATTTGTCTATCTGCAAAATCCGGATAATCCCTTTTCGTATAATTTTTCTGATATTTCGACTGGTGATGCAGGCACCTGGTATTGGGATTTTGGCGACGGAAATTACTCGTCCGACCAAAATCCAGAGCATAGTTTTACCGAAGAAGGTTTTTACCTGGTTTGTCTTTCCATTTCTGACAGTTCAGGCTCATGTGAAGATCAGACTTGTTGCGGCATTATGGTAACCGGTGAATTTCCGTGCCAGGCTGATTTCGAATACACGATTGCACCTGAAGATCCGCTTTCGGTTCAGTTTACAGATGCTTCATCAGGAAATATCGGCTTCCGGCTCTGGGATTTTGGCGATGGAAACATGTCGCTTGAGCTGAACCCGCTTCATACCTACAATGCTGCGGGGATTTACAACGTCTGCCTGCATGTGCTTGATTTCAACTTTAATTATACCGACGAGATTTGTAAAACAGTAGGGGTTAATTATGACCCGGATTGTGAAGCCGGTTTTACCTTTTTACCTTCGGCAAGCGACCCGTTTTCGTTTCAGTTTGCTGATCAATCCACAGGAAATCTTGTTGGGTGGTTTTGGGATTTTGGCGACGGAAATACCTCCACACTTCAAAATCCGGCACACAGTTTCAGCGGTGAAGGCACTTTCAATGTTTGCCTTACGGTGACTAATTTCTGGGGCAACTGCGAGGATGTTTTCTGTTCGGATATCGTGATCGACATTCCTGAACTTTGCCAGTCAGATTTCGCTTTTAATACTTTTGCCAACCTGCCGCTTACGGTTCAGTTTACTGATCTTTCAACAGGGATCATGACCGAATGGCTTTGGGATTTTGGCGATGGAAATACATCCGCTTTCCAAAATCCGCTACATGTTTTTGCCGATACCGGAATTTATCAGGTAAGTCTTTCTATCCAAAATTCCGATTCGCTGATTTATTGCACCCATTCGATCACCAAACAAGTCGAAGTGTACGTTTCAACACCAGAATGCCACGCTAACTTTGTTGCACTTCCCGATTCGGGGGTTAACAAACCAAATTTGTTTCATTTTTACGATCAGTCAGCCGGCGAACCAGATGCATGGCTCTGGGATTTTGGCGATGGAAGTTCTTCAACGCTTCAAAACCCGGAGCATAAATTTGATGATTTTGGCGATTATCAGGTCAGCCTGACCATTACAACACTGAATCCCTGGGGTGACGGTTGCACCGACACGAAAATTCTTCAGTTTAGTTCGCCGGATTATTATCATTTTGGAGGTATGGTTTACGCAGGAGATTACCCCATTAATAACCCGGCTCACAATGGAGATACCGCCCAGGTTTTTGTTTACAGGCATCAGAACAACGTCATTCAATCCATCGACACCAGCCTGTTTACCAATCTTGGCTACTATTATTTCCTCAACGTCCTTCCCGGCGATTATGTGATCAAAGTTAAGCTAACGTCAGGTTCGACCAATGTTTCCGGCTTTTTCCCGGCCTACTTCGGCAACAACCTTACGTGGCAGGATTGTTCGATGCTGGCGCTTGCCGATTCGTGCCATTACAACGCCGACATACATCTCATCCAGATGGGAGAAACCTTAACTGGCGCCGGAAATATTTCAGGCTCCGTTATTCATCATACCGAAAAGTTTTATGCAGCCGGTCCTGCCGCCGAAACTGAAATCCTGCTTTTTGATGTGGAAGGAAATCCGGTAAAGTATTGTTTTTCGGATGAAAGCGGAGGTTTTGAATTTAGCAGCCTTCCAATTGGAACTTATGTTTTGCAGGCCGAATCAACAGGTCTTTTCTCTGAACCAGTAACAGTAACATTAACCGAAGGCTCTCCTTCGGCCAACGGCCTTGAACTGAATTTGTTCAACACCGATATTACGGGCATAGCCCAACCAAATAACGATGACCTGCAAATAATGATTTCGCCAAATCCGGTTAAAGATATTCTTAACCTGACCATCAAATCAAAGTGCAACCAGTCAGTGAGAATTGCAATTTTTGGAGCTTCCGGAACCAAAATCTCGGAAAACTTCGGCTCATTAAAAGCAGGGGATAACATTTTTACCCTTCCATCCGGAAATTTGCCGGAAGGGCTTTATTTGCTGAGGGTAACTTCTGATGATCGCTCATTAAACAAAACATTAAAATTTATTAAATAGCCGGCCTTGTTAAGCCAAAAATTTAGCCTGGTTGGCACTATTTTTGGGTAATTTTCGCGCCGCGGTCAATCGTAAAAACCACCTTAAGTCTTTAATTAGTGGGGGTTTTTTGACATAATGAAAGTTTTATCTGAAAAATTATAAACAAGTATTTAATTATGAAAAATCTACTGTTTTCAATCGTTTTAATGTGTTTTTCGCTTTTAGTTACAGCTAATCAAACCATTACGGTTGGAGGAACTGTGACCGACGAAAACACAGGTTTGGCAGTGCCCGACCAGATGATTTTTGTATATACCGACAGTACCACAAACTCGGGATATTTTAACATCGTTTACACAGGTCCCGATGGCATTTACACAGATGTATTTGAAATTCCTGACAACGCTTTGGCAGGATTTGTAAATGTGTTTACTTTCGATTGCTCCGGAGTTGCCGAATTTCAGCAGCTACCTTATGGAAACGGGGTTTATAATCTCACCGCCGATTTCCAGATTTGCACCGGAAACGTTCAGCCTTATGATTGTTACGCCGATTTCTGGTGGTGGCAAAATGAAGATTTAATGGTTCAGTTTGAGGATTATTCGTGGCCCACACCAACCACCTGGGCCTGGGATTTTGGCGATGGACAAACCTCAGCCGAACAAAACCCGCTTCACCAGTTTGCCCAAACAGGACAATACCTGGTAACGCTTACCATTTTTGTCGCCGAAACCAACTGTACCTCAACCACGAGTTGGGAAGTATGGGTTGATAGTTACAATTACGATTGCCAGGCAATTTTTTATTGGAATCAATCCTGGATGGATCCTTTGGCTGTAGAATTTTATGATTACTCCTGGTTTGTTCCGGGAACCTGGAACTGGCAGTTTGGCGACGGCCAGTTTTCGATGGAACAAAATCCTGTTCACACCTATGCTGAACCCGGTATTTACGAAGTTACGCTAACCATCAATGGCGCCGATTCGTCCTGTTACGATCAGTACACCGAAGTAATTAATCTCAAAGAAATACCTTATGGCTGCTGGGCTGATTTCGGCTGGTATCAGAGCGGGCTTTCAACGGTGCAGTTTCAGAATTTTTCGACCCCTCCAAATGCAAGTACTTTCTGGGATTTTGGCGACGGAACCTCCTCGACCGAACAAAACCCTGAACATGTTTTTGCCGGTCTGGGTGTTTATGAAGTTTGCCTGACTATCGGCGATCCAAATACTGTTTGTCAGGACACACGTTGCTACGAAGTCTGGGTTGATACCACAAATTATATCGAATGCAAAGCTGATTTCTGGTATTACCAGATGGAAGACCTTAAAGTTGAGTTTCAGGATTTTTCGTGGCCGATTGTTACTACCTGGGCCTGGGATTTTGGTGATGGACAAACTTCAGCCGAACAAAACCCGATTCATCAATATGCCCAACCTGGCATTTATCCGGTTATACTTACCATTTTTGTAGAAGAAACAGGCTGCACATCAACAACATTGTATGAGATCTGGGTTGATGAGTTTAATCCTGATTGCAATGCTTTCTATTTTTGGAAACAATCCTGGGAGGATCCGCTGAATGTAGAATTTTATGATAATTCGTGGTTTATCCCCGGAACCTGGTACTGGCAATTTGGTGATGGTCAGGTTTCGATGGAGCAAAATCCTGTTCACAGCTATGCTGAACCCGGGATTTACGAAATTACACTCACCATCAACGGCGCCGACTCGACATGTTACGATCAGTACACCGAAGTAATTTATCTCGAAGAGTTGCCTTATGGCTGCTGGGCGGATTTCTGGTGGTATCAAATCGGGCTTTCAACTGTTCAGTTTCAGAATTATTCATTCCCTCCAAACTCGACTTCATTCTGGGATTTTGGTGATGGAACATCTTCTACCGAGCAAAACCCCGAACATATTTTTGCCGGCCTGGGAGTTTACGAGGTTTGCCTGACTATCGGCGACCCAGCCATAGGTTGCCAGGATACCCGTTGCTACGAAGTTTGGGTTGATACAATGAATTACATCGAATGCAAAGCCGATTTCTGGTATTACCAGATGGAAAATCTAAATGTTCAGTTCCAGGATTTTTCGTGGCCACAGGTTACTACCTGGGCCTGGGATTTTGGCGACGGACAATCATCAACCGAACAAAACCCGGTTCATCAATACGCCGAAACGGGAATTTATCCTGTTGTGCTAACCATTTTTGTCGAAGAAACCGGCTGTACATCAACTGCTTTTTATGAGGTTTGGGTTGATAATTATAACTACGGCTGTGAGGCTAAATATTTCTGGATGCCAGGCCCGCAAAACCCTTTAACCATAGAGTTTTATGATGCCTCGATGTACAATACCCCGGTAAGCTGGTTCTGGGATTTTGGCGACGGAAATACTTCCAACGAACAAAACCCGGTTCATACCTTTGCTACGGAAGATGTTTACCAGGTTTGCCTCATGATTTCAAGTCCCGACAGTTCATGTTACAGCCAATTCTGCGGTGCTGTATATCCCGGAGGGGTGGTACCTCCGGACTGCATGAACGATTTCGAGGTATTTGACATGGGAAATCTGACCTTTAACTTCGAAGGATTTGTGCCTTCTACAATGCCTTCCGAATTTTTCTGGGATTTTGGTGATGGCGCTGCAGGTCAGGGACCATCGGTAACACACACTTATTCAGAACCTGGTTCTTACGCTGTTTGTCTTACAACAATTTCATTTAACCCATCCGATAGTTGCTTCTTCACAAGTTGCAAAGGCGTTTATGCCGGTAACGGGAGTGGTTCGATGCAGGCTGGCTTTATCATGCAGCCCGACAGTATGAATGTCATGGTTTATCATTTTTATGATACATCAACCGGCAATCCGATGTTTTGGATGTGGGATTTTGGAGATGGCTCAACCTCTACCGAACAAAACCCAATCCATGAATATGCAGAAACCGGCTGGTATGAAGTTTGTCTTACGATCATCGGAAATGGCATGACAGACACTTATTGTGTTGGCTTTGAAATGAATGCCGGCGCATTAAATATCAACGAACCAGGGAAACAGCTTTCGATTGGTGAAATTTATCCTAATCCAAACGATGGGAATTTTGATTTGAAAATCAGCCTGACTGAAAACAGCGAATTGACTATTTCGGTAATCAATTATCTGGGTCAGGAAGTATATTCACGAAACGAAAACATGACCGCCGGTAACAACAATCTTAAAATTTCACTTCCTGAATTACCTCAGGGAATTTATAGTTTGATGATTAACTCTGAAAATCAAAAACTGACTAAAAAGTTTATCATCAGATAATTTCACCCTCCCCATTTCTTTAATGAATTAACCGTCTTCAAGGAATTGAAGGCGGTTTTTTATTTTCCGAAACCAGCGTAAAATTTAATCTTTTCAATAATCCATTAACCGGATGCACACTTTTTGGCTTAA
>CAYOWJ010000091.1:0-1270 GCA_964407625.1 uncultured Lentimicrobiaceae bacterium
GTAGCGAGAGGCGGGATTGAACCGCCGACCTCATGATTATGAATCATGCGCTCTAACCAGCTGAGCTACCTCGCCATTATTTTCGGGCTGCAAAAATAGAAAACTATTTTGAACATCAAATAAAAAAAATCACTACTGTCCGTTTAATTTCGATGATTCCTTCATTCGGTAGGAATGACAAGGCTTTTAAGAGAATTTGAGGGAATAGGGGATTGATCGTAGAAGTTAAGTTTAGAAAAACAAAAACCCGGTTTAAATTTACCGGGTTTAGTGTTTTTACAAAAATGCGATCATCAATGGCTTAAAGCCTTTGATCAACAATACTCCAGTCGAGTATTTCCCAGAAATTTTTAATGTAATCTGGTCTGCGGTTCTTAACATCAATGTAGTAAGCATGTTCCCAAACATCGCAGGTTAGCAACGGTTTGTGGCCATCACGCAAAGGGTTTCCGGCATTCGAAGTCTGCACGATGTCAACTTTTCCATCGGCTTTCAGCACCAGCCAGGCCCACCCTGACCCAAAAAGGGTGGTAGCTGCAGTGTTAAATTTTTCTTTAAACTTTTCCAGCGATTCAAAATCCCTGTCAATGAGTTGCCCCAAAGTTTTGGAGGGAGTTTTTTGAGCAGTTGCCGAAAACGCTTCGAAATAGAAGGTGTGGTTCCAAACCTGGGCACCGTTGTTGAAAACCGGACCTGTGGCCTTTTTAACAATCGTTTCGAGGTCAGCATTTTCAAATTCGGTTCCTTTGGTAAGGTTGTTCAGGTTAGTCACATAAGTCTGGTGGTGTTTGCCATAATGAAACTCAAGTGTCTTTGATGAAATAAAAGGTTCAAGTGCGTCCTGAGGATAAGGAAGTTTTGGTAATTCAAACATAATGTATTGATTTTTAATTAAAAAATATGTTTATTTAATGTTAAATTGTCGATCTTAAAATCCCGGTAATTCAATCTTACTCATCTTTTCTGATGACTTCAATTGTAAATTTGGAAACCAGGGCTGCCAAAGCACCAACAGCAGCAAAAACAGGCAGCAGCAGTGCACCGATTAACCCGATTGTTACAGGAATTTCAAGGAATGTTTTACCTTCTTCATTTTTGATGATAATCCGGTTTACATTGCCTTCGTGGATAAGCTCTTTTACTTTTTTCAGTAGTTCGTCTCCCGAAACATGGAATTGGCTATTTTGACTCATAATATTGTGATTTAATTTCAGCCCAAATTTACTCAGATTTTTTTTATCAGGTAATTTGATTTCTATTTTCTTTTTTT
>CAYOWJ010000091.1:1370-12580 GCA_964407625.1 uncultured Lentimicrobiaceae bacterium
TATTTTCTCATTTTAAACGCTCCATCTGCAATGTCGGTTTTTTTGTTTCGTTTAAATGTCTTAAAATTTTGATTATCCAATGATGGTAAAAAACAGAATTGAAGTAATCTGCGATGATATTACAACGCTGGCTGTGGATGTTATTGTAAATGCCGCCAAAACTACGTTGCTTGGCGGGGGTGGTGTGGATGGCGCAATTCACAGGGCTGCGGGTCCGGGATTACTTGCTGAATGCAAGACCTTGAATGGTTGCAAAACTGGTGACTCAAAGATTACAAAGGGATACAACCTGCCTGCGAGATTTGTCATTCACACTGTTGGTCCAATCTGGCAGGGGGGTGAAGCAAATGAAGCCGGACTTTTAGCTTCATGTTATTTAGCGAGCCTTCAATTGGCAAAATCCAGTAATTGCAAAACAATTGCTTTTCCAAATATCAGTACCGGCATTTATGGATTTCCAAAAGAAAAGGCCGCCACAGTTGCGGTAAATGAGGTGATTGCTTTTCTTGAGAAAAATATTTTGCCCGAAAAAGTTATTTTTTGTTGCTTTGACGACGAAAATTATGTCATTTACAAACGTATTTTATCAGAAATACGCTAAACTACGAAATAACAAACAACAGTGAAACAACTGATTAGACTGATTTCCTTTTTGCTGCTTATCTTCTTACTTCCTCTTGAAAACGTGTCTCAAAATGTAAAAAAGCAAATTGAAGCATTGCGAATCTCAACTCCACCAAAAATGGATGGGTTGTTGAATGAAGAAATTTGGCAAAGTGCTCCTGTTGCAACTGACTTTTTCCAAAACGAGCCGTTTAATGACAGGAAAGCTGAAAAGGAAACCGTCGTGCGGATTTTGTACGATGATGATGCATTGTATGTTGGTGCCATGATGTATGATTCTTCGCCTGACAGCATTCTTACCGAGTTGGGATTCAGGGATTCCGAAGAACTTAATGCTGATTTCTTTGCCATCGAAATCAGTACTTTTAATGATGGGATCAATGCTGTGGGTTTTAGTGTAACAGCCTCCGGAGTTCAGTATGATGCAAAATATTATAATGACGATTTCGACGGAAGCTGGAACGCAGTCTGGACGAGCAAAGTAGCGGTTATTGATGACGGATGGTCGGCTGAATTGAAAGTTCCTTATTCAGCACTGCGTTTTCCTGAAAAGGATGAGCAAACCTGGGGTTTTAACATCTGGCGGAGTATCCGGAGAACCCGTGAGATTGATTCATGGAATTTTGTGGATAAAAAAATATCCGGTCAGGCTAAGCAGGAAGGCGAAATTATTGGATTAAAAAATATCAAGCCACCACTCAGGCTCTCATTCACACCCTATGTTTCAGGATATGTCGAAAAAAACGCCAGCAATCCCGATTGGGACTATTCTTTTAAATATGGGATGGATCTGAAATATGGCATTAACGAAAGTTTTACGCTCGACATGACGTTGATTCCGGATTTTGGCCAGGTGCAATCGGATGATGAGATTTATAATTTATCGCCTTTTGAAGTTTATTACGAAGAAAAGCGCCCGTTTTTTACGGAAGGCACAGAGCTTTTTCAGAAAGGTGGGATTTTTTATTCCCGAAGAGTTGGTTCAATCCCTGACGGCTATTCCGACGTAGAAGATAGCCTAAGAGAAGGTGAGTCTATTACCGAAAATCCATCAAAGACTAATCTTATCAACGCTACCAAACTTTCGGGAAGGACCAACAAAGGTTTGGGAATTGGCGTTTTTAATGCCATGTCGGCTCCAACTCATGCCACCGTCAGCGATTCATCAGGAAATTTGAGAGACATCCTCACCCAGCCGTTCACCAATTACAATATGGTTGTTTTTGATCAGAATCTTAAAAATAACTCCTCGGTGAGCTTTTATAATACCAACGTTTACAAAGGCAAAAACTCAACAACTGCCAATGTTTCGGGTACCGAATTCCAGCTTTTCAATAAATCCTCCTCCTATTCAGTGTACGGGCTGTTTAACCTGAGTCAGCAATATTCGCCTGTTAATCCCACCGATCTTGGTTTTAGTTATGCTGCCAAGCTGATGAAAGTCAGCGGTAATTTTCAGTTTACTTTGCTTCAGTATGTTGAGAGTGACACCTATAATCCAAATGATTTGGGATATTTGCAGGCTAACAATGAGGTAAGTAATAGTGTAGTTTTAGAATATAACATTTACGAGCCATTTGGTAAAATCATCCAAACGAATAATGAGTTGACAATATGGCGCAATAGCCTTTATGCACCTCGTACCTTCACCGATTTTGGCGTTTTCGTTAATAACATGACCACGTTTGTCAATTATCTGAGTGTTGGTGGTGAAATCCTTTACCGCCCTCTTGACCAGTACGATTATTACGAGGCACGAACCAAAGGCCGTGTTTTTGTAAAACCTCCCATGTATGAAATTAATGCATGGATATCGCCCGATTATCGCAAGCCATTTATTATTGATGGTCGTGTGATTTACTCGCGTGCGAATGGTTTTGATCAGTCGCAGTATTTTGCAAGCCTTTCACCGCGCTTCAGAGTTAACGATAAACTTACTTTTAAGGCTGAGTCAGGCATCTCGGTGAATTTGAACGATATTGGCTATGTTGACGATGTTGTATTGGAAGGTTCGGATGAGATTGTTTTTGGGCGCCGTGATCTTCAGACTGTTGAAAATGTGCTGCAGGCAACCTATATTTTCAGTAACAAAATTGCACTCGATTTGCGGATGCGCCATTATTGGCTGATGGTGGATTATGATAAATACTATTTGCTCGATGATGAGGGTTACTTAAATAAGACGGATTATGCCGAAAACAACGATTTTAATTTTAACGCTTTCAACGTTGACATGCTGTTGAGATGGGAATTTGCACCCGGAAGCGAACTGGCTTTTGCCTGGAAAAATGCCATTCTTACCAAAGCCGACAATTTAAATTACACGAAATATTTCGACAATCTTAAAAATACGCTGGAATTACCTGCCGATAATAGCCTGTCGTTGAAATTTCTCTATTACCTCGATTATCAATATCTTAAAAGGAAAAATAAGGCAATCTGACCGGTTCCGCCTGAATGGTCATTTTCTTTTTACAAAACGCTTGGCAAATGAAGCCGAAATGTAATTATTGTAACTTTTGCACACTTCCTGGCTAAGTTCTATTCCTGTATTGATGATTTCGTACCATTGATCTGATGGCAGATTATTCAAGTCTTTTCTGAAGATATTTTGCTTCAGAAGTGCGTAAATGATGCCGGCATTAAAATTATCACCGGCCCCAATGGTCGAAAGCGGAATGATGTCTGGAACTGAAAACGAACTTGTTGCGTTGTTGGAAAACAGCCTGACATTGTCGCCGCCGGCAGTGTAGATGAAAATTTGGTTTCCTGAGTTTTTAAATATTTCTGTAGCCTCTTGAAAATTATTTACGCCAAACATGGTTTTAAAATCTTCATCCGAACCACGAATAATATCAGCAAGGGAGATATTTTCGTAAATCAGATTTTGAAGCTCCGGGATCTCGCTCTTGTGCGACTTCCTGATATTGGGATCATAAATGATGATTGCCCCCGAAGCCCGGGCTTTTTTGATGAAGCCCATTAATGGCTGCCTTACCTGGGGACTAAGTGAAAAAAATGATCCGAAAAGCACAATGTCGCCTGAAGTAATCTCGGGAAACGGCTGTTGCAGGCGTTTCCCGGGATAGATTTTATAAAAAGAATAAGCTGCATTTTGATTTTCGTCTAAAAACGCCAGGGCAATGGGTGTTTTTCCATCTTCGAAAAGATAAATGAAATTTGTAGAAACGTGGTTTTTGATGAGAAATTTATTGATCAGTTCGCCAACCTGGTCTGCCCCGATTTCGCTGATAAAACTTACATCAATTCCCAGCAGGCCAAGCGAAACAGAAGAATTAAGCATCGATCCCCCGGCTTTTCCGGTTTGAATGCTGCCATTCTTAAAAATGATGTCGTAAACGGTTTCGCCGATTGTAAAAACTTTCCGCATGGTGATTTAACTTCAGAAAATTCAAAAAAACTACAGGATCAAATTTTAATCAGCATGTGTGGGGTTAATAATAAAAGCATTTCCTGAATCAGGAAATGGTCATGAAAACGATAAAATTGACTTTTTTTTTCAGGCAGTGGCCTTCATCTGCATCCTGATTTCGGTAGAATTCTTTTCAAGGTTAGCAACAATTCTGCAATTCACACAATCTATATTCAATGCGTCATAATTGCTGCAATCCAAAAGTTCGTCGATTCCTTGTTCGCAATCTTCGGCATAAATTGCTTTTTCGATCCCGCGCACCGAGCGCTTTACTTTTTGTTTGTTGTCGGTTATCTGGTTGTATTTTTTGGTAAAACAGGGACAGTTGATCTTTTCGGCATGTAAAGTATCATTCATAATTTAAGCTTAAATTAGTAAATAGTTAATATTAATTAGATTTTGATCAGACTGGCAGAAGGCTAAAATACTATCAAAAGTTTATATCCATCAAAATTGGATATTTTAAATTGTTGATAAAACTGTTGATAAAAAAATAAATTCACCAGTAAGGAGTGATCAATAAATATCTAAATACTTTAAGAGTAATAAGTTAAAGCTGAAATGATGAACATATTTTATGGTTTTAGCTGTTGATAAATTAAGATAATTGTGAAAGATTTTAAGAAAGTTTAACCTCCGCACAGCAAATTGCCGGAGTGAGGAATTTGATCAAAAGCAATTCCTGGAGGTTGAAAAATGAGAATAAGAAAAACTATGATTTTTCAGCTTTAGAATCATCCCGATTATCAGGTTTTTCGGTTTCCTTGTAAATATAATTGATTTCTAATGGTGCAGGTTGATCTGGTGGCAGAGGAATTGGGGATGGGGGTGGAGGCACCCGCCAGTAGGCATTTTCATCATCTTCAGGTAATTCATCTTCAACTTCCCAGGTGAATTTACTGCGCTGAGGTCCTTCATTTCTATAAAAAACTGCAATCACGACACCAGCTACAATTCCCATCAGATGGGATTCCCAGGAAATATTTTTATGCGGGAAAAGTTGCGGAAAGATACCCCAAACCAAACTTCCATAGGTAAAAATGATAAACATCGAAATCGCCATTAATCGGCTTTCTTTTCTGAAAATTCCACTCAAAAACAAAAAGGTAGCCAAACCATAAACTACACCACTTGCCCCGATGTGGTAAGATTCTCTTGCCCAGACCCAAACCCAGAAGCCGGTTATTAAATAAATCAGCAGGAAAACTTTCCAAGCCATAGGGCGATAAAAATAGAGTAAAGTTGCCATCAAAACCCACATTGGGACGCTGTTTGCCGAGAGATGGGCAATGTCGCCGTGAATAAGCGGAGCCGCAATTATCCCAATTAATCCTGATATTTTAAGCGGCATGATTCCGTAAATCGCAAAATCGAGATGAAAAATTATCTCGCTGAGTTTTACCAACCACAAAAAAATTACAAAAAATGTAGGTATTAAAATGCTGTTGAGGATTTTCGCCTTTTCGGTAACCTGCATGATAACTTATTTTAAATTAGAATTCCCGGCAAATCAAACTCCAGGCCATGTTTTTTTTGTCAGTAAATGAACTTCACCTCTAAAAAAGTGTTAAGACATTTTTAAGTAAAAATAATATGTTGTAGCCGCCGTTGTGCTTAGGTTGTTAAACAAAATGATATTTCCCGATAAAAGTAAATAAAATGATCAACAAAATCCACTTTCCAATTTCACGCCTTGCTTTGGCTTCACTGATTTTTGCATCGATGCTGTGTTTCTCCTCAGGATTAAAAGCTCAAACAGTAAGCGACCCAAAAGAAACTATCCAAAAATTCGCGACAACGCTGCAAATCATCGAATTTGCCTACGTCGACAGCATCAATAGCCCGGATCTGACAGAAACGGCAATCATTGAGATGCTGAAAAAACTTGACCCGCACTCGGCTTACATTTCAAAGGAAGAAGTCGAACGGGTAAACGAACCGCTCGAAGGTAGTTTTGACGGAATTGGTGTCACTTTTCAAATTTTTGAGGATACTATCATCGTAATTTCCCCCGTACCAGGCGGGCCATCCGATAAACTTGGAATTCTTGCCGGCGATAAAATTGTGGCCATCGAAGGCGAAAGCGCAACAGGTAAAACAATTACCAACGACTATGTTATGAAACGCCTGCGAGGCCAAAAAGGCACAACTGTAACGATCTCGGTTAAGCGTTATGGGAAAAAGGAACTCATCGATTTTACCATCGTGAGGGATAAAATTCCGCTCAACAGCATCGATGCAGCCTTTATGGTTACGCCAAAAATAGGGCTGATTAAACTGACCCGTTTTTCGAAAACTTCGATGGAAGAATTTGACGAATCGCTGGAAAAACTTGCCGGACAGGGTATGAAATCGCTTATCCTCGATCTTCGTGGCAATTCAGGTGGTTATCTTGATGTTGCCGTTAAACTCAGCGACGAGTTTTTAACGGATAAAAAATTAATCGTTTACACCGAAGGATTGCGCAGTCCGCGGCAGGATTTCAATGCTACCAACATCGGAAATTTTGAATTGGGACGACTGGTTGTTTTAATTAATGAGGGTTCTGCTTCAGCCAGCGAAATTGTTTCAGGCGCTGTGCAGGATTGGGACCGCGGTTTAATCGTTGGCAGGCGTTCGTTTGGAAAAGGTCTTGTTCAACGGCCTTTTAAACTGCCCGATAACTCGATGATCCGGTTGACAACGGCCAGATATCACACCCCAACCGGACGTTGTATTCAAAAACCTTATGAGGAAGGTTCTGATGAATATCAGCAGGATTTTAAGCACCGGCTCGATAATGGTGAACTTGTGAGCGCTGACAGCATCCATTTCCCGGATTCGTTAAAATATTTCACTCCGGGTGGAAGGGTTGTTTACGGTGGTGGTGGCATTATGCCCGATATTTTCACACCCATCGATTCGACACGTTTTTCTGATTATTATACCGACCTTGTCAGAAAGTCAGTTTTTAACAATTTCGTCATTTCCTATCTGGACAAAAACCGCAACAGTATCCTCGAAAAGCATCCTGACCTTAGTTCCTTTAAAAAGGACTTTGAAGTTGATGCTGAGATTTATGATTCCTTCGGGAAAAAAGCCACCGAAGAAGGTGTGACAAGGAAACCAGAGGATAAATATTTCTACCCGGATGAAAAAATCAAAACTCAGATCAAAGCATTAATCGCACGTAATTTATGGGACATGAACGCCTATTTTGAAGTCATTAATCAGATTGATGATGAGCTGAAAACCGCCATCAGCCTGATTGAGGATGGAAAAAAGTTCAACGAATTAAAACTCCGGTAACAAGTTTTCGTGATTCATCTTTTGAATCAGATGCAGGTTTTTGATTTTATTATCTTTACCAAAATTTTCAAATCACATTATTATGAAACTTTTAGAAAACAAAAAGGCGCTTATTACTGGCGCAGCCAGGGGAATAGGCCGTTCGATAGCATTACGATATGCCGCAGAAGGTGCCGACATTGCTTTTACCGACATCAGAATTGATGATGCCGCCCTATCGCTGGTTCAGGAAATTGAAGCTATGGGTGTAAAAGCAAAAGCTTATGCTTCGGATGCCAGCAATTTTGGTGAGTGTGAATTACTCATTGCTGAAGTATTAAAAGAATTTGGTGCTATTGATATTTTGGTGAACAATGCCGGAATTACCCGCGATAACCTCCTGATGCGAATGACTGAAGCCGATTGGGACCTCGTGATAAAAGTAAATCTGAAATCCGTTTTCAACATGACAAAAGCTACCCAAAGCACCATGCTGAAACAACGCAGCGGGGCAATTGTCAACATGAGTTCGGTGGTGGGCCTCGAAGGTAATGCAGGCCAGTCGAATTATTCGGCATCAAAAGCCGGGTTAATTGGTTTCACCAAATCGATTGCACAGGAACTTGGTTCGCGCAACATACGCTGTAATGCCATTGCGCCAGGGTTTATCGAAACTGCCATGACCGAAAAACTAACTCCTGAAGTCCGTGAAGGCTGGATCAAAAATATTCCGCTCAGGCGCTCCGGGAAACCAGAAGATGTGGCAAACATTGCCGTTTTCCTTGCTTCTGATCTTTCATCTTATGTAACGGGCCAGGTAATCAGCGTTTGTGGCGGGATGAAGATGTAATCCTGTTTTTTAAACTTTTTTTATTCAATAATTTACCGAATCAGGAGAGGATGCTTTGAATATTGTTACCGAATATCCCGGATGGTTGTTAGTTTTATGCATTTTGTCAGGTGGGGCGTATGCTTTTCTGCTTTACTACCGAAATAAAAAGGAAGAATTTTCTCAGACACTTTCCCGTGTTCTGGCTTTTATCAGGTTTGCTGCAATTACGATTATTGCGTTTTTACTGCTTTCACCACTGTTGAAAAGCAATTATAATACTTCCGAAAAGCCTCTGATCATCATTGCTCAGGATAATTCAAATTCATTGATGGTGGGTCAGGATTCATCCTTTATCAAAACTTCTTATCCGGCTAAAATTGAAGAGCTTGCCGAAAATCTTCAAAATGATTACGATGTCAGGATTTATTCGTTCAGCGACAAAGTGAATGAAGGTGGGGATTTTAATTTTACAGGCAAACAAACCAACATCTCGGCATTGTTCGATGAGATGATTACCCGTTATTCGAACCGCAATGTTGGGGCAATGCTCCTCGCCACCGATGGCATTTATAATAAAGGTATAAATCCGGTTTATGGCTCCGAAAAGGTAAAATTCCCTGTTTACACGCTGGCTTTAGGCGATACCACCATCCGGAAAGATATTTTTATCCGGAAAGTAAACTTTAACAGGATGGCTTATCTCGGCAACCTTTTTCCTGTCGAAATTCTTGTTGGAGCCAATCGCAGCAAGGGTTTATCAAGTGTACTCACCGTTGTTTCAAAAGGAAAAGTGCTCTTTACCAAAAATCTCACTTTTACAAATGAGGTTTATTCGGAAACTGTGCTGGTTCAGTTAAATGCCACCGAAGCCGGGATGCAGCGTTACCAGGTAAGAATAGCCCAGGTTCCGGATGAAATCAGTACAGCAAATAATGTTGAAGAATTTTTTGTGGATGTACTTGATGCCCGGCAAAAGATTCTGCTGCTGGCGGCTTCTCCGCACCCCGACATCGCTGCACTCAAAGAAGCCATCGAGAGCAATTATAATTATGAAGTAAGCAGGTTTATGATTGATGATTTTACAGGCAAAACCGACGATTACAACCTCATCATCCTGCATCAGCTTCCCGGCGGTAAACTAACGGCCACAAATATTATCGCTCAGGCGACCGCATCAAAAATTCCAATTTTATTCATTGTTGGCGCTCAATCGGACCTGGCACAGTTTAACCTGCTAAACACCGGTTTGAAAATCGAGACCCAAAAAACCAGTTTTAACGAGATTCTCCCGGCAAATAATGATGAATTTGCGCTGTTTACCATGAGCGAAACCACCCGGAAAGGCATCGTAAATTTCCCGCCTTTGGTTTCTCCTTTTGGAGATTTTAAGATGTTGAATTCGTCAAATGTCTTGTTCTATCAACAGATCGGGAGTATAAGAACGAATTATCCTTTGGTTATTTTCAATCAGAATCTCGAAAATAAAACCGGGGTTATTGCCGGCGAAGGAATCTGGCGCTGGCGCCTGGCCGATTATCTTAAAAATGGCAATCACGATGTTTTTAATGAGTTGATAACCAAAATCGTTCAATATCTTTCGGTGAGGGTGGATAAAAGTTTTTTCAGGGTTGTGGGAAACAATAACTTTTTAGAAAATGAACCAGTCGAATTTGACGCCGAAGTTTACAACCAGAGTTATGAACTCATCAACGAGCCGGATGTCGAAATGACCATCACCAACAGTGAGGGCAATACTTTCCCGTTTGTTTTCAGCAAAACGGCAAAGTCCTATCATCTCAATGCCGGGATGCTGCCCGTTGATACTTATGTTTACGAGGCTTCGGTGAGGGTAGGAGAGAAGGTTTTTAAAGATGCGGGCGAATTTACGGTCTCGCCACTCAATATCGAAACGGTAAATCTGATTGCCGACCATAACCTGCTTTATCAGATTGCCCAAAAACACGACGGGCAAATGCTTTCACCGGCAACGCTGGATCAGTTCCCCGAAATGCTTAAAAACCGTGACGACATCAAAACCATCATATTCTCCGAAAAACGTTACAGCGAGCTGGTCAATGTTTTTTGGGTACTTGTGCTCATTTTAGTCCTGATTTCGGCTGAATGGTTCATCCGTAAAAGAAATGGCTCCTATTAGTTTTTAAATAACCGGTCATGTTTTTTACTCTTTCAAAAATTCTCAATCTCCTCTTTATGCCACTTACGTGGATAATCCTGCTTTTCCTGATTTCCTTTTTTCCTGATAAAAGTGTGCTCAAGGCTACTTTGAGGCTTTCGGGATTAATTTTACTGCTGATTTTCTCAAATTCTTATCTTACCTACGAGGCCATCAGAAGATGGGAATTGCCCGTAACTGTAATTTCTACTATTGAAAAACCTTATGATGTCGGCGTTGTTTTGGGGGGAGGAATGGTTCAGTTGGATACGTCGAATGGAGAGTACATTTTCAGGGGAAATAACGATCGGTTTTTGCAGGCTGTAAAACTTTACAAGGCCGGAAAAATCAAAAAAATCCTGATTTCGGGAGGGTCGGGAGGTTACTTTAACCAGGGAGAATCTGAATCGAAATACATTAAATTTTTCCTTGTAAAAAACGGAATCGTTCCTGAGGAGGACATCTGGATCGACACTTTATCGAAAAACACCCACGAAAATGCCGTTGAGTCAAAAAAAGTACTTTTTGAAAATGGTGCGCATGGCCCGTTTTTGTTAATCACTTCGGCCACGCACATGCGTCGCTCGCTCGGCTGTTTTAAAAAAGTGGGTTTGGAAGTTGTCCCTTTTGTAACCGATAAACTTTACATCAGCAAGCGGCGCGATTTCCAGTTTTTGTTGGTTCCGGCCATCGAAAACATGATGCTCTGGGACGGGCTTTTCCATGAATGGATCGGATTTTTATCCTATAAAATTGCCGGATACCTTTAGATTTGGGATTTTTGATTTGGGATTTAGGATTTAGGATTTAGGATTGAATTTTGAACCAGTAGTGTCCGGTAAAATTAAAATTTATAGATTATTTGAAATTAGATTCCTCTC
>CAYOWJ010000092.1:0-5380 GCA_964407625.1 uncultured Lentimicrobiaceae bacterium
AAAATTTCAGTTTCGTCCAACGCTACCAGCGTATCCTGGGATGGAACCGATTCCAACAGAAACCTTTCACCACGCGGATTGTACTTCATCATCATCAAAGAAGGAACCCATTCAAAAACCACAAAACTGATAAAATACTAATCCAAAATCCTTAATTGTCCTATCAATCATAAATCTAAAATCTAAAATCATAAATCCCATTTCCCAACCCCATGATTTTTACTATCGAAGCTTTTACGCATAAAGGCGCTGTGCGCGAAGTAAATCAGGATGTTATCCTGGCTCACGACAAAGTACAGAATGAAGGAACATATTCAGGTATCATTGAAGGATCCACACGTTGTTTTGTCGCCGATGGAGTAGGAGGGAACCCCTCTGGCGAAATCGCTGCCGGTTTGTTACTCGAGGAACTTAACGAAAAACTGGCTTTGCACGAATCCCCTGAAAGGGCAAAATTGGCGGGCATTTTTCATCAGATCAACCATCAAATCATCAGATTTGGCCAGGACCATCCGCAATATGAAGGCATGGCCACCACGCTTACCGGAATTATTATTTACGAAAACTATTATAGAGTTCTAAATGCCGGCGATTCACGGGTACTCTTGTTTCGAAACCAAAAGTTAAGAAACCTCACCCATGACCAGGTTTTGGCAGCCGAAATCCCAAACAGCCCTATCACCAGCTATTTTGGTGGTTCGATAAGTTCGTTGGACATCCTGATTTCTTCAGGACAGGATTTGGTATTGACCGACGATATTTTTATGGTTTCGTCAGATGGGATTTTCAAGGCACTTAGCTGTTCCCAACTCGAAAAAATTCTCTCTAACTCAAAACCACTCCGCGAAAAAGCTGATTTTATTTTCTATAAAGCCATCCAAAATGGTGCACCGGATAATATTAGTTGTATTTTTATCGAGGTTAAAAAAACTCGAAATAGCGGATAATTCGGTGCGACGATGGATGTTTTATTTGATGATGTATTAAAAACAAAACCTTATCCCGAAGGACAAAAACCTGAAGGCGAAACATTTGTTTCGAACCTTGCCAATACGGTTGCTTACCAGAGTTTCGACAACTTCCCTGACCTCGAAATTCCTGAAAAAAATGTCCAGCTTCCAAAAGATAGCCGTACTTTACCCTATTTGTCAGTTTCTTCCGAAAAAAAGCGTACTTCCGCGCACCAGCTTGGCATTGGTGATAAACTGGAGTTGAACAGTTTAAAATATGAAATTACCGGAATGATTTCCGGCGAGGGAAAATCCGGTGAGGCAATTATTTACAAGGTAAAAAGCGAAAATGGTGCGGTGTATGCCCTTAAATTGTACTACGAATTTGATGACGAACACCTCGAGCCCAGCGCCGACACCTTACAGCGTATTCGCGAACTTAAAGGCCGCGACATCCTCCATCTTTTCGACTTTGGAACGGGACCCAACAAATATCTGGATAAATTTTGCTTCGAAATCAGTGATTTTGCTGAAGGGGGTGACCTCCTTTTTGTCGAAAATCTTAAGGAAAAATATTCCCCTCAATTTCTCGAAAACGTTGTAATAGCTGGAATTCACCGTGGAATTAAAGCTTTGCACAGCGAAAAAATATACCATTGCGACCTCAAACCTCAGAATGTTTATTTTTTAGATAAAACCCAAACCCAGGTTGTCATCGGCGATTACGGCTCGGCAAAATCCTTCGAAAAGTCCTCCGAAAAAGAACTCAGCCACACCACCATTACCAAAGGAACTGAGTTTTACCTTGCTCCCGAACAGGCTTTTGGAATCGTTTCGGAAAAGAATGATTATTACAGCCTCGGAATGATCGTGTTGCACCTGCTTTACCCCGAAAACGTTACCCGGAAAAACCTTCGCCGGATATTTGAACGCCGCACAAAAGGGGTTCAGATTATCGATTTTGAAGAAAAATATCAACACCTCAACCAACTCATCGAAGGCCTCACCCTTCAGGATTACAACAACCGCTGGGGGGAGGAGGAAGTCACCAACTGGCTGTTGGGGCGTGCTGTAAGCGTAAATTATGCGGCTTACGGAAACCGGAATTTTATCAGAATTGGTGATTCAATCCTCAGGTCAAGCAAGGAAGTTGTCGATTTTATCGAAGCCGGAAATCCTTTCTATGAAGCACTGATCGAGGATAAAGAAGGCTACAGCATATTATTGACCTGGGTTTCGCAGTTGCAGGGTGACGAAAATCGCCGCCTTTTTGATAAGATGATCTCCTACTACAAGAAATTTTATGGGATCGATTATGTTCGCGAAGCCATCCTGTTTTATTTTGCACCCTTGCGCACCGTCAGTATTGGCCTGGTAAAATTTGATTTTAACAATATTCAGAAATTAACCGAAAATATCAATCAGTTTATTGCACTGCTTGATGATCGGTGGAAAATGACTGATTTTGCAACTTTGCGCTTCTATTTTTTCCAGTTTGAATTTGCTGTCCGGCAGCTTCGTGTAAAATCCCCCGAGCCCGTAAAACAAATTATCGATGAAGCCTTCCTGAAAATTACCCGCATTATTGGCACCGATTATCAGCCTGACTTTTCGGAATTTATTGCCGGGCTTTTTGTAGAATTACGTAATGAGCACCTGATCAACATCTTCTATGCTTTTAATCAAAGCAGAAGTTTAAAGGATCTAAATCGAAACCAATACAGTTCGCTGGATCATATTTGCACCTATTTTGAGAGTAATCCACGGAGCTACGACGATGCTTTTATGCTCCTTGAGCGAAAGGGTTATTTGCAGCAATGTTCAAAGGAACAATTGGTTACGTTTGTTACCAGAAGCGATACTTGTCTTCAGTTTTTGTTTAGAGGCAAAGATGATATCGAATTACTTGCAAGTGTGCTTAACGGGCATTTAAAGAGCCGGCATAGCCTGGATTTTCTTTACGAACTTCTTCGTTTTTATCAATCAGCAGGCTTCGATATTTTAAGGGTTGTTCTTTTGCGCCTGCTCGATTTCGAGAAACCGGTGGAAGTTGGCGATGAGCAGATTTTTCTTTATCAGAAAGGAAATTTTAATAATAAAGTCAGAGATTTCTTTACAGCTCTCGATGACCTCTGGAAAGAAGCCTCATTTGATGAAGTTTTGATGAAGTTTTTTGAGTTCGAATTTGTGATGCTTCAAATTGGACTGCACGACCGGATTGCCTATAAATCGACAGTTAGCCCTGTTTTTGATAAAATTTCCAGGGCGTTGAGAACTGCAACAGGCGATTTTGCTACGTTGCGTGCCAATTATTACAAACAGTTTACCGACGAAAATATAATCGACCTGCTTTACCAGTTTATTCCGGGCCGTACCTTCCGGCCCGAAACCCTGAAATCGTTGAACACTGTCGAAGAGGTGGCCTTGTATTTTGTGGCAAACCCCGAATATTACAATCAGAAAATCTGTTCCATCGAACTCAATGCATTTCTTACCTATCATAATCTCAACGCCTACAATGGGCTGTCGTTGCAGGATTTCATACTTAAAGTTTTCAAGAGTCACACAACCATCGAAACCAGGGTTAAAAATATCGTTTTTGATGTCCCTGTGGTTGGCGAAGCAACGGTCGATTATGATTATACCATTTTGGCCGGCGATTATTTCGAGTCTAAAGGAATGAAAAAAAGTGAAGCGCTAAGTGCTTCAAAACCTGACAATGTAGTTATTAAAAAAGGCCAGTTTGCCAATGACGATTCGCTTTACGAGCGGTTTGTAAGCCAGGTTTTATCGAAACATCATTTAGCCTGCAAAACCCTGGCCGGACAATCAGCCGAATCATTTAAACAAGTTCTTGCGAACAAGAAGCAGCTCGAGTATTTCAATAGTTACACATTCATTCCCAAGTATTTGCTTTACCTTTTTCCCGTTTTTGGGATGGTTTTTTTTACCGCCAATTATTTGTTGGATTACTCAGTTTTTAAAGAAATCATGTATAATATTTCACCTTCGCTCAATTTGGTTTCGGTGCGGATGGCACGCTCGTACTACTCAATTGTCCTGTTTGCAGGCTATTCGCTTAATCTGCTCATGGGTATTTTGTTGCTATTACCGATTTTAAGTTTCCGAAAGGAAAAATCCATGTTCAATTCATTTTTTGATTACCACGGCTCACTTCTAAATAGTCTGATGCTATTTTTTATTTTTGGTCCGCTCATTTTTATTGGCGTCTATTTTTTGATTGACCAGTTCTTTAGCGAAATTTTTGTTTTCGGAAAAAAGGCCGGCATTGTGCTGTCATCCGAAAAATCTGCCATATTTCTTTACATGTTTTTACTTACCCGTCTTCTGATCAAAATTGTGATTGCATTCTTCCAGACCTATAAAAAATTCAGGCTTTTGCCCTTGTTCATTTCAATTTTTATTTACCTGGTGATTGGTTATTTTACGATTATCATGCAAAATCAACCGAAAGCTGGCGTAAATGCCCGAAACCAGGGAATGTTGAACATCGGAAATCTTTACCAGCGAAAGCCTGAATTGGCGGTGGCCTTTAAAATTCAACCGAAAATTATCGATTAATGAGTGGACCCAAAAGCTATTCGGTGCGCGTTTTTGATAAGCACCTCCGACAGATTTTTGAACTGCGGTGCGAGCTGGAAATGTTAATGGCTGAGCTTCATGAAAAAAAGCTAGCCGACAATATGCGCGGGATAAGTTATGAAAATGAAGCCCTAATCGAAAACGGGCAAAAAACTCTCGAAAGGCTGCTGGAAATGTTTAAACCTTCGAACCTGGAAACGCTTAATCAGAGCCAGTTTAACGAATTTTACAATCAGTTTGCAGAAACAAGTCAAAAATTGGAGGTTTTGAAAAATGGCTTCGACGATGAACTGACCCGTTTTAAAAGCCTCGAAACGAGTTATGAGGTTTATCTTGAACTGGAAATCAGGGTAAAGGAATTTGACGGAAATTTCGAAACCATCAAAAAGCAATTTCTGAATCAAATCAGGCAAAACATTCCGGAAGCCTCCAAATACAACGAATTGGCAGAACACGCGGCCAAAATCCGGTTTGATTTTGCGTTGCCACATTTTTCTGAAGATTTCAGGCTAAAAGCCGATTTAATCAAAACCCAAATTGAAAATACTTTCGAGCAAAGCAAAAAGCAACTGAATTCCTTAATCAGCAGCCAATTTTCGGGAAATGAGCCTTTGGTTGGCAAGCATAAAGTATTTTTGGTTTCCGGCAAGGACGACCACCATGCCGCATCGGGTGTTATTACTGAAACTAGCGAGGAAATTCTTACCAAAATCAGAGAACAGCTAAACGGAATTTCTGACCCAAAACTAGCCCAGCAATATCAAGCGAAATTTGCAGACTTACTTCAAAAGCATAAAATTTCGGAGAGCTATTTTTTTACCGAATTT
>CAYOWJ010000092.1:5480-11270 GCA_964407625.1 uncultured Lentimicrobiaceae bacterium
GAAAGCGGTAAGGTCGTCGCCTGCGACATTCAGCAATCAGGGTTGGATATTCTAACCAGGAAAATTAAGGGTTCGCCTTTGGAAAGAACCATCTCCGTTCATCATTCGACAATTCAAAGCATTGGCCTAATCGCGAAATTTGATTTTATCCTGAATTTCTGGATGTTTCATGAAGTTGACGATAAAGACCATTTCATGACCGAAATCCACGCCTTGATGAAGCCTGAAAGCTTTTATATGATTGTTGAGCCGAGGTTTCATGTGCCCCGCAAAGCCTTTCAAAAAGAAGTTGAAATCGCACTGAATGCAGGACTAAAACCCGTCTATCATCCCAAAATCTGGATGAGCAGGAGCGTCGTTTTTAAACTCCGGTAATCATTGATCGTTTTTCGACAGCTTTATTTTTTGTGATTGCGGCGATTTCTTTAATTTTGGACGCCTTCATCGAAATTGGCAAGTCGGGGGCAGTTTTTTCACGAATTTTAAAATTTCACAATATGTCAGATTCCGACAGAAAGTTTTTTCCGGGATGGATGCAGGAGTTTAAACGGTTTCAATCGCTCAAATCGCAGTTTTACCTTTACGGAAATGTGTACGATTGTTACTATTTTCCGGTGAATTATAAGGATGCATCAAACCAGCACGACTTCCAATGGGCGCGGTTTAACGACATCCAGCTTTTGCTGAAGCTTTATCTTAAAAATGAAGGTTTCGAAATAATCGCCTATTACGACATTATCGATGGCCTCGATATTTCATCCGACCCGGTTACCGACCTCAATCGTGATAATATTATCAGTTATCTGATTGATAATGTGCCAAATGCAAAATCTTTTCTCGATTCGAAAAAGATTGTTAATGTCGAGAAAAAACTCTCGGACGCCTTGTCGTTTTTCAGGTTGCTGATGTCGAACAATAAGAAAGTATCGGCGGGGATTATCAATTATAGCTCCCGGTTTTCGGGCGATCCCAACAGCCTGAACGAAGATGAACGCGTGATTTTCCTCAAATTGCTCAAGTCGGCGCAGGATGCACGGCTTTTTCCTGAAAAGGGCGGAATGCGCAACATTCTGATTTTCCTGTGCGACAAACTCAACGACATCCCAAGCTGGATTTTGCTTGAGAATCCGCTCACCAAAGGCATCGAAATCAAAAAACCCAATAAGGAAGAACGAAACCGCTTTTTCAGGGTTCAGGCTCAACGTTTTTACCACGAAGGCGAAGCTGTGAATTTTGATGAAATCATCAGCATTTTTGCCGATCTTACAGATGGCCTGGCCAATCAGGAACTCGAAAATCTGATCACCATTTCGCAGCAGGAAAAAATCCACATCAACAACATTCAGCAAATCATCGATCTGTTTAAATATGGAACCCGTGAAAATTTCTGGGAAGACCTCGAAAAATCCAAAATCGAAAATGCCGGAAATGAACTCAAAAAGCGGGTGATGGGGCAGGACCCGGCCATCAGAAAAAGCGTCGAGATTATTCGCCGTGCCAAGCTGGGGCTTCATTCGATTGATGTTAAAAACACCAAAAATAAACCCAAAGGGGTGATGTTTTTTGCCGGTCCTACCGGAGTTGGAAAAACCGAGCTTGCAAAATCGCTGGCCGAACTCATTTTTAATGATGAAGATGCCATTTTGAGGTTCGACATGAGCGAGTATAACGACTCAAATTCCGACACCAAACTTATCGGGTCGCCACCCGGCTACGTGGGTTATCAGGAAGGTGGACAGTTAACGAGCCAGGTTAGCGCCAAACCTTTTTCGATAGTGCTTTTTGATGAGATCGAAAAGGCTCATCCCGTAATTTTCGATAAATTTCTCCAGATCCTCGACGATGGGCGGCTTACCGACGGTAAAGGTGAAACGGTGTATTTTACCGAAACACTCATTATTTTCACCAGCAACCTCGGCGTTTACACCGAAGATGAGCATGGACGGCGGATTCCTAACATCAATTACAGCGACAGCTACGAGGTGACTTCCAAAAATATCATGTCCGAGATTCAGAATTTCTTTAACACCAAGCTCAACCGGCCCGAAATCCTCAATCGCTTTGGCGACAACTTTGTGGTTTTCGATTTCATCAGGCCCGACATCGATAAAATGATTTTGCTGAAAAGCCTCAATATGATCAGGAAAAATCTGTTGAAACAGAAAAATTGCAATTTTGAATTTGACGAGCAGTTTGTCGAAAAGTTCAGGCAATATTATATTCTCAACAACCTCAACAACGGAGGCCGTGGCATCAACAACCGGGTTGAAACCTACATCAAAAACGGCATCGCAAATTTTATGTACGAGCAAAATACCTCCGAAAACCTTAATTTCAGGGTGGTGGTTGCCGAAGATGACGAAAACAAAGTGAAGTTCGAATGTATTGGAAAATAAACAGGATTCAGTTTCCGGTTTATAATCTTGGCCCCGGAAGGCGGCTGGCCATATGGGTTCAGGGCTGCAGCCTGGCTTGCAAAGGCTGCATTAATCCTGAACTCTGGGCCGAAAATGGTGGCAAAAACGTTGATATTGCCTCACTCGCCTCCTCGATTCTTACCATAAAAAACCATTTCGACGGCATCACCATCACTGGTGGTGAGCCTTTTGAGCAGTACAATGCGCTCGTGGCTTTCGGAAGTTTTATCAAAATGAAATCCGACCTCAATATTTTGGTTTATTCAGGTTTTACCCTGGACGAACTGACCGGAAAATTTGCCGACAAATTATTCATGAATTCGCTGGATTACCTGATTGATGGACGTTTTGAAAGGGATTTCGCCGTGAGTGACAACATTCGCGGTTCATCTAATCAGAATTTCTATACTTTTGAAGGCGGGAAAAGTGTAAAGGACAACAATCAGTTTTTTAATGGAAAATGGTCGCTCAATGTCACCAAATCGAACCAGATTTTTATGGCCGGAGTGCCTAAAAAAGATGATATCAAAAATCTGACTGAACACTTGAAAGACTCGGGAATAAAGCTTGAAATTTAATGATGTACAAAATTACCTGTGATTATTGCTTTGAAGACAACGAATTTGACGCCCCGGATAAAAAGCCGGCGGTGTGCAAATTATGTAATTCGCCCATCAGTCATCTCGAAGCCAGGGATTCGGATGAGAAATTCAACATCGAAATCGAGTCCCACAAGGTAAAACGCCTTGATGGCCTTATTTTGATTTATGATAAAACTAATGCATGGATTGAGATTCCACATGCCGAAATTATTGTCCTGGGTCGCCAAAGTGTAGGTGCCGATGTTTTTTCAAAAATTCCACAGATTAGTCGCGAACATTGCAAAATCGAATATTTGGATGGAAATTACGTACTCACCGATCTTAACTCCCTCAACGGCACATTTATCGGACAAAGTAAGCGTGACTGCCACAAACATATCCAGGAAAAAATTAAAGATAACGAGGTAATTTATCTCGGAAGAGAACCTTTCATGGTTCAGTTGAAATACAAAACTGTTGATGCTGAAGAAGAAAAGCCAGGCCAGGAGTCACTTGAAGAAATTAAAATGAAAAAGTTTAAGTGCCGGGCTTGTGGCAAAATCCACACCATGAACCTGCTCATCTGCGATGCTTGCGGATCGTACGGCCAGGTTGAAGTTTTGGAAGATTAAAACGCCTTTGCAGGAAACCTTTTACCGTTTAAGCAGTCTTTTGTTGAAATTAGTACACGAACATTGAATCAAAATATTTTGCAAATCGTTTTTGCATGCTCACGATGAACATCATAATATCCGGAACCAGCCGTGGAATTGGTCATGCTTTGGTAAAAAAAATCTGCGAAAGCGGCAATCATCAGGTTGTCGCTATTTCAAGAGACGCAGCTAAATTGGAAATGCTCAAAAATGAGTGCCTGCTCCTCAACCCAAACGCCAGGGTTTTTCCGGTTTGTTTCGACTTGTCGTCAGCATCCTATTCTTTTGAACTACTCCCATCGGTTTTACGCCATTTTGATGTAATTGATGTTTTGGTAAATAACGCAGGAACATTGATCAAAAAGGAGTTTTCGGAGTTTTCGGATGATGATTTCGATGAAATATTTTCAGTTAACGTGAAATCTGTTTTCAAGCTCACCCGTGCGTTAATGGCTTATTTTAATAGACCGGCTCATATTGTCAACATCAGCAGCATGGGTGGTTTGCAGGGAACTTCCAAGTTTCCGGGACTTTCGTTATACAGCGCATCAAAAGCTGCTGTTGCTGTACTTTCGGAGGTCATGGCCGAAGAGTTTAAAGATCGAAAAATAAGTGTCAATTGCCTGGCTTACGGCGCCGTTCAAACGGAGATGCTTGCCCAGGCTTTTCCCGGTTACACCGCTCCTTTAAAGCCCGCAGATATGGCCTCCTTTGTTGCAAACTTTGCGCTCACTGGTCATCATTTTTTTAATGGTAAAATTTTGCCTGTTTCCTTATCAACACCTTAATGATCTTTTAGAATCATGCAAGCCGATAAAATCAGTCATCGTGGAATAATCAAAGCAGTCACACCCGAAACCATTTCGGTTGCCATCATTGCACAATCAGCTTGTGAGGCCTGTCATTCGAAGGGTTTATGCAGCGTTGCCGGCGAAAAGGAAAAAATAATTGAAGTTAAAAACACCGCTCCTGATGAACATAAACCAGGCGAGGCTGTTTTGGTGACGATGAGTCCTAAAATGGGTGTAAAAGCCGTGTTATGGGGTTATTTTGTGCCGTTCTTCATCATGCTGGCAACTTTGATAAGTGCGGTTAAAGCCACTGATAATGAAGGTTTTTCCGGTTTGCTGGCATTAGCAGTTCTCTTACCTTATTATGTTGTTTTGTACTTACTGCGCAGAAAATTGCAATCAGTTTTTGAATTTAAAATCGAGACGATCTGAAATATAATAATCATCAACAATAAAATTCCAACACTACAAAAATGAGAAATTTAATATTAATACTATTCTGCAGCCTTTTATTAGCCGGCGCAGGTTTTGCCCAGCAATCCGGTGGGCCGAAAATGGTTAAAAAGGCTAAATATTTTGATAAAACACCACCATTAAGGGACATGAAAATTGTTATGCCCGGCGAACGTAAACGCGCCTGGAAAGATGGAATTATAAAAAATGAATCTGTTGAACTCTTGGGTAACGGAGCAAACACCGTAAACGAAGATATCGAATATTCAAATCTGCAGGAAGCCAAAGGTGCAGTGCAGTCGAGGGGACCATTGTATAGTTTTGACGGAGTTGGAAATGTTAACGGCGTGTATCCTCCGGACACCGACGGCGACGTTGGTCCTAATCATTATTTTCAGATGATAAATCTTTCGTTTGCCATCTGGGATAAATCCGGAAACAAGCTTTACGGACCGGTTGATAACAGTACTTTGTGGGCTGGGTTTATCGGCCCCTGGACTGGTCATAATGATGGCGACCCGATTGTTTTGTATGATGAAATGGCTGACCGCTGGATGGCCTCTCAATTTGCCCTGAACACTAGCAGCGGGAAATTTTATCAGTTGGTTGCTGTTTCTGCTAACGGCGATCCTTTGGGCGAATATTATCGTTATGCTTTTGAATTTGACGACATGAACGATTATCCAAAAATGGGTGTTTGGCCCGACGGTTATTATGCTACGTTTAATTTTTTCGGCGATGGATTTCTCGGTGCCGGGGTAGCAGCCTTTGAAAGGGATAAAATGCTCGTTGGTGACCCGGATGCCCAAATGGTGTTTTTTGGATATTTCGCCAATAAATACAGCTTACAACCTTCTGATGTTGATGGAGAAAATCTTCCGCCGGCTGGTTCGCC